>NZ_MBET01000066.1:0-246286 GCF_001954215.1 Mycobacterium sp. IS-2888
ACTCCCCCCCCCCCCTGGCGGGGGGGGCCCCCCTTTTGCCCCCCCGCCCTTGGCCCCCCCCCACACACCAACCGGCCCCCCCCCGCGACGATCCGCGGCGCGGGCCCCCCGGCATCCGCGGCGGCCGTGGTGATCTTGGGCGCGATGTGATCACCGATCGCGCGCTCGTCGGCCATCCACAACACGGTGCCGTCGGCGAGTTCACCGGCAAGCTGCAGCATCACCGGGCCCAGGGCGGCGACCAGCACGGGCATCGGGGTGTCGGCCCCGATCGCCATCGGATTGTGCACCGCGAACGAATCATTCTCGACGTCAACGGGACCCGGCCCGGCAATCGCGGCGTTGAGCACCTGCAGGTAATCGCGGGTGTAGGCGGCCGGCTTCTCATAGGGCAAGCCGAGCATGTCCCGGATGATCCAATGATGCGACGGTCCGACGCCCAGCGCCAGCCGCCCGCCGGTCACCGCGTGTGTCGAAAGCGCTTGGCGGGCAAGGGCAATCGGATGCTGGGCCTGCAGCGGCACCACCGCGGTACCCAGCTCGATGCGTGAGCTGTGCGCGGCCATCAGCGACACCATGGTCAGGCAGTCGAAGTCGTCGGGCACCTGCGGCATCCATGCGGTGTCCAGGCCCGCGGATTCGGCCCATTCGATGTCGGAGGCCAGCTTGCCCACCTTGCGGGCCATATCGCCACGCTCGGCGCCGATCATTACTCCGATGCGCACGGTTCCTCCGGGGCTGGTTCTGGCGTTCCGGTCAGCGCACGGATCTCGCGCACCAGCGTGTCGAGCGGTGTGCCCGTGGGGAATACGGCGGCGGCGCCGGCCGAGAGCAGCTTGGGTACGTCGGCGTGCGGAATGGTTCCGCCGACGACGACGGCGATGTCGGCAGCATCGGCGGCCCGCAACGCCTCGACGGTGCGGGTGGTCAGCGCCAGGTGCGCACCGGACAGGATGCTCAGGCCCACGACGGCAACATCCTCCTGGACCGCGATCGACGCGATGTCTTCGATGCGCTGCCGGATGCCGGTGTAGATGACCTCGAAGCCGGCGTCGCGCAGAGTGCGGGCAACGATCTTGGCTCCTCGGTCGTGGCCGTCCAGGCCGGGCTTGGCAACGAGAATCCGAACGGCCATCTAGAACACCACCGGTTGCTGGAATTCGCCCCACACCGCTTTGAGCGCGGAGACCATCTCGCCGACCGTGCAGTAGGCGTTGGCGCAGTCGACTAGCTTGTGCATCAGGTTGTCGGTTCCTTCGGCGGCGTGCGACAGGGCCCCGAGGCTGGATTTTACTGCGGCCGAGTCCCTTTCGGCCTTGACCTTAGCGAGCCGCTTGAGCTGCAGATCACGGCCCTCGGCATCGAGCTCGTAGGTGACGACATCGTGTTCTGGCTCCTCGGTCACGAAGCGGTTGACCCCGACGACGGGCCGGGTGCCGGCCTCGATGTCCTGATGCACCCGGAAGGCTTCGTCGGCGATCAGGCCCTGCAGATAGCCGTCCTCGATGGCATGGACCATACCGCCGTGCCGCTCGAGGTCATCCATGATCTCGATGATGCGGGCTTCGGTGGAGTCGGTGAGCGCCTCGACGAAGTACGAACCGCCGAGCGGGTCGGCGACGCTGGCGACGCCGGTTTCGTGCGCGAGGATCTGCTGGGTGCGCAGCGCCAGCGTGGTGGTTTCCTCGGTGGGCAGTGCGAACGGTTCGTCCCAGGCCGCGGTGAACATCGACTGGACGCCGCCCAGCACTGCCGCCATCGCCTCGTAGGCCACCCGGACGATGTTGTTGTGGGCCTGCGGGGCGTAGAGCGATGCGCCACCACAGACACAGCCGAATCGGAACATCGACGCCTTCTCCGTCGTCGCTCCGTAGCGGTCCCGCACGATTGTCGCCCAACGGCGCCGTCCCGCACGGTATTTGGCGATCTCTTCGAAGAAGTCCCCGTGGGTGTAGAAGAAGAACGAGATCTGCGGCGCGAACTGGTCGATGGTCATCCGGCCGCGCTCCACCACGGTGTCGCAGTAGGTCACGCCGTCGGCCAGGGTGAACGCCATCTCCTGCACCGCATTGGCCCCGGCATCGCGGAAGTGCGCCCCGGCCACCGAGATTGCGTTGAATCTGGGGACCTCCGCGGCGCAGAACTCGATGGTGTCGGCGATCAGCCGCAGTGACGGCTCCGGCGGCCAGATCCAGGTCCCGCGGGATGCGTACTCCTTGAGGATGTCGTTCTGGATCGTCCCGGTGAGCTTGGTCCGCGGTATCCCCTTTTTCTCGGCGGCGGCGACGTAGAAGGCCAGCAGGATCGCCGCCGTGCCGTTGATCGTCATGCTCGTGCTGAGCTTGTCCAGCGGGATGCCGTCGAACAGGATCTCGAAGTCGGCCAGCGTGTCCACCGCGACGCCGACCCGGCCGACCTCCTCACCGAACTCGGGGTCGTCGGAGTCGTACCCACACTGGGTGGGCAAATCGAGCGCCACCGACAGCCCCGTCCCGCCCTGATCCAGCAGGTAGCGGTACCGCCGATTGGACTCCTCGGCGGTACCGAAGCCGGAGTATTGCCGGAAAGTCCACAGCTTGCCGCGGTACCCGGACGCGAAGTTGCCCCGCGTGAACGGAAACTCCCCGGGCGGCGGGGGCTCCGCGCTTATATCCGCCGGCCCGTAGACGGGTTGCAGCGGGATGCCCGATGGGGTCTGAGACTCGTTATCCATCGATGAATAACGTACTTGCAAAAAAAGAGAATGCCAATACCACATTGTTGAGCTGGGCAAACGGGTGTAAGGACACCGTGTGACGATTTCCAGGCCATCGGCAGCGGACATCGACGCCGCGGCCGAACACTTCGGCTTTCACCTCGACGCCGACGCCCAACGCAACTACCTGGCGGTGGTGCGGCACACGCTGAGGTCTTATGACCTGATCGACGAGCTGTACGACGATCTCGCCCGCCCGCAGCCTCCCGAGCGCCCCTACCGGTTCCCGCAGCCCGGCGAGAACCCACTCGGCGCCTGGTATGTCCGGGCTGAAATCGCGTCCGGCGCCGAAGGGCTGCTGACCGACCGGGCGGTGGCGATCAAGGACAACATCGCCGTCGCCGGCGTTCCGATGATGAACGGGTCACGCGCGGTGGAGGGGTTCGTCCCCAGCCGGGACGCGACTGTCGTCGAGCGGCTGCTTGCCGCCGGGGCAACCATCGCGGGCAAAAGCGTCTGCGAGGACCTGTGCGCATCGGGATCCAGCTTCACCTCCGCCTCCGGACCGGTGCGCAACCCATGGGACACCACCCGCGAAACGGGCGGGTCATCCAGCGGCAGCGCCGCACTCGTTGCCGCCGGTGAGGTCGAGCTGGCACTCGGCGGCGACCAAGGTGGATCGATCCGGATCCCGGCGTCGCTGTGCGGCATCGTCGGGCACAAGCCGACCCACGGGCTGGTCCCCTACACGGGGGCGTTCCCGATCGAGCGGACGATGGATCACCTCGGCCCCATGACGCGAACGGTCGCCGACGCCGCATTACTGCTGACGGTGCTCGCCGGACCCGACGGCAATGACCCGCGCCAGCGCCCCGAGCTTGCCGCGATCGACTACCGGCGTGCCCTCACCGGCGACGTGTCAGGACTGCGAGTGGGCGTTGTCACCGAGGGCTTCGGGCAACCCGGCTCGCTGCCTGAAGCGGACGACGTGGTCCGATCAGCGGCGCAGCGGTTTACCGAGATCGGCTGCACCGTAGGCGAAGTCAGCGTGCCCTGGCACCGCCACGCTCTGCACGTGTTCGCCGTCCTCTTTACCGACGGTGTCAGCTATCAGATGTTGGATGGCAACGGATACGGACTCGGCGCCGACGGTCTCTACGACCCGGAACTCATGGCGCACTTCGCAAGGCAACGAGTCATCAAGGCCGATGAACTCTCCAGCATCATCAAGGCGACAGCACTGTGCGGGCACTTTGGCTTGAAAGTGCTTGGCGGCGCGTCGTATGCCAAGGCGCGCAACCTAGTCCCTCACGTCCGCGCCGCCTACGACACAGCACTTGGGCAATACGACGTCCTGGTGATGCCGACCGTGCCCGGGACCGCCGACACTCTCCCGGCCGGCAGCCCGCAAGAACTCGCGCTGCTCGAACGCATGGTCGGCAAAGCAACCAATACCGCACCCATCGACGTCACCGGCCATCCCGCGATCTCAGTGCCCGCCGGCCTGCTCGATGGTCTGCCCGTTGGAATGATGATCGTGGGCAAGCGATTCGACGATTCCACCGTGCTGAAGGTCGCCGATGCGTTCGAATCCCTTTGCGGCGGCTTCCCCGCGGCGCCTAGAGCTTAAGGCTATGCCCGGCAAAGGATTTCGCCGTGCGGGATCGACAGCCAGCCGTCCGGTGCTGCCGCCCAGGCCCGCCACGCCGCCGAGATCTCCTCTAGCTGTACCAAAGTGGCCAGGCCCAGGTGCAACAGGTCACGCGCCACATCGGAGTGAAGTATCCGGTCGGCCCACATCCCGCCCCACCAGTCGCGGGTGTCGGCCGTCGCGTAGCACCACACGCTGCCCGTCGGCGTGACGTCGTCGAATCCCGCCTCGAGAGCCCACGACAACAGGCGCCTGCCCGCATCGGGTTCGCCGCCGTTGGCACGGGCCGCACTTTGGTAGAGGTCACGCCAAAGATCGAGTTCCGGGAGCCGCGGGAACCAGATGAACCCCGCGTAGTCCGCGTCTCGGGCCGCCACGATTCCGCCCGCGCGGCAGACGCGGCGCATCTCGCGTAGCGCCCGCACCGGATCGGCGACATGCTGCAGCACCTGGTGAGCGTGGACCACGTCGAATGTGTCGTCGGCGATGTCGAGGTTGTGCACTTCGGCGCTGGCAAACGAGACGTTCGACAGGTTGCGCCGCTCGACCTCGGCACGCGCCACGTCGAGAACGTCGGCGCTCTGGTCGACGGCCGTTACGGCTCCCGGCGCGACCCGGGCGGCGAGATCGGCGGTGATCGTCCCGGGCCCGCATCCGATGTCGAGCACCGACGCCCCGGGCGCCAGGTGGGGCAGCAGGTAGGCCGCCGAGTCTTCCGCGGTGCGCCGCCGGTGGCTGCGCAGCACGGATTCGTGATGGCCGTGCGTGTAGGTGGCCGAACGTTCGCTCATGGTGCGGAAGCTTACGGGGGCCGCTCATATTATGGAATGCGTATCTCAGTATATGAGAGCTAGTCGACCGGCACGTTGAGGATCGGGCGGTCGACGCCGGCGCCGGGACCGTCGAAATGCCACCACTCCCCCGAGTACGGCGTCAGCCCGCCGTATTTCATGGCGTCCCGCAGCTGTGCCCGGTTGGCCTGGGCGTCGGCGCTGACCCCTTGGGTGGCGAATGCCGTTGCGCGCGGCGAGAAGTCGTCGAAGTCGGTGCCCATATCGGCCAGGCAAAGTCCGTCGGCCTGCCGTTCGGGCGGGCACTGCGATTGCACGCTGGTGAACGTCACGTCGACCGAACGTCCGGACTCATGGCTGCGCGCGTACTGCCCCGGACGGGCCACCCAGGCCGGGTTGGGGACCACGTTGAACATCCTGACCTGAACGTCGTGCGGCCGGTAACAGTCCCAGAACACCATCAGGTGGCCCTGTGGGCGTAGCGCCGACGCGGCCGTCGCGAGGCCCGGAGCCATGGATTGGTGCACCAAGCAGCGGGCGTCGGACGGGTACAACTGGGTGCCGGTGAAATTGTTGGTGGTGGCGTAGCGCAGGTTGATTACCGCGTCGGGTACCACGGTCCGGACGTCGACGAATCCGGCCGCACGCGCAGCGTCGCTGACGGGCGGCACGTCGGGGCCGGCATGCGCCGTCGCGGCAACAGCTACCGCCACCAGACCCACCGCCGCAACCGGAACGACTTGCCTGAAGAGATGCATCTAGTCATTGTCGCGGCTCGTCGCGGCGGATCCGACCATTGATCAACGGGAATGGATCATCTATGGTCCGGGTAGCCGATCGGCTAGTCTACGGCCGGCGGCTCGGAGGAGCTAAGCGATGGCCGGTTTCGGCGTGGGCGTCATGCACAACACGATCAATTCGCGTTTCGGCCCAAAGCCTTTGATCCATGCCGACTACCTGACCGGGCTGGCGTGCGGCGCCGACTCCTTCTGGGTGGCCGACCACCTCAACTCGGTACTACCGCCGTCGATGTGGACGCCCAAGCACGTGGGGGCTGCCCGCATCATCCCGAAGATGGACGCCCACCTCGAGCCGTGGACGATGCTCGGCTACCTGGCAGGACGCAACAAGGGCCGGATGCGTATGGGCGTGGCTGTGACGGATACCGGGCGGCGCAATCCCGCCGTCACCGCCCAAGCCGCCGCCTCGCTGCACCTGCTCACCCGTGGTCGGGCGGTTCTCGGCATCGGGACCGGCGAGCGGGAAAGCAACGCGCCCTATGGCGTCGACTGGTCAAAGCCCGTGGCACGCTTCGAGGAAGCGGTGGCCACCATCCGGGCGCTGTGGAATTCCAACGGCGAGTTGGTCACCCGCGATTCACCGTTCTTCCCGTTGCACAACGCCACTTTCGCGCTGCCCCCGTACAAGGGGAAGTGGCCCGAGATCTGGATCGCCGCGCACGGGCCCCGCATGATGCGTGCCACCGGCAGGTACGCCGACGGCTGGTTCCCGGGAACGACGCGCGCCACCGAATACGGCGAGCAACTCGACATCGTGCGTGCCGCGGCTTCCGACGCCGGACGCGACCCGATGGCCATCACTCCTGCGCTGATCCGGTTCATCGTGACCGGCCGCTCGCGCGACGAGATCGATGAAGTCGTGGACTCCGATATCGCCAAGGTATTCACGCTGAACTGTCCCGCCAAAGACTGGGCTCGCCACGGGGCGGAACACCCGATGGGGACCGACTTCACCGGGGTGCAAGACCTCATTCCGCAAACCATCGACGAACAGACGGCGCTCTCCTACGCGGCCAAGGCTCCCCGATCGCTCGTTCAGGAGTTGTTCGCGGTGGGAACACCCGACGAAGTCATCGGGCAGATCGCAGAGTTCCGCGACAACGGGCTGCGGTACCTCGTGGTCGGCAATGCCGGTGCGATTCAACCGAGTCTGCGCAAGAGCGCATCCGCTACCGCGCCTTACGTCAAGGTCGTGCGTGGCCTGCGAAAGCTGTGAACCCGGAGGTGGTTTGCGATGCCGATGATCGACCTGACGTTTGTCCGCGGCTCATTCGACGACGAGGCGTTGAACCGGCTGACTGACGACTTGGTGACAGTGCTGCTGCGCGCCGAACGCGCCCCCGATACCCCGTTTCTGCGCGACAACACGTGGGTGTATCTGCATCCGGTGGACGCGGCCGAGCTGTCGGTGGGCGGCAGGGGTCCCGGCACACCTCGATTCAGGATCGACCTGACGGTGTTCGAGGGAGCGCTGTCGCAAGACCGTAAGGAACAGCTTGCCGCCGACGTGCACGACGCGGTGTGCGCCGCAGCGGGAATCGATCCGCAGGGTTCACGGGCGTTTCACGTCTGGACGCTGATCCACGAGATTCCCGAAGGCAGTTGGGCTGGCGGCGGCAAGATCATCTATTACCAGCAAGTGAAAGGCCTTGCGGCCGAAGACTAGCGCGCCTCGTCGAGGACACGTTGTTTCTGCTCGGCGATGACCTGGCTCAGGTAGGAAGCTTTCGGCCATCCGTAGTAGGCGGCGAAATGCAATGCGAATTCGTCCATCTCATCGAACGAAACGTCGCCGCTCTTCAAGGCGGCATAGACATGCGACATGATCGGGTATTGGGCGTCCTGAAAACCCACACACGCCAACGTGATCAGGCGCCGCTCCTTCATGCCAAGGCCGGGCCGCAGCCACATCTCCCCGAAGACGAAATTGAGGATCCCCGCGCCCGAATACGGGTTGTCCCGCGACGGTGCGAACGGCAAGCAGTTGATCTGGCGAAACGCGTCCTCGCCGCCGGCCAGGCGCGCCTCGGGGTCGCTGGAGGTAACCAGCGGAAGTAACGGTGGCGGCGACGGGAGATCCTCGCCGCGCTCGCGCACAATCCGTTCCCACTGCGTATCAACGACCATGTTGAACTGCGAGGCTTTCGGCCACCCCGCATACACCGCGAAATGCAGGACCGTTTCCCGCATTTCGGTGATCGTGAGATCGCCGGTGCGCAGCGCGGCATAGACGTGCTGTTCCAGCGCGGAAGTGACGTCGGCGCCGGCGACGCAGGCCAGCGTGACGAATCGGCGGTCGCGGCGACTCAGACCCGGGCGGCTCCAGACCTCGGCGAACACGAAATCGATCAGCCCGTCGGCGATCGCCGGGCTGGTGTCGTCGGGTGCATCGACGGTCATTACCTCGGCGAATTCGCGGCATCCTCGCTCGCGTCTGTGACTTTCGCTGCTCATCTGTGTTCCGCTATCTGATCGTCACGCCGGCATCAACGGTGAACTGTAACCCCGTCACGTGGCGGGCCTCGTCGGAGACGAGGAACAACACCGCGTTGCTGACGTCGATAGCTTCGGTCATCAATACCGGTAGCGCGTTCATGAACAGCGGGCCCAGATCGGGTCGCTGTTCGACGATGAGCCGGTGCATCGACGGCGGCGCCATTCCGGTGGGCACACCCGTCGGATGCACGGTGTTGACCCGAATGCTCTGCGCTGCAAGCTCGTTGGCCAACGCCAGACTCATTCCGACGATGCCGTGCTTGGCGGCGGTGTAGGGCGTGTGCAGCGGGGTTCCCTTGATGCCGGCCGACGAACTGATGTTGACCAAGCTGCCGCCACCCGCGGCGACCAGATGCGGCAGAGCCGCCGCGCACGTGTTCCAGGCGCCGATGAGGTTGATGTCGACCACCAGCCGCCACTGCTCGGCCGTGGTGGTGTCCCAGGTGCCCACGGTCAACACGCCGGCGTTGGCCACCGCGGCGTCCAGCCCACCGAGTTCGGCGGCCCCCTCGTCGACGGCCGCCTTGAGCGCCGCCGCGTCCCGCACGTCGACGACCTTCGTGATTACCGATCGGCCAAATTGGGCAACGAGTTTCTCCGTCTGGCGCAGGTCGTCCTCAGTCGATAACGCATATTCCAAACCGTCGGGAGTAGCGCAGATGTCGACCAGCAGGCAGTCCGCGCCCTCTTCGGCCAACCGCACCGCGTGGCTGCGGCCCATTCCGCGGGCCGCGCCGGTGATCAAAACTCGCTTACCGGCCACCCGGCCCGGCGTGACGGCGGCGGTCATAGCTTGTTGCAGAACCCGGCGTCCACGGGGAAGGTCACCCCGGTGACGTATTTGGCCTCGTCGGAGACGAGGTACGCGATCGCCGCGCTGATGTCTTCAGGCTCGAGCATCTCGACCGGTATCGGATTCTGCAGGTGCGCACCGCCTTCGGGGAAGCTCTCCAAGAATTCGGTCATCGCCGGATTGACGGCCATCATCGTGCGTACCGCCGTGGGATGAACCGTGTTGACCCGAATGCTGAAGGGTGCCAACGTGTTCGCCAGCACCCGCATCAATCCCACTACCCCGTGCTTGGACGCGGCATACCCCAGCCCACCGCCCTGCAGACCGCCGAAGCCGCGCAGCCCGGCCGTCGAACTGGTGAACACGATCGCCCCGCCGCGTTGCCCGGCAAGCAGATGCGGGATCGCGGCCCACGCGGTGTGATAGGAGCCGTCGAGATTGACCCCGATCGCCGCCCGCCACTGCGCCAGCTCCTCCTCGATGGTCAACTGACGAAACGCCACGGGCGCGATCCCCGCGTTGGCACACACGATGTCGAGCCGGCCGAAATGTTCGACCCCGGCGTCCAGCGCCATCTTCACCTGCAGGAAATCGCGAACATCGGCGACCGTGCCGACCATCTTGCCGCCGACGGCTTCCACGAGCCCGATCGTTTCGTCGAGCTCGTCCCGGGTGGCCATCGCATACCCGTTCGCCGGGATGTCGGCGCAGATATCGATCCCAATGATGTGGGCGCCGTCCCGGGCCAGTCGCACCGCATGACTGCGGCCCTGCCCACGCGCCACCCCGGTGACGAAAGCCACCCTGCCGTCTAGACCACCCACCAGCCCTCGCTTCGCCGCGCCTCGGAGTAACCGCGTTACTCTGCTTGGCACAGTAACATCGTTATCGTGGTCGGTAAAGCGGCAATGCGAGACAGCCAGGCATCAGCAACGGCGTCGGAGGTCGCGCCCGATCCCCTCATCGACATCGTGGTCGACCTGATCGACACGCAAGGCTATGACGCGGTCCAGCTGCGGGAAGTCGCGCGTCGAGCGCGCATGTCGCTCACCACGATCTACAAGCGTTACCCAACGCGCGACGAACTCATCGTCGCCGCCCTGCGCTGGTGGATGGACACCCATCGCTACGCCGCCTTAACCTCCGACCGCGCCCCGTCGTCGGAGGAATCGATCTATGACGGCCTCATGTGGATCTTCCGCATGATCTTCGAACCCTGGGAAAAGCACCCACACATGCTGCAGGCCTACGTGCGGGCCAAGGCCGGCCCGGGCGGTGCCGCGCTCACGCAGCATGGGTTCGACGTCGTCGTGCCCGCCGCATTGGCCGTGCTGAGCAACTGCGACGACCGGTTCGCCGAGGACGTGGGCGTCATCCTGACGGGCATCGTGTATGGAACATTGGGCCAGTTCGCCTCCGGCGCCATCGCGATCACCGACATCGTGCCCACGATCGAACGCACCGTGTACTGGCTCACCAAGGCCCACGAAAACGTCTACGGCGACCGGTAGCCCGAAACCGGTGTCGGCACAGGGCTTTTCGTTCGATAGCTGGTGGCCAGGGGCGGGATCGAACCGCCGACCTTCCGCTTTTCAGGCGGACGCTCATACCGACTGAGCTACCTGGCCGGAAGGCAGCGAGTGTCTCGCCGCGCTGGCGACCCTGACGGGACTCGAACCCGCGACCTCCGCCGTGACAGGGCGGCGCGCTAACCAACTGCGCCACAGGGCCTTGCTGCTGCTCCGCGTCACCGCGTCGCGCGTACCCCCAACGGGATTCGAACCCGTGCTACCGCCGTGAAAGGGCGGCGTCCTAGGCCACTAGACGATGGGGGCCAGAACCGAATCACTCCGGGGTACTCGCAACGTGGTTACCGTTGGGAGCCACGTCAGCTTAGGTTACCGCGTGCCGAATCCTCAAACGAGCGCCGTTCGGGCGCCGTTTCCAACCCAGTATCCTGAATCTCCGCGGCCCCTATAGCTCAGTTGGTAGAGCTACGGACTTTTAATCCGCAGGTCCTAGGTTCGAGTCCTAGTGGGGGCACCAAAGCGGCGTGACCTCGGCCGATGGTCGAGCATTTTGGCTTCGGGTGATGGCTGACTCTCCCTGCCCGCCGAACGCCTTGGCTATGCTTCGCAGGATGAGCGGCGACGCGGCCTACCCCAACGCCCCGGTAGCCCTGGTAACGCTGGAAATCCGTCACCCAGCAACGGATTCCCCCACCGAATCGTCGGGCAAAGAACTGAAAAACCTGCTCTTCGAACACCTGCCGATCGAACGCCAGGGCCAGGACATGGCTTGGGCGATGGGCGCCGGTGGCAGTCCGACCCCGACCGCGGAGCGCTTCGCCCGCTACGTCAACCGCGACAACACGCTCGCCGCTTCGTTGAAAACCCAGGCGCTCGTCGTGGAGACGACCGCTTACGAGGACTTCGACTCGTTGGTCGACGTCGCGATGCGGGTCATCGACGCGCGCGCACAGGTGTCGTCGATCGTGGGAGTGGAACGCATCGGTCTGCGGTATGTCCTGGAGGCCCGGGTCTCAGTGGGCGCGGATGGTCGCATCGACTGGGCCAGCGGGATCGCCGAGCCGCTGCTGGGGCCCCAGCAGATCGCACCCGGCGGCCTGACACTGACCGAGTGGCAAGGTGCGGCGGTCTATCGCGAGGCGCAACCGGGCAAGTCGATCATCGTGCGCTATGGCCCGGGCCTGGGTCAGGCGCTCGATCCGAACTACCACCTGCGCCGGACGATACCGGTCCAGCCCGGACCGTTTTTCCTGCTGGACATCGACAGCTTCTGGACACCGGTCGGGTCGATTCCCGAATACGACCGGGAAACGGTGCTCGAGACGTTCCGCACCCTGTACGAACCGGCCCGCGCCGTGTTTCAGGACATGCTCATCGGCCGCCCGCAGGACGACCCGCTTCGTCCGTAGGACTCAGCGTGCGAGCACCGCGCTGGTGTAGGTCACATCGGCGAACGCCGCCGCGACGTCGTCGTCCGGGTAGGTGAAACCGTTGGCCGCGTGCAATTCCGCGACCGTGCGGGTGGAGGTCTGCCAGCCGCGCTGATTCAGATGGTCGACGATGTGGCTGCGCGAGCCGTGATAGACGAGATCGTTGAAGTCGATTTCGAACCCCAGTTCACTCATCCGGTCATGGTGCGCGCGCCACCGCTCGTCGGCGAAAATCGCAGTGTCGGGCACGAATTCAAACGCGAGCCGACTGCCCGGGGCACTCAGCGCGGTGACGTTGTCGAACAGCGCATCCTGCGCCGCGTCCGGCAAATAGAGCAGCAATCCTTCGGCGCTCCACGCCGCGGGGGCCTGCGGGTCGAAGCCCGCCTCCTGCAGCGCGGCGGCCCAGTCGTCACGCAGATCGACGGCCACGGTGCGCCGCTCGGCGCTCGGCTCGGCGCCCAGATCGCCGAGCGTCAGGGTCTTGAACTCGATCACCTCGGGCATGTCGACCTCGTAGACCACCGTGCCCGCCGGCCACGGCAGCCGGTAGGCACGCGCGTCGAGACCCGCCGCCAGGATCACCGCCTGACCAACGCCACCCCGTGCAGCGTCGAGAAAGAATTGGTCATAGAACCGAGTGCGGCAAGCCATCCCCCGAGCCATGCGCTGAGGATCGAATTCGGAATCCCCGCCGACCGGAATCTGGCCGTTGACCAATCGGACGTAGACATCGATTCCGACCGCGCGCACCAACGGCGCCGCGTACGGGTCATCGATGTACTTCGCGTCGGAAGACAGCGCCCGCTGCGCGGCGACCATGGTCGCGGTCGCCCCGACACTCGTCGCGAGATCCCAGCGATCACTCTCGGTGCGCGCCATGTGTTCCCTCATCCCGACCGAAAAATATAGACAGTCTAGTTAGTATCACAGAGTGCTTCCCGTGGCCTGAACTGGCGGGGCCTTTCCCGCTACTATCTGCGTATGCATGCAGGTAATGGGGAAGGCCGGTTGCCCGACGACCAGGCCAGCCTGGTGGTCGAGGTCTTCCGGATGCTGGCCGATGCCACCCGCGTGCAGGTGCTCTGGTCGCTGACGCATCGCGAGATGTCGGTCAACGAACTCGCCGAGCATGTGGCCAAGCCCGCGCCATCGGTTTCCCAGCACCTCGCGAAGCTGCGGATGGCACGTCTCGTCCGCACCCGCCGAGACGGCACCACCATCTTCTACAGCCTGGAGAACGACCACGTCCGACAGCTCGTCATCGATGCCGTCTTCAACGCCGAGCACGCCGGTCCTGGGGTCCCCCGTCATCACCGCGGTGACGGCGGACTAAAGGCAGTCGCCGAATCGCCGCTAGGTCAGGAGACCTTGGGGCAGTAGTGCTTTGGGTCGCCGCGCTCATCCAAGGGCGGCAGGTTGCGCGCGGGCGTCTGCACCAATGGCGTGTCGGACGGGATTCTCCCCGCGGCGCGGTCCCAGCCGGCGCGCGCCCGCGGATGCTTTCGGAATCGGCTTGGCACGAAGGCGAATACGAGACGAACGAGGTCGCCGAAGCGACGGTGCAGCCATTCGTTGCGGCGCGACCAGTGATAGCCCATCAGCTCACGCACCGGCGGATCGTAAAGGCCGACGGTGAGCCAGACGAAGAACGGTGCCAGCAATTTGCGTTGCGCGGCCCACAGCCAATCCGGAACCCCTTGGGCGAAAGGCGGTTTGGGCAGCGCGGTCAGATCGAGCACGGCACGTGCTGCCTCGTTGTTCTCCAATACGTTGCGGCACATGTGGTCCCAGTAGTTCTGGAATTCCTCCCAGGACGCCGGCACCGGCCGCATGCTCATGCCGTACATCCGATACCAGTCGACGTGTTCGTCGAACAGCTGGCGCTTTTGCGCCTCGGTCAAGCCGCCGCAAAACCGTTCGGCCACATGAATAGTGCCGACAAAGAAGGTGGCGTGCGCCCAGTAGAAGACATCGGGGTTCAGGGCGTGGTACCGGCGGCCCTGATCATCGACGCCCTTGATGTTGGTGTGGTAATCGCGCACCTCGCCGCCGGTGACCGGGGCGCGTTCCCCGTCGAAAACGACGCCGCCGATCGGGTACAACGACCGCAGCAGCCGGGGCCACCGTTCCCGGAAGAACGTCGAGTGATCGATGACGGCCGCGCCCAGTTGCGGGTGCATGTTTTGCATCGATCCCGCCCACGGCCCCTGCAGCATCCCGCGCCAATCCCCGAAGTACCGCCAGGTCAGAGAATCGGGTCCGAGCGGACGGGGCGGGGCGTCGTAGCCGAGCGGCGAGACCGGACACCCGCCGGCCACCCCAGCCAACTCGCTCGGGGCTGCGGCGCTGGTCAGCGGGCACGCCGCGGACGTATGTTGAGTCACTGTTGGATTCCCTGGTAGCTATCCGAGATTCTGACTACATGCGTTGTCAGTTTGCAGCTTAGGAGCGAGGTGGAGCCCAGTCAACGACGGGGCCGTTGGACCGGCGTCCCCCTGGAGAGTCGCCTGGCCCTGCGCCGAGACAACCTGATCGACGCCGGGGTGCAGTTGCTGGGCGGCGAGCGCGGGCCCGCGCTGACCGTCCGTGCGGTGTGCCGCAAGGCCGCGCTGACCGAACGCTATTTCTACGAAAGCTTTTCCGACCGTGACGAATTCGTGCGTGCGGTCTACGACGACGTGTGCACGCGGGCGATGAGCACCCTCACGTCGGCGAAGACCCCCAGGGAAGCCGTCGAACAATTCGTCGAGCTGATGGTCGACGACCCTGTGCGCGGCCGCGTGCTGCTACTGGCACCGGCCGTTGAGCCGGTACTGACCCGGTCGGGTGCGGAGTGGATGCCCAACTTCATCGAACTGCTGCAACGCAAACTGTCCCGAATCGGCGATCCGGTGTTGCAGAAAATGATTGCGACCAGCCTGGTCGGCGGGCTGTCCAGTCTGTTCACCGCGTACCTGAACGGGCAGCTCGGGGCCACCCGCAAGGAATTCATCGACTACTGCGTCAGCATGTTGTTCAACACGGCGGCCCCCTTTGTCCCCACGCCTGAGCTGGGGAAATCCGAGTAGGGCTTGTCACCGGGCGCGGATCGAACTGTGACCTGACGTGCGGCGAGGGAACTTGATGCTACTGAAGTACACAGATATATTGACTGCTACCAACCGACACAGATAACTGGAGGCAGTATGTCAGCCGAGCTGACCGACCTACAGCTGTTGCAGGAACTTGAACCGGCCGTCGAGAAATACCTGAACCGGCACGAAAGCAAGCACAAGGACTGGAACCCGCACGACTACATCCCGTGGTCGGACGGAAAGAACTTCTACGCACTCGGCGGGCAGGACTGGCACCCCGAGCAGAGCAAGCTCTCCGACGTCGCCCAGGTGGCGATGGTGCAGAACCTGATGACCGAGGACAACCTGCCCTCTTACCACCGCGAGATCGCGATGAACTTCGGCTTGGACGGCGCCTGGGGCCAATGGGTCAACCGCTGGACCGCCGAGGAGAACCGGCACGGGATCGCGCTGCGCGACTACCTCGTGGTGACCCGCGCGGTTGACCCCTTCGAGCTGGAGAAGCTGCGAATGGAAGTGGTGAACCGCGGCTTCAGCCCGGGACAGAACCAACAGGTTCGAGAAGACCTCTTCGCCGAGAGCCTCTTCGATTCCATTACCTACGTCACCTTCCAGGAGCTGGCGACCCGGATTTCGCACCGCAACACCGGTAAGGCCTGCAACGAGACCATCGCCGACCAGCTGCTGGCCAAGATCTCGGCCGACGAGAACCTGCACATGATCTTCTACCGCGACGTCACCGAGGCCGGGTTTGAGATCGCGCCCAATCAGGTGATGAAGTCGCTGCACAAGGTGCTGCGCAACTTCCAGATGCCCGGCTACCAGGTGCCCGAGTTCCGGCGCAAGGCCGTCATGATCGCCGTCGGCGGCGTCTACGACCCGCGCATCCACCTCGACGAGGTCGTCATGCCGGTGCTGAGGAAATGGCGCATCTTCGAGCGCGAGGACTTCACCGGTGAAGCCGCCGCGTTGCGCGACGATCTCGCCCTGCTGATCAAGGAACTCGAGACGACCTGCGACAAGTTCGAGGTGTCCAAGCAGCGCCAGCTCGATCGGGAAGCCCGCACCGGCAAGAAGACGACGGCGTATGAGCTGCACCAGACCGCGGGCACGTTGACCATGAGCCGGCGGTAACCCAGCGGTGCGCATCGGTTCCATCGCGGTCGCCAGCCCCGTAGTGCTGGCGCCGATGGCGGGTGTGACCAACGTCGCATTCCGGACCTTGTGTCGTGAGTTGGAACAGTCGAAAGTCGGCACCGTCAGCGGGCTGTACGTCTGCGAAATGGTGACGGCGCGTGCACTCGTCGAGCGCCACCCCGTCACGATGCACATGACGACGTTCTCTGCGGACGAGTCTCCGCGCTCGCTGCAGCTCTACACCGTCGACCCCGCCACCACCTACGCGGCCGCCAGGATGATCGCCGACGAAGGCTTGGCCGACCACATCGACATGAACTTCGGCTGCCCGGTGCCCAAGGTGACCAAACGGGGCGGCGGAGCGGCCCTGCCGTTCAAGCGACGGCTGTTCGGCCAGATCGTCGCCGCGGCCGTGCGCGCCACCGAGGGCACCGCGATACCGGTGACCGTCAAGTTCCGCATCGGCATCGACGACGACCACCACACCCACTTGGATGCCGGCCGCATCGCCGAAGCCGAGGGCGCGGCGGCGGTCGCGCTGCACGCCCGCACCGCTGCGCAGCGCTACTCCGGCACCGCCGATTGGGAACAGATCGCGCTGCTCAAGCAGGAGGTCAGGACCATCCCCGTGCTCGGCAACGGCGACATCTACGACGCCAGCGACGCGCTGGCCATGATGGCCAGCACCGGATGCGACGGCGTGGTCATCGGCCGCGGATGCCTCGGCCGGCCCTGGCTTTTCGCCGAACTGTCGGCCGCGTTCACCGGCAGCCCCCCGCCCGTCCCGCCCACACTGGGCGAGGTCGCCGACATCGTCCGCCGGCACGGGCAGCTGCTGGCCGCGCACTTCGGCGAAGACAAGGGCATGCGCGACATCCGCAAGCACATCGCCTGGTACCTGCACGGCTTTCCGGCCGGATCGGAACTGCGCCGCGCGTTGGCGATGGTCAGCACGCTGACCGAACTCGACTCCCTGCTGGACCGGTTGGACGGCACCGTTGCTTTCCCGGACGCGGCGACCGGACCCCGGGGCCGGCAGGGTTCGCCCGCCCGAGTGGCCCTGCCCGAGGGGTGGCTGACCGACCCCGACGACTGCACCGTGCCGGCCGGGGCGGATGTCATGCACTCCGGCGGCTGAACCCGCGCGCTCTCTGAAATCGCGTCCCGCGGGATAACTCAGTACGATGTGGGCTTTGTTGCATTGCGCTCCGCGGCGGATCGGGTTACCCGGTTAACGCGCGCACACGGACACCACTGACGTCCGCATCAAGGATTCGGAGGCCGGTAGGACATGGGTGACGGCGAGTACGACGCCACTCCCGGCCGTCGGCGTGCCTCCAGCGCCGGCCCACCACCGACGCTTCGTCCCGCGCCGTGGGAGCGGTTCTCCGAGCCAGAGCTCAATGAAGGCGTCCACCGATGGCAGCCCGAGCCGTCCCTCATGGAGCCCGCGAGGCCCGTTATCGAGCCCCCCGTCGAGCCCGAAGCCAGTGACGACGAGCCCGCCGGCTGCCACACCTCCGGCGGAGTCACCGTTGCCGACCTGATCGCCAAAGTGGGTGGGTCTGCCGTCAGGCGGCCCAGCCACCACCACTTCGCCCCGGATGCCGCCGAGCCGGAAATACCCAACGCGTTGCAGGACACCCAGGTCATCGACACCCCGGCATACTCGCTGGACGTCGTCTCCGAGCTCGCCGACCTCGATGACACCTTCGACCCGCCAGTCGATGAGCCCGGCGACACCGCCGAAGCGCCGCTACGGAAACCCAAATCGCGGCGGCGGCCGCTGCTGCTCGCCGGGCGCTCACTGACGGCCCTGTTCGCCGTGCTTGCGCTAGTTCTGACCGGCGGGGCGTGGCAGTGGAGTACGTCGAAAAACAGCCGCCTCAACACGATCAACGCGCTCGACCCGGACTCGGGCGACATTCGCGACCCCGGTGGACAGTACGGCGACGAAAACTTCTTGATCGTCGGGGTTGACTCGCGCGCCGGGGACAACGCCAACATGGGCGCCGGCGACACCGACGCCGCGGACGGAACACGGTCGGACACGGTGATGCTGGTCAACATCCCGGCGAACCGCAAACGCGTCGTTGCGGTGTCGTTCCCCCGCGACCTCGCGATCACCCCGATGCAATGTGAGGCCTGGAATCCCAACACGGCCAAGTACGGACCCCTCTTCGACGCGAAGACCAAGACGTGGGGTCCCAAGATGATCTACACCGAGACGAAGCTGAACTCGGCGTTCGCCTTCGGCGGTCCCAAGTGTCTGGTGAAGGAAATTCAGAAGCTGTCCGGCTTGAACATCAACCGTTTCATCGCCGTCGACTTTTCCGGTTTCGCGAGGATGGTCGATGCCCTGGGCGGTGTCGAGGTGTGCTCCACCACGCCGTTGCACGACTACGAACTGGGCACGGTCTTGGACCATGCTGGCCGTCAAGTCCTCGACGGCCCAACCGCTTTGAACTATGTGCGTGCCCGCCAGGTCACCACCGAGACCAACGGTGACTACGGCCGGATCAAGCGCCAGCAGTTGTTCTTGTCGTCTCTGCTGCGTGCGTTGATCTCCGAGGACACGTTGCTCGATCTCAACAAGCTCAATAACGTCGTCAACTTGGTGATCGGCGACACCTACGTCGACAACGTCCAGACCAAAGACATGGTCCAGCTCGGTCAGTCGCTGCAGGGCATGGCGGCCGGACACATGACGTTTGTCACCGTTCCGACCGGCGTCACGGACCAGAACGGCGACGAGCCGCCACGCATGGCGGATATGCGGGCGCTTTTCGATGCGATCATCAACGATGATCCGCTGCCGGAGGAAAACGACCAGAACGCAAGGAATTTGGGGACTTCCCAAGCCTCGGGTCCGACCACCGCGCCCACCACCAAGAAGACGACACCTCCGAGCGCCGCTCCGGAAGCGCAACGCCAGCAGGTCACGACGGCCTCCCCGCAAGACGTCACGGTGCGGGTATCCAATGCGACCGCGCGAACCGGTCTCGCCGCGACCGCCACCACCCAGCTCAAGCGGGACGGTTTCAATGTGATGACGCCTGATGACTACCCGAGTTCGGTGAACGCGACGACGGTGTTGTTCTCGCCTGGCAACGAACAGGCCGCGGCCGCGGTGGCGTCGTCGTTCGCCAACGCAAAGGTGCAGCGGGTCTCCGGCTACGGGCAGGTCGTCCAGGTGGTGCTCGGCCTCGACTTCAACTCGGTGAGCACTCCGGCACCGAGCGGTTCGCCGATCAGCATGCAGATAGAGCGTGGTTCCGGAAGCGCACCGACCAAGCTGCCCGACGACCTGAGCGTCACCAACGCCGCCGACACCACCTGCGGTTAACCGTTTCTCGCGTCGGTCGACCGCCTTTTTCGGCCTCGAGAACGTAGTCTTGAGGACATGCGGACCGCCTACCATGAGCAGCTCGCGGAATTGTCCGAGCGGCTCGGCGAGATGTGCGGGCTGGCCGGGATCGCCATGGAGCGGGCCACGCAAGCCCTGCTGCAGGCCGACCTGGTGCTGGCCGAGCAGGTGATCTCCGACCACGAAAAGATCGCCAGGCTGAGCGCACATGCCGAGGAAAGCGCCTTCGTGCTGCTGGCGTTGCAGGCTCCAGTCGCCGGTGACCTGAGATCTATCGTGAGCGCGATTCAGATGGTGGCCGACATCGACCGGATGGGCGCGCTGGCCTTACACGTCGCCAAGATCACCCGTCGGCGTCACCCCCAGCACGCCCTGCCCGAAGAGGTCAATGGCTACTTCGCCGAGATGGGCAGAGTCGCAGTCGAATTGGGCAATAGCGCCCAAGAGGTGGTGTTGTCCCGCGATCCCGAGAAGGCGGCCCGGATCCGCGAAGAAGACGACGCCATGGACGACCTGCACCGCCACCTGTTCTCGGTGCTGATGGACCGGGAATGGAAGTACGGCGTGGCCGCCGCCGTCGACGTGACGTTGCTGGGCCGGTTCTACGAGCGCTTCGCCGACCACGCGGTCGAAGTGGCCAGGCGCGTCATTTTCCAGGCGACCGGCAGATTCCCCGAGGACGATGCGGCGTCCGCCGGGCATCAGCCGAAGCGGCCGGAGATGTAGTCCTCGGTGGCTTTCTGAGTGGGGTTGGAGAAGATCTTCTCGGTGTCGTCGATCTCGATCAGCCGGCCGGGCTTTCCTACGGCTTCCAAGTTGAAAAACGCCGTCTGATCGCTTACCCGGGCGGCCTGCTGCATGTTGTGCGTGACGATGACGATGGTGTAGTCCTGCTTCAACTCACTGATCAGGTCTTCGATGGCCATCGTCGAGATCGGGTCCAGCGAGGAGCACGGCTCATCCATCAGCAACACGTCGGGTTGGACGGCGATGGCGCGCGCGATGCACAAGCGCTGCTGCTGGCCACCAGACAACCCGCCGCCCGGCCTGTCCATCCGGTCCTTGACCTCGTCCCACAGGTTCGCGCCGCGCAGTGAGTACTCGGCGGTCTCGTCGAGCAGCTTGCGATTGCGGACGCCCTGTAGCTTCAGGCCGGCGACCACGTTGTCCCGAATCGACATGGCGGGGAATGGGTTTGGCCGCTGGAACACCATCCCGATCGCGCGGCGAACTCCCACCGGGTCGATATTGGCGGCATAGATGTTTTCGTCGTCGAGCAACACGCTGCCCTCGACCCGGGCGCCGGGGATCACCTCGTGCATCCGGTTGAGCGTGCGCAGCACGGTGGTCTTGCCGCAGCCGGACGGCCCGATGAAGGCGGTGACGCTGCGGGGCAGGATCGACAACGACACGTCCGAGACCGCGTGAAAAATCCCGTAGTAGATGTTGACGTCTTTCAGGTCCAATCGCTTGGCCACTAACTACTCCTGCCCACGGCCCGATATCCGCGATCATCAGAATGAGGGTTAACGCGGCACCCCACAACTGGGCCGACGAGTGACTCCGGAAAGGGCGCGGCGGCAACCACACCCGAACCCGCCGGGTGGGTTTCTGTCACTGTGATCCCGTCACAGTTCGCTCCTTACGCCCATGGGCTACTGCAGTGCGTCGATCGCGGCGACCAATCGCTCCTTGACATTATCGGGCAGCGGAACATAGCCGGCCGCCGAGAGCCCGGCCTGACCGTCCTTGGCGGCCACGGTGAGGAACGACTTGATCGCCCGCGCGGTGTCGGGATCGTAGCCTTTCGAGCACACGATTTCGTAGCTGGCCAGCTCGAGCGGGTAGGCGTGCGGGTCTTTGGCGTCGTACATCGGGTTCAGGTCCAGCACCAGGTCGTTGCCGTCGGTCACGAAGCGGGCCGCGTTGGTCGCGTTGCGTGCCGTGTCGGCGCTCAGCGCAACCACGCCGTTGCCGGTGTCGATCCGGGCGTACGGCAGGTGGGCCTGATCGGCGAACCCCTTCTCGACGTATCCGATGGCGCCCGGCGTGGCCAGGACCGCCTGAGTGACGCCATCCGACTTCGTGGCGCCTCTGCCGACACCGCCCTGGAAGTCGGTGCCGACGCCCCTGGTCCAGCTCTGCGGCGCGGCCGCCGTCAGATACTTCTGCACGTTGTCGGTGGTTCCCGACGAATCCGACCGATAGATCGGCGTGATCTTGGTGTCCGGCAGGGCCACGCCCGGATTGAGCGCAGCGAGTATCGGGTCGTTCCACGCCGAAATCCTGCCGCTGAAGATTCTCGCCAGCGCGTCGCTACTGAGGACCAGCCCGCCGACTCCCGGCAGGTTGTAGACCAGCGCAACAGGCCCGAAAACCAACGGCAGATCCCACGCCGGGTTTCCGGCGCAGCGTTTGGCCGCCGGACCGATTTGATCGGCTACCAACGGGGAATCGGCTCCGGCGAAGTCGACATGTCCGGCGATGAACTGATCCCGGCCCGCGCCCGAGCCGCTCGGGTTGTAGGCCACCCGCTTGCCGGGGCAGGACCGGCCCCACACCTGGCTGAACAACTCCATCGCGTGCTGCTGAGCGGTCGAGCCTTCCGCGGTCAGCCCGTCCTTGCCGGCACACCCCGCCGCGCCGGCCGATCCCGGGGTGGCCGCCGAGGCGCCCCGATTGCCGTCGCCGCCACACCCCGCCAGGGCCCCGCCACCGACCAGCACCGCCAACATCGCGGCCGCCAGCGCCCTCCCCACCCTGTCGAGCCTCACGGATCTCGCTTCCTCGCGCATCGCGGATGCTTGTGGCGCCGGCGGCCACTCCCCCAAAGGAAGTTTGCCAAGTCACCGCGAAAGTATGCGCCGCGGGCACCCATACGAGTGGCGAGCATGTGAACGTGCAGTGAATAGTCCGCGGCCCGCGCGGCGTGTACCTGCGCCTCCGGTCAGCCGGCGCGCGACGCGTAGGCAGTGTCGACACTGTAGGTGGTGAAACCCGAGCGCTCGTAGGTCCGCACGGCCGCGACGTTGTCGGACTCCACGTACAGCATCACCGTCGGTTCGGCCGAGTCGGCGAGCCGCCGCGCCAGCGATTCGATGCCGATGGCCGTCAACAGCTGCCCCAGGCCGCGGCCCTGCGCGGATGGGTCGACACCCAGGACGTACACCTCGCCCAGGCCCGGCTGATCGAGGTGCACTTTTGTCCAGTGGAAGCCCAGCAGCCTGCCCGCCTGCTCACTCGCGGCGTCGGCGAACGCCAGGAACAGCCCCGACGGGTCGAACCATGGTTCGCTGCGCCGCTCCGCCAACTCGACTTCGGTCCAGCCACCTTGCTCGGGATGTTCGATGAACGCCGCGTTGTTGACCCGCAGCAACTCGGCGTCGTCGCCGGCGCCCGCGTACGTGCGCACCTTGACCCCCGGCACGGGGGCCACGGTGTCGGGGACATCGCGCAGCGAGCGCCGCATCTGAACGAGTTCGCGGACGGGGATCAAACCCAACGCCGACGCCGCTGCCTGCGCGGGCTCGAGGGTGCCGTGCGCCCAAAACTGGTTGCGCCCTGCGGTTTTGGCGAGGGCCGCGCGTGCCAGCGCCGCGCCAATTCCGCGCCGGCGGGCCTGCGGATGCACCACCAGCTCGGCCATCCCCGCGCCGCCATCGCGTGGCGGGCTGAGGTTGAGGTAGCCGAGGAGCGCGGTGTCCGAACCGACGACCAGCAGGTGGTCGGTGCGGTCGTGGCCGAGTTCTCGCAGCACCTGTTCGCCGACGGGTGCGACACCGTCGAATTCGGTTGCCGCCGAGACGAGTTCGCGCACGCCGTGCTGCTCTTCGGGGGTGAGCGCCGAGCGCCATTCGGGCTCGCGGTCCGACGACGTCACTGAGTGTGTAGCCGGTCGCCCAGCGGGTTCCCCAGGCCGTCTGTGTCGGGCTGGCCCTCTTCGGTCTCCTCGGATTCGGCAACGGGCGCCCGCCCGCGCGCCGGCCGGACGGCCTTGTAGCCCACGTTGCGTACCGTGCCGATCAACGCCTCATACTCGGGGCCGAGTTTGGCCCGCAGTCGCCGCACGTGCACATCGACGGTCCGGGTGCCGCCGAAGAAGTCATAGCCCCACACCTCGTGCAGCAGTTGCGCACGGGTGAACACCCGGCCGGCATGCTGGGCCAGGTACTTCAACAGCTCGAATTCCTTGTAGGTGAGATCAAGCGGACGCCCGCGCAATCGCGCGGTGTAGGTGCCCTCGTCGATCACCAGCTCGCCCAGGCTGACCTTGCCCGCGCTTTCCTGGTCGGCCAGCCCGCCGCGGCGGCCGATGACCAGCCGCAGCCTGGCGTCGATCTCGGCCGGCCCGGTGCTGGGCAGCAGGATTTCGTCCAAACCCCAGTCGGCGCTGACCGCCACCAGGCCGCCCTCGCTGACGACCGCCAGGACCGGGACCGACCGGCCGGCCGTGCTCAGCAAACGGCACAGGCCGCGCGCCGACGACAGGTCCGTGCGCGCGTCGACGAGCACGGCGTCCGCGGTTCCGGCCTCCAACAACGAGGACGGTTCTGGCGGCGCCGTCCGGACGGTATGCGGCAGCAGCGACAACGACGGCAGGACCGGGTCGGGATGCAGCTCCGAGGTCAGCAGTAAAAGCTCCAACAAGCCCCTCCAGCTCGTGGGAAAGGCATCTCCCAAATAGGTAACGCAACGCAGCGTTAGTGGCCAGGTCATCTAACGATAACGTGCCACCAGGCAGTTGGCCCGGCGACGAAGCCCTTCGGAGCGGAGTGTGACGAAGCGCTCTGGCCGCAGCGGGAGCGGTCGGCGCCCGGCGGCTGCAGCGGCCCGCCGATGGACAGGCCACAATATGCGGATGCGCAGGGTGCTGATCTGGATGATCGCGGCCGCCGCGGTAGCCGTGATCGCCATCGGGGCCGTCGGCGTCGACTACGGGGCCAGCATCTACGCCGAATACCGGCTGTCGTGCAACGTGCGCAAAGCGGCAAATCTGGGGTCAGACCCGTTCGTCGCGATCCTGGCTTTTCCCTTTCTTCCGCAGGCGATGCGCGACCACTACGACCAGGTCGAGATCAAGGCCAACGCCGTCGATCACGCGAAGGTCGGCAAGGCCACCCTCGAAGCCACGATGTATTCGGTCGACCTGACCCATGCGTCGTGGCTGATCAGGCCCGATGCGAAGCTCCCGGTGGGCCGGCTGGAGAGCCGCATCATCGTCGACTCGACGCACCTGGGCCGGTATATGGGCATCAGCGACCTGATGGTCGAGGCGCCACCGAAGGAAACCAACACCGCCACCGGCGGCGTCACCGCCTCGGGCATCTCCGACAACCACGGCCTGGTGTTCAGCGGCACGCCGCATTCGGCCGGCTTCGAGCACCGGGTCAGCGTTTCGGTGGACCTTTCCATCGCCCCCGACGACCAGGCGACGCTGCTGATCACGCCGACTGGCGTCCTGACCGGCCCGGACACCGCCGACCAGGCCGTGCCCGACGACAAGCGGGATGCGGTGTTGCGCGCATTCAACACCAGGCTGCCCAACCAGCGGCTTCCGTTCGGCGTCGCACCCACCAGCGAAGGCGCACGTGGCTCCGACGTCATCATCGAGGGCGTCACCCGGGGAGTAACGGTCAGCCTCGACGGGTTCAAACAGTCATGAATTGCGCCGACGACGATGCAGAGCGCAGCGATGAGGTGGGGGCACCTCCCGCTTGCGGGGGAGAGTGGCGCACATGAACACCGTCATCGTCGCGATCGTGGCGGCGGTCGTGGTGGCAACCCTCGCGGGATGGTTGCTCACCCGGCGCTCCGGAAATATCCGCGAAGTTCAGTCGGAGTCGGTCGCCGGCGTGGACGCCGCTGACCTAGGCCTTTCTCGCAGCGGACCGACCGTCGTGCACTTCAGCGCGCCGTGGTGCGGGCCCTGTGATCGCGTCCGCCGGGTGGTCGACCAGGTCTGCGACGACCTCGGCGACGTGGCCCACGTTGAGGTTGATTTGGACGCCAATCCGCAGGCAGCAAGCCGATTTTCGGTTCTGTCGCTGCCCACCACGTTGATCTTCGATATCGACGGGCGACAGCGGTACCGGGCCTCGGGAGTGCCGAAGGCCGCCGAGCTGCGGTCGGCACTCGAACCGCTGTTGGCTTGATCACCATGTCATTGGGTAAGCTTGCCGACGTGTCAGCCCGCCTCGAGCCCATGCTCACCAAGCGTCGCGCAGTCGATCTGTGCCGCATCGCGGGTTGTTGTTGTTGCTGTAGCTGCTGAGTAGCCGCGCCCTTCCGCGTAGCTCTCGGAGCAGCCCGGAGCCCCACCGTGGCATGCCTCCACCGTTTCCGTGCAATAGGCGTACCTAGGAGTCGTTCGTGTCAAGCAGCAACACCAGCACCCAACCGGACCGCGTCGACGTCCGCGGGCCCAGGTTCACCGCCTGGGTCACGACCGCGGTCCTAGTCGTCACGCTGATCGTCTCGGCGGTCAGCGCGCCGGCCGCCGCGCTCATCCTGGCTCTGCAGGCCGTGGTTTTTGCCATCGGTGCCGCGGGCGGGCCGCGCCGTCATCCCTATGGGCGGATGTTCGCCGCCGTCGTGCCGCCCAGGCTGGGCCCGGTCTCCGAGCGCGAACCGGTGCCGCCGCTGAAGTTCGCCCAACTCGTCGGACTGATCTTCGCGGTCGTCGGCGTCGCCGGATTCGCGGGCGGCGCGCCGCTGCTGGGCGTCATCGCCACCGCGGCGGCTCTGGTTGCCGCCTTCCTGAACGCGGCCTTCGGCATCTGCCTTGGCTGCCAGCTCTACCCCCTCGTCGCGCGTTTCCGGCCGACCACCCGTTCCGCGCAACCCGGCTGACCACCTCGTTAGAAGAAACCGAAAGGAACCCCACCATGGCACGCTCCGACGTCCTGGTCTCCGCTGACTGGGCCGAGAGCAATCTCGACGCCGCGAACGTCGTCTTCGTCGAAGTCGACGAAGACACCAGCGCCTACGACGGCGGGCACATCCCGGGCGCGATCAAGCTGGATTGGCGCACCGACTTGCAGGACCCGGTCAAGCGTGACTTCGTCGACGCCCAGCAGTTCTCCAAACTGCTCTCCGACCGCGGCATCTCCAACGACGACACCGTGATCCTCTACGGCGGCAACAACAATTGGTTCGCCGCCTACGCGTACTGGTACTTCAAGCTCTACGGCCACGACAAGGTCAAGCTGCTCGACGGCGGTCGCAAGAAGTGGGAGCTCGATCGGCGCCCGCTGTCCAGCGACACCGTCAGCAGACCCACGACCTCCTACACGGCGGCCGCGCCGGACAACAGCATCAGAGCATTCCGCGACGAGGTCATCGCCGCCATCAACACCAAGAACCTCGTCGACGTGCGTTCGCCCGACGAGTTCTCCGGCAAGATCCTCGCGCCGGCGCACCTGCCGCAAGAGCAGAGCCAGCGGCCGGGCCACATCCCCGGCGCGATCAACGTCCCGTGGAGCAAGGCCGCCAACGAGGACGGCACCTTCAAGTCCGACGACGAGCTGGCCAAGCTCTACGCCGACGCGGGGCTGGACGGCACGAAAGAAACGATCGCGTACTGCCGAATCGGGGAGCGTTCGTCGCACACCTGGTTCGTGCTGCAGGAATTGCTGGGACACAAGAACGTTAAGAACTACGACGGCAGTTGGACGG
This sequence comes from Mycobacterium sp. IS-2888, assembly GCF_001954215.1. Classification (NCBI taxonomy): domain Bacteria; kingdom Bacillati; phylum Actinomycetota; class Actinomycetes; order Mycobacteriales; family Mycobacteriaceae; genus Mycobacterium; species Mycobacterium sp. IS-2888. The sequence goes on from NZ_MBET01000066.1 coordinate 27,441, forward strand.
AATACGGCTCCCTGGTGGGTGCCCCGATCGAGTTGGGAAGTTGATATGTGCTCTGGACCGAAGCAAGGGCTGACATTGCCCGCGAGCGTCGACCTGGAGAAGGAAACGGTGATCACCGGCCGCGTCGTTGACCGCGACGGCCAGGCCGTCGGTGGTGCGTTCGTCCGCTTGCTGGACTCTTCGGACGAGTTCACGGCCGAGGTCGTCGCATCCGCCACGGGCGACTTCCGGTTCTTCGCCGCTCCGGGCTCCTGGACGGTGCGCGCGCTGTCGGCGGTCGGCAATGGCGACGCCGTGGTGACGCCGTCCGGCGCGGGCATCCACGAGGTGGACGTCAAGGTCGCCTGACGGCGGCCCCGACCGGAAGGCCCCGCACGCCGGGGGACGAATAGACTTGCCCCCGTGGTGCTCTTCTTCGAGATCATCCTGGTCGGGATGACGGTGTTCATCTCATGGTTCGCGCTGTACACGCTCTACCGGCTCATCACTGACGAGTCGTGACGTCCGAGGCCCCTGACGGACCGGCCGGTTCCGCGGGTTCCGGCGATCGCGCCGTGGCCGCCGCTGCCGAACGCGCCAAGGTCACCGCATCCCGCAACATCCCCGCCTTCGACGACTTGCCCGTCCCCGCCGATACCGCCAACCTGCGTGAGGGTGCCAACCTCAATGACACGCTGCTGGCACTGCTGCCGCTGGTCGGCGTGTGGCGTGGCGAAGGTGAGGGCCGCGCGGCCGACGGCGACTACCGATTCGGTCAGCAGATCGTGGTATCGCACGACGGCGGCGACTACCTGAATTGGGAAGCCCGCTCCTGGCGGCTCGACGACGCCGGCGAGTACCAGGAACCCGGCCTGCGCGAGACGGGATTCTGGCGTTTCGTCAACGATCCCGACGATCCGAGCGAGTCCCAGGCCATCGAGTTGCTGCTGGCCCATTCGGCCGGCTACGTCGAACTGTTCTACGGGCGCCCCCGCACCCAGTCGTCGTGGGAACTGGTGACCGACGCCTTGGCCCGGAGCCGATCCGGAGTCCTTGTCGGCGGGGCCAAGCGCCTCTACGGCATCGTCGAGGGCGGCGATCTGGCCTACGTCGAGGAACGCGTGGACGCCGATGGCGGTCTGGTGCCACACCTTTCGGCGCGGCTGTCGCGGTTCGCCGGGTAATTGCGGTTGGCGGCAGTGGATTCCGTAGCCGGCTAAGCCGACCGAGGCCTGACATGGAGCGGCCCCCGAGCGATGCTCCTGGTTGGACAGACCGGAAGCTCGGGGGCCGGGTGGCTACGGGGAATTCGCCAGCGCGCGTTGATCGCTAGCTCTTCCGAGCCAATGCAGCTAGCGCGTAGCCACCTCACATGTCCATGAAGCTATCAATTTCGCGGACCACCTCCTTCCTTGTGTACGGCCGACCGTACCCGCCATTGCGCGAGGCGACAACAGAATTCAGCGCTCAGCGATCGCTGACGATCGCTGCGTCCACCAGTTCGGCGAATTCGGCGGCCAGCGGGGACCGGGGCAGTGCCCGGCCGTCAAGCGTGTGCACCCGGGCCGCCAGCGTCATGCTCGACACCAGCCAAATCCCTTGGGCGGCATGCAAATCCGCGACACGCAGCGCCCGATAGTCGCAGTCGTAGCCCTTGGCCCGGGCGACCTCGAACAGGGCCTGTTGCGTCGTACCCCGCAGGATCGGGTACCACGGCGGCGGCGTCAGCAGGCACGGATCACCCGCCCCGGACTGGGTGGCGATGACCACCGTCGAGCGGGGGCCCTCCAGGATGAAGCCGTCCGAGCTGACGAAGATCACGTCGCCGGCACCCTGCCGGGCGGCATGGCGCAGGGCGGCCATGTTGACCGCGTACGACAGTGTTTTGGCGCCGGCCAGTAGCCACGGCATCGCGTCGGCGCCGGTGGCCGGCAATCCGCGGTCCAGCGTGAGCGCCGACAATCCGTCATGCCGGACCGCGGCGACTCGTTCCGGGACGGGAGTGACCATCACGTACGCCGTGGGAGCTGATCCGCTCTCGCGGCCCCGGCTGCAGATCAACCGCATCGCGCCCTCGTCGGCGGTGTTCGCGACCCACTGCCGCGTCGCCACCTCGATCGCGTGCCGCCAGCCCGTGAGATCGGGCGCGGGCAGATCCATGAATTTCGCCGACTGCGTCAGCCGCTGCAAATGGGATTCGACCAGACACGCGGTGCCGTCGCGGACCAATAGCGTCTCGAAGATGCCGTCGCCGCGAACGGCGGCGAGGTCGTCGGCGTGCAGCAGCGGGGCCTCTGGCGGATGTATCTCACCGTCCAGCGTGACGATCACACCCATGGTGGTGAAGCTTAGCCGCACACTCGGCTCCGTAGAGTTGAGTCATGAACGCAGTCCCTGCGCCCGACCCCGGCCCCGACGCGGGTGCGATCTGGCATTACGGCGATCCGCTGGGCGAGCAGCGGGCGGCCGAAACCGATGCGGCGGTCGTGGACCGCTCGCATCGCGCGGTGCTCACCCTGACCGGAAGCGACCGGCAGACCTGGCTGCACAACATTTCGACCCAACACGTCAGCGACCTCGCCGAGGGCGCCAGCACCGAAAACCTCAGCCTCGACGGCCAGGGCCGGGTCGAGGACCACTGGATCCAGAGCGAGCTGGGCGGCACCACCTACCTCGATACCGAACCGTGGCGGGGCGAGCCGCTGCTGAGCTACCTGCGCAAGATGGTGTTCTGGTCGGACGTAACGGCGGCCGCCGCGGACATGGCGGTGCTGTCGCTGCTGGGGCCGCGGCTGGCTGACCAGGCGGTGCTGAACGTGCTGGGGCTGGATAGCATGCCCGCCGAGCTGACTGCGGTCCCGCTCGCCGGTGCCGGCTTTGCGCGGCGGATGCCCGCCGCCATTGCCGGCCACATCGAGCTGGACCTACTCGTACCGCGTGGCGAGGCGGACGATTGGAAGGCCCGCCTGCAGCAGGCGGGTCTGCGCCCCGCCGGAGTGTGGGCCTACGAGGCCCACCGAGTCGCGGCCCGTCGTCCCCGGCTCGGTGTCGACACCGACGAGCGCACCATCCCGCACGAGGTGGGCTGGATCGGCGGTCCGGGTGAAGGAGCGGTCCATCTGGACAAGGGCTGCTATCGCGGGCAGGAGACCGTCGCGCGGGTCCATAACCTCGGGAAACCGCCGCGGATGCTGGTGTTGTTGCACCTCGACGGTTCGGTGGAGCGACCCTCGACGGGCGACGCGGTGCTGGCCGGCGGTCGCACCGTCGGACGCCTCGGAACGGTCGTCGACCACGTGGACCTGGGGCCGGTGGCGCTAGCGCTGCTCAAGCGCGGGCTGCCCGCCGACACCGAGCTCGCGATAGGCGACCAAGCCGCGGTCATCGACCCCGACTCGCTGCCGGCCGTCGAACAGATCGGCGCGGGCAGGCTGGCCGTTGAACGGTTGCGGGGAGGTACGCGATGATTGGCGATATGGTCCGCCACGGCGGGCAGGGGGCACCGGCGCCCAACCGTGCGGCACGGTAAACTGTCGGCAGGACAATAACGACACCAAGAGATCGGAGCCGCCTACTCGTTAGGCCGCTCCGTTATTGCGCGAGGGGGTTCCCCCATGGGCCGCGGCCGGGCTAAGGCAAAGCAGACCAAGGTTGCTCGAGAACTTAAGTACAGCTCCCCGCAGACCGACTTCCAGCGGCTCCAGCGCGAGCTGTCAGGGACGAGCGCAGACGATTCCGACGAGCCGAACGGCGAGGCCGCTGACGACTCGTGGGATCACGAGGACGACTGGCGCCGCTAGACCACTCTTGTATGCCGATGCGTTTCGCGTCGGCATCGTGCTTGTCGCAGCCCCTTAGAAGCGCGGATGTTGTCCGACCAGCCGGGCCCGCGGGCCCGCTTTGCCACCCTTGCAAACGGTTCCCAACACCCAGCTGTCCAAGTGCCGTGCGGTCAGGATCGCCAGGGCGCGGTCGGTGTCTTCCGGGGCCACGACGGCGATCATGCCGACGCCCATGTTGAACGTCTTTTCCATCTCCTCGCGCGTAACCCGGCCCCGCTGGGCGATCATCGCGAACACCGGCGCGGGCGTCCACGTGCCGCGGTCGACCTCGGCGGTCAGGCCATGCGGGATGACACGTTGCAGGTTTCCGGCCAGCCCGCCGCCGGTGACGTGGCAGAACGTACGGACGTGGGTTTCGGCGGCCAGCGCCAGGCAGTCTTTGGCGTAGATCCGGGTGGGCTCCAGCAGTTCCTCGCCCAGGGTGCGGCCGAACTCCTCGACATAGCCGGCGAGGTTCATCCGGTCGATTTCGAGCAGGACGGTGCGCGCCAGCGAGTACCCGTTGGAGTGCAGGCCCGATGAGCCCAGCGCGATGATGGCGTCGCCGGGCTTGACGCGGTCAGGCCCCAGCACGTCGTCGGCCTCGACGATGCCCACACCGGTGGCCGAGATGTCGTAGTGATCGGGTTCCATCAGACCGGGGTGTTCGGCGGTCTCACCGCCGAGCAGCGCGCATCCCGCCCGCACACATCCCTCGGCGATGCCGCTGACAATCGCGCTCAGCCGTTCCGGCACGGTCCGGCCGACGGCGATGTAGTCCTGCAGAAAGAGCGGTTCGGCGCCGCAGACCACGAGGTCGTCGACGACCATCGCCACCAGGTCGAGCCCAACGGTGTCGTGTTTGTCCATCGCCTGAGCGACCGCGAGCTTGGTGCCGACGCCGTCAGTGGAGGCCGCCAGCACCGGTTCGCGGTAGCCGCCGCGCAACGCGAACAGTCCGGCGAATCCGCCCAGCCCGCCGCGAACCTCGGGCCTGGTGGCCTTGGTGGCCAGCGGCTTGAACAATTCGACAGCGCGGTCGCCGGCCTCAATGTCCACCCCGGCCGTCGCGTAGGTGATGCCCTGGCCGCCCGGGCTGCGTCCGGGGCTCTTTCCGGGATCCGTCATCGCGATAAAGGCTACCGGGCGGCGCTCGCCGCCGGTATCAAACGTCGTCAGTGCGCGACCGGTAGTTCGGGTACGTCGCCGGGCGCCAGATCGTCGAGCCCGGACCCCCGCGCCGCGTTGGCGAGCATGTGCTCGATGACGTTCTTGCCGAGCGCGGTTTCGCTGGGCAGTTCGATCGGATACTTGCCGTCGAAGCAAGCGGTACACAGCCGCGAGGCCGGCTGCTCGGAAGCCGCGACCATGCCCCGCAGCGAGACGTAGCCGAGGGTGTCCGCCCCGATCGCGTGCCGCACCGCTTCGAGCATTTCCGCCTCGTCCTCGACGGCGTTGGCGATCAGCTCCGCCGGTGACGGGAAGTCGATGCCGTAGAAGCACGGCCACTTCACCGGCGGCGAGGCGATGCGCACGTGGACCTCGACGGCACCGGCCTCGCGCAGCATTCGCAACAAGGCGCGCTGCGTGTTACCCCGAACGATCGAGTCGTCGACGACGATGAGCCGCTTGCCGCGGATCACCTCCCGGAGCGGGTTGAGCTTCAGCCGGATGCCGAGCTGACGGATGGTCTGCGACGGCTGGATGAAGGTGCGCCCGACATAGGCGTTCTTCATCAGGCCCTGGCCATACGGGATGCCGGACTCCTGCGCGTATCCCACCGCGGCGGGCGTGCCGGATTCCGGCACACCGATCACCAGGTCGGCCTCGACCGGGCATTCGCGGGCCAGCCGGCGCCCGATCTCGACGCGGGTGGCGTGCACGGACCGGCCGGCGATCGTGCTGTCCGGACGCGCCAGGTAGACGTACTCGAACACGCAGCCCTTGGGCGTGGGGTTGGCGAAACGCGTGGAGCGCACCCCGTCGGCGTCGATGGCCAGCAGTTCACCCGGTTCGATGTCGCGCACGAACGAGGCACCGACGATGTCGAGCGCGGCGGTTTCGGAGGCCACCACCCAGCCGCGATCCAGCCGTCCGAGCGACAGCGGGCGCACCCCGTAGGGGTCGCGGCACGCGTACAGCGTGTTCTCGTCCATGAACGTCAGACAGAAAGCGCCGCGCACGGTCGGCAGCAGTTCCAGCGCCGCCTGTTCCAGCGTGGAATCGGCCGCACCGTGGGCCAGCAGCGCGCCCAGGATGTCCGAGTCGGTGGTCGCCGGCGCGGGGCAGCGCTTCGCGATCAGCCCGGCATCGCGGGCGCGGGCCGCAAGCTCAGCGGTGTTCACCAGATTTCCGTTGTGCCCCAACGCAACTCCGGTGCCCGCCGCGGTGTTGCGGAACACGGGCTGAGCGTTTTCCCACGTGGTGTCGCCCGTGGTGGAGTAGCGGCAGTGCCCGATGGCGACGTGGCCTTGCATGGCGCCCAGCGTCTGCTCGTCGAACACCTGACTGACCAGGCCGAGGTCTTTGAACACCAGCACCTGCGAACCGTCGGCGACTGCGATGCCCGCGGCCTCCTGGCCGCGATGTTGCAGCGCGTACAAGCCGTAGTACGTGAGCTTGGCGACTTCTTCACCGGGGGCCCAGACCCCGAATACGCCGCACTCTTCACGGGGCGAGTTCAGGTCCTGCTGGGGTTCCTGGACGGTCACGGGTTGGCGGCTCCCTGGGGAACGGTTGGTGACGTAACGGAGTCTACGGGCACGGTGGCCTCAGCGACGAATTCAGCACGCGTGTTGGGCACCGAAATATGCATGTCTTAAGTCTAAACCTGCAGTTCAGGGTGATGTTCAGCCGACAGCTATCAGGGGCAGCCAGTGGTCGATTTCACCCGCCCGGGAGCCCGATAACGTCAGCGTGCCGGCGCTCTTCGCCTGCGCCAGCGACACCATCCCGGTGGCAAGCAGCAGCCATGTCCGTGGGTCGGCCTCCACCACATTGGGTGGCGTGCCGCGGGTGTGCCTGGGCCCGGCGACGCACTGCACCGCGACGAACGGCGGGATCCGGACCTCGACGCTGGCGCCGGGCGCCACAGCGGCCAGGGTGCGTGCGGTGAGGCGCACCGCGGTCGCCAGGGCATCGCGGTCGGGCGCCGGACGGGTCTCGTCGCGCAGCCAGTCGACGACGGCTAGGACGGCCTGCCGGGTCTTGGCCGGATCGACTTTCTGACGGACGGCCATACCTCAGGGTGCCATCACGCCCCCAGATCCTTCCCGCCGAGCGTGGGTTTGACGCGCTATCCGAAGAATCGCGGCAACACCGACTCGGAGGTCTCGCGCAGTTCCGCCAGCGAGACCGTGAACAGCCCCTGCACCTCCACGGAATCCGAGCCCTGATCGACGACGCCGATGCGGACGGCGGGTAGTCCCCGCACCTCACACATGGACCGGAATCGGCTCTCCTCGGTTCGCGGCACGGCCACCAGCGCCCGGCCGGCCGATTCGGAAAACAACGCGACGAACGGATCGGCGCCCTCGGGAAGTACTATGCGGCAACCGGTTTCACCGGCCAGGGCCGATTCGACGATGGCCTGCGCCAGGCCGCCCTCGGACAGGTCGTGCGCGGCGGACACCAGCCCGTCCCGCGACGCCGAGCTCAGCACCTCGGCCAGTAGCTTCTCGCGCGCCAGGTCAACCGCCGGCGGCCGCCCGCCGAGATGGTTGGCCGTCACCTGCGCCCAGATCGAACCGTCGAATTCGTCGCGCGTGTCACCCAGCAGCAGCAGGGTCTCCCCCGGTTCGCTGCCGAAAGACGTGTGGAGACGTCGGCTCACGTCATCTAAGACACCCAGCACCCCGACGACCGGCGTGGGCAGGATCGCCGCCGTCCCGGTCTGGTTGTAGAAGCTCACGTTGCCGCCGGTGACCGGAATCCCCAGGGCCGCACAGCCATCCGCCAGACCCCGCACCGCCTGGGCGAATTGCCACATCACGCCGGGATCCTCGGGTGAGCCGAAGTTGAGGCAGTTGGTCACCGCGACCGGCGTCGCACCGGTGACCGCGACGTTGCGGTACGCCTCGGCCAGCGCCAGCTGGGCGCCGACATAAGGATCCAGCAGCGTGTAGCGCCCCGACGCGTCGGTCGACACCGCGATGCCGCGGCCGGTCGTCTCGTCGATGCGCAGCACTCCGCCGTCGGCGTGCTCGGCCAGCACGGTGTTGCCCCGCACATAGCGGTCGTACTGCTCGGTGATGAACGCCCGGCTGCACAGGTGCGGACTGCCCAGCAGCGCAAGCAAAGTCGCGCGCAGCTCGTCCCCGGTGGCCGGCCGCGGCAGCCCGCTCGAGGTGTCGGCATTCAAGGCGTCCTGCGATTCGGGGCGGGCGACCGGGCGCTGATACACCGGACCTTCGTGGGCGACGGTGCGCGGTGGCACGTCGACGACCGTCTCGCCGCGCCAGGTGATCTGCAGCCGGTCGCCGTCGGTGACCTCGCCGATGACGGTGGCCAGCACCTCCCACTTGCGGCAGACCGCGAGGAAGGCGTCGACATTCTCGGGCGCGACCACCGCGCACATCCGCTCCTGCGATTCGCTGGACAGGATCTCCGCTGGCGTCATGTTGGCGGCGCGCAGCGGCACGTTGTCCAGCTCGACCCGCATGCCGCCGTCGCCTGCCGACGCGAGTTCCGATGTGGCGCAGGACAATCCGGCCCCGCCGAGGTCTTGGATGCCGATCACCAACCCGCCCGCGTACAGCTCGAGGCAGCATTCGATGAGCACCTTCTCGGTGAACGGGTCGCCCACCTGCACCGAGGGCAGCTTCTTGCGGCCGGGGCCTCCGCCCTCGTCGCCGCCGAAGGTTTCCGAAGCCAACACCGACACGCCGCCGATGCCGTCGAGGCCGGTGCGCGCGCCGAACAGGATGATCTTGTTTCCGGTTCCGGACGCGAAGGCCAGGTGGAGATCCTCCTTGCGCAGCGCGCCGACACACAGCGCGTTGACCAGCGGGTTGCCCGCATACGAGGCGTCGAACACCGTCTCGCCGCCGATGTTGGGCAGTCCCAACGAGTTTCCGTAACCGCCGATGCCGCGAACCACGCCGTCGAGCACGCGGCGGGTGTCGGGCGCGTCGGCCGCACCGAAGCGAAGCTGATCCATCACCGCAACGGGCCGCGCGCCCATGGCCATGATGTCGCGGACGATGCCTCCGACGCCGGTGGCGGCGCCCTGGTAGGGCTCCACGTACGACGGGTGGTTGTGCGACTCCACCTTGAAGGTCACCGCCCAGCCGTCGCCGATATCGACGACCCCGGCGTTCTCGCCGATCCCGGCCAGCATGCCGGCGCGCATCTCGTCGGTCGTGGTCTCACCGAAGTAGCGCAGGTGAACTTTGGAGGACTTATACGAGCAGTGCTCGCTCCACATCACCGAGTACATCGCCAGCTCGGTGTCGGTGGGCCGGCGGCCCAGGATCTCGCGTATCCGCTGGTACTCGTCGTCTTTGAGGCCGAGCTCGCGAAAGGGTTGCGGCTGGTCGGGAGTGGTCGCGGCGTGCTCGACGGTATCGATCACCTGGACGCGCGCGCCCGTTCCGGAGACGGTCACGCAGACAGTCTAGGGTGGCCCCGCCTCCGACGCCGCGACGTGCGTTTGTGCCCCGGATCGGCGGGTAGCCGACTGTCGTCCGGCAAGTGACGACAGGGAGGAACGAGATGACCGCCGAAACGGGAAACGTCACCGGCACCAAAGACAAGAACTACAACCTCATTTGGTACACCGAGAAGTGCCTCGACAACGCACTGCGGCTGGAAACCTACATTCAGGATGCGGAACGCGACGGCGACGACGAAGTCGCCGACCTTTTCCGCAAGGCGCAATCGGATAGCCGCAAGGGCGCCGAGATGGCCGAGCACCTGCTCGCCAAGCGTTTGTAGGCCAGCGAGCCGCGTGCGTGCTACCCGCGGAGCATGCGCGCGCTTTCCGTGTCCGCCGGGTAGAACAGTTCGACGGCGAGCTCGGCGAGGGTGACGTCGAGCGGGGTTCCGAACGTCGTGAGCGTCGTGAACATTGAGAGCCGCTTCCCGCCGCCGGCGTCGAGCACCAAAGGAATCAGCAGCGAGGCGTTGTCGGCCGGCATGCCCCGCGCGGCCGCGGCGGCCGCGACTCCCGGGTAGCCGCGCACCTCCTCGTCGATCGCCAGCAACACCGGGTCGCCGGTGAGCGCGATCGTGCGCCGGAGCTGACTCAGCAGATAGCCCGCCCATTCGTCGAAATTCAGGGTCCGCGGGGCGAGGCCGTCGGGATGCAGGCACAGCCGGTACACGTTGGCCGGCGGGCCGAGCAGATGCTCGGGCAGACCGGCGGTCAGCGCGGACGCCGCCGCATTGGTCCCGACGATGTTCCAGCACCGGTCGATGACGATGCCCGGGTAGGGGTCGTGCGCGTCGAGCAGGCGCTGGATGGCATCGCGGGCCGGGGACAGCGCGGCATCCTCGAGCGGGCGCGACTGGTAGCGCGGCGCAAACCCGGCTGCGAGCAGCAGCGAGTTGCGCTCCCGCAACGGAACGTCGAGGCCCTCGGCGAGCGCGAGCACCATCTCGGGACTGGGCCGCGAACGCCCGGTCTCGATGAAGCTCAGATGCCGCGCCGACACACCCACGCTCAGCGACAGGTCGAGCTGACTCACCCGGCGGCGAGCCCGCCATTCGCGCAACAGGACACCCACCGCGGCATCGCTCACGAAGCAACGGTAACCACGTCGCGCGCACCGCGGCGATGACCTCCGAGGTAATTGTGCCGCCGCACGGCGACGGACACGCTTGCCGTAACGCGCTCGATCGAAGCGCCAGACACAGGGAGGAACCATGACCGACGTCAAGACCGCTGCCCCGAAGTTCAGTGCGGAGCTGTGGGCCGCGTACTGGGCCGCGCCCACCATGTCGCGGGGCTTCGACATTCTGGCCGACGACATCGTCGGCTACTGGCCGGGTGACCCGGAGCCGGTGCGGGGAGTCGAAGCGTACACGGCGAAGATCGCCGAAATACTGGACGCCGCACCGGATCTGCGCCTCGAATTAGTCGACAGCGCAACCGTTCCCGGTCCCGCCGAGGGCGAGGAACTGGTGTACTTGCACTACGTCGGTGAGGGCACCGGCCCCGCCGGACCGTTCCGGATTCGCGGCCTCGACCGGGTCCGCAGCCGCGACGGGTTGGTCGTGGAGAACGTCATCCGCTACGACCCGCTCTTCCTCGATCAGCGCTGACGCGCGGCGGCCCGCCTAGAGGGCGGGATTGCCGACGATGCAGAACACGTTGCCCTCGGGGTCGGCCAGCACCACCCAGCGGAAGTTCTCGCCGAAGTTGTGCCGGCCGACCTCCTTGGCCCCGGCGGCCGTCAGCCGCGACACTTCGGCGTCGATGTCGGCCGCACTCAAATCGAGGTGCACCCGGTTCTTTCCCGGGGTGGGATCGGGCACTTTCTGGAACCCGAGCCGCAGCCCTTCGGGGAAGGTCACGGCGGTGAACTCGTCGGCGAGGATGACGTGTGTCTTGCCACCGAACTGCTCGGCCCACCAGCCGGCCAGGCTCGCGGGGTCGCCGCAGTCGAAGGTGACCATTTCTACGTTGAAGGTCATGCCCGGATCGTAGGTCAGCGCGGCGACAAAAACGCTTGCAGTGCGGCCGAATACGCGGCCACGTCCTGCGCCCCCATCAACTCGCGCGCCGAGTGCATCGCGAGCTGGGCAGCGCCGACGTCGACGGTGGGGATGCCGGTCCGCGCCGACGCCAGCGGCCCGATGGTCGACCCGCACGGCAGGTCGGCGCGGTGCTCGTAGCGCTGCAGCCCCACACCGGCCTGCCGGCAAGCCAGTGCGAACACCGCGGCCGTGCGTCCGTCGGTGGCGTAGCGCAGATTGGGATGCACTTTGAGCACCGGGCCACCGTTGACGTCGATCGGATGCCCCGGCTCGTGCCGCTCCGGGTAGTTGGGGTGGGTGGCGTGTGCCATGTCCGCCGAGGCCAGCAGCGACGCCGGCAGGCGCCGCAAGTAATCTTCCCGCCCGCCACCGGCGGCGAGCACGATCCGTTCCAGGACGGTGCTCAGCAGGTTGGATTGTGCGCCGCGGTCGGAGGACGAACCGACCTCCTCGTGGTCGAAGAGCACCAGCACCGGGAGGAAACCGCGCGGCTCCGCGGCCAGCAGGGCCTCCACTCCCGCATAGCAACTGGCCTGGTTGTCCAGCCGCGGCGCGCTCACCAGGTCGCCATCGGCGCCGATGACCGCGGACGGGGTCAGATCGTGCGTCATCAGGTCGGCCGACAGCACGTCGACCGCGGCCACCCCCGAGCGGTCGGCGACGTAGTCGACGAAGGACGCGGCGCCGTCGCCGACTCCCCATACCGCGTTGACGTGTCGTTGCGGGTCCAGCGTGAGCGACTTGCGGTCCTCGGCCAGGTGGATGGCCAGCTGCGGCACCCGCAGGATCGGATCGTCGATCCGCACCAGCCGCTGCACGGCCCGGTCGCCGTCGCGGACCGACAACCGCCCGCTGATGCCCAGGTCTCGGTCCAGCCAGGAATTGAGCCACGCGCCCCCGTACGGCTCCAGCGCCACCACCCGCCAGCCGGCGACCACGCGATCCGGATGCTGCTTGACCCGTAGGTTCGGGCTGTCGGTGTGGGCGCCAACGATCCGAAACGGCCCGTCGGCGCCGGCCGAGTTCCAGGCGGCCAGCGAGCCGGCGCGGACGATGAAGTAGCGACCGGGCTGCGCGGGCCAGCTGTCGGCTTCGCTCAGTTCGGTGTATCCGGCGTCGACCAGCCGTCCGGCCACCGTGGCGCAAACATGAAACGGCGACGGAGAGGCGTCGATGAATTCGCAGAGGCCTGCGGCGCTTGCCGACATATTGAACATCATGGCTGTCGGCGACGGCGCAGTTCCCGATAGGGTCGCCCATGTGCCTCCGGTACAGCCGCAGCCCATCCTCGCGCCGTTGACGCCCGCGGCAATCTTTCTCGTGGTCACCATCGACGACGGCGGCGAAGCGACCGTGCACGACGCGCTGCCGGATCTGTCCGGGCTGGTGCGCGCCATCGGCTTCCGCGATCCGACCAAACGCTTGTCGGTCATCGCCTCGATCGGCTCCGACGCCTGGGACCGCTTGTTTTCCGGGCCGCGACCCGCCGAGCTGCATACCTTCGTCGAGCTGACCGGCCCGCGGCACACCGCCCCGGCCACGCCCGGCGATCTGCTGTTTCACATTCGGGCCGAGACGATGGACGTGTGTTTCGAGCTGGCCGGGCGCATCCTCAAGTCGATGGCGGGTGCGGTCACCGTCGTCGACGAGGTGCACGGCTTCCGGTTCTTCGACAACCGCGACCTGCTCGGCTTCGTCGACGGCACCGAAAATCCGGATGGCCCAATTGCCGTCAGCGCCACCGCGATCGGCGGCGAGGACCCCGACTTCGCCGGCTCGTGCTACGTCCACGTGCAGAAGTACGTGCACGACATGGCGTCGTGGGACTCGCTGTCGGTCACCGAGCAGGAGCACGTGATCGGGCGAACCAAGCTGGAAGACATCGAGCTCGACGATGACGTCAAGCCGCGGAACTCGCATATCGCGCTGAACGTGATTACCGACGACGGCACCGAACTGAAGATCGTGCGGCACAACATGCCGTTCGGTGAACTCGGCAAGGACGAGTACGGCACGTACTTCATCGGCTATTCGCGAACACCCGAGGTCACCGAACAGATGCTGCGCAACATGTTCCTCGGGGATCCGCCGGGCAACACCGACCGCATCCTGGATTTCTCAACCGCGGTGACCGGCGGCCTGTTCTTCTCTCCCACCGTGGATTTCCTCGACGACCCGCCCCCGCTGCCCGCCCCGCTGGCGACGGAACGACCCGCCGCATCTTTGCCTGACCCAGCCTCTAATGGCTCACTTTCGATCGGCAGCATGAAAGGACCCATCGGATGATCAACAACCTCTACCGCGATCTGGCACCGGTCACCGACGTCGCTTGGGCCGAAATCGAATTGGAGGCGACGCGCACGTTCAAACGGCATATCGCCGGGCGCCGGGTGGTCGATGTCAGCGAGCCCGGTGGGCCCGTCACCGCCGCGGTCAGCACCGGTCGGCTGATCGACGTCAAGGCACCCACCGACGGTGTTGTCGCCCACCTTCGGGCCAGCAAACCCCTTGTCCGGCTGCGGGTTCCGTTCACATTGTCTCGCTCCGAGATCGACGATGTGGAGCGCGGCGCCAACGACTCCGACTGGGACCCGGTCAAGGATGCCGCCAAGAAGCTGGCGTTCGTCGAGGACCGCACCATCTTCGAGGGCTACGCCGCCGCGTCGATCGAGGGCATCCGCAGCGCCAGCTCCAACAAGCCGCTGACATTGCCCGAGGACCCTCGAGACATGCCGGATGCCATCTCGCAGGCGTTGACCGAGCTGCGGCTTGCCGGTGTCGACGGCCCCTACTCGGTGCTGCTATCCGCCGGCGTCTACACGAAGGTCAGCGAGACCACCGAACACGGATATCCGATCCGCGAACACCTGAACCGGTTGGTGGACGGCGACATCATCTGGGCGCCGGCCATCGACGGCGCCTTCGTCTTGACCACTCGCGGTGGAGATTTCGACCTGCAACTGGGGACCGACGTCGCCATCGGCTACAGCAATCACGACGCCGACACCGTGCAGCTCTACCTGCAGGAGACCCTGACGTTCCTGTGCTACACCGCCGAGGCATCGGTCGCGCTCGGCGCGTAATGGCACGCCAGCAACGCTATCCGATCCGGGTGCTGACGATCGGGAACGCGCCGGCTGGGCCCAACAGCCGCGGCGGGATGGCGACGGTGATGCGATTGCTGAGCGAAGACACGGACCAACGGTTTCTGATCACCCTCGTGCCCACCTATATCGACGCCGCACTGGGGGCGCGGCTGTGGACGGGAGTGACCGGCATCCTCAAGGCATCCGGGCTGCTACTGTTCGGCTTCGCCGACGTGCTGCACGCCCATTTTTCCTTGCGCGGCAGCGTCGTTCGCAAGGCCGTGCCGTTGTTCATCGCTCGGCTCCGCGGCGTCCCGACCATTGTCCACTGCCATAGCTCGCACTTTTTCACCTGGCTCGACGAGCTGCCGCCGCTCCTGCGCCGCGCCGTTCGCGCGGCGCTGCACGCCGACTATTCGGTGGTGCTCGGTCAATCCCATCTCAGGGAGTCGTGCGTGCGCCTCGGATTCGACGAGTCCAACACCCGAGTGCTCTACAACCCCGTGGTGATGCCCGCGATCGCACCGGCGCCGCGTCCCCGAGGGCCGGTACGAGTGGTGTCGCTCGGTAGGTTGGGCCCCAACAAGGGAAGCTACGACCTTGTTCGTGCGATCGGCATGCTGCCCAACGATATTCGGGCCAACTTGCGGGTCACGCTGGCCGGCGACGGGGAGGTAGACCAGGTGCGCGAGTTCGTCCGCACCAGCGCACTCGACGACACCGTGGACGTCGTCGGCTGGGTGGACTCGGTCGAGAGGGACCGGCTGCTGGCCGAATCGGCGATCTTCGTGTTGCCCAGCTACAGCGAGGGCCTTCCGATGGCGGTGCTGGAGGCGATGGCCAACGGCGTGGTCCCGGTGACCACGGCGGTGGGCGCGATTCCGGAGGTGATTGTCGACGGGCAAAACGGTGTGCTGGTCAGCCCCGGCGATCCGCGCCAGTTGGCCGAGGCGCTGCAATCCCTGATCGTCGATGCCGCGTTGCGCGACCGCCTCGCCGCGGCCGCCCACGCGCGTGCCGGCGAGTTCGACATCGTCCGCTGGCGGGAGGCGCTGCACGACTTGTGGCTCGACGCCGCGACACGGTGACGCCGGCCGCTCAGCCGGCGGCGGCCATCCCGCGGCTGCCGCCCCGCCGGCGCGGCAGCCCGCCGGAAACCAAGAGCCGGAAATAGTCGAACGACGCATCACTGCCCACCGCCAACCGCGGCAAGGCCAGCGGGTCGGAGCGACGATCGGCGAATCCCGGTGTGGTCGACAACGCAAAGCGCACGCCGCGGCGGCGCAGCACGTCTTTGGCGCGGTCGTCGAAATCCCGTGGCCGACCGTTGGGGTAAGCGAAAATTGCTGGTGCCCAACCGGTCTCACGCTCCAGCGCCGCGCAGGACTCCGTGATCTCACGCTCGAGCTTGTCATCACCGCAGCGGGCGAGAATCGGGTGGGTCACCGAGTGCGGATACAGCGCCACCAGGCCGTCGTCGACCATCTCCCGCGCTTCGTGCCAGGAAAGCATCCGGAAGGGGCCCCCATCGCCGTCGCGATAGCCCAGCGCGTCGAGTATTTCCTCCAACCGCGCGATCCGCTGCGCGTCGGGTAGGTCTTTCAACCGTTCGACCGCGGCCGCGTAGACCTTGCCGCGGTTGGTCGTGTCGGCGAGCGAACGAGCGCCCAGACCCAGCGCGGCCAGATCGACCTCGCCCGCGGTGGTGCGGGCGATCGCCAGCCAAAGCCGGTCGGGCCACAGGGTTTCGTCACTGTCCATCGGGCCGGTCGCCAGAAACACCGCCGCGGGCAACTTCAACTCGCGCAGGACGGGGACCGCGTGGGTGGCAAGGTTGCGGGTGCCGTCGTCGAACGTGATCGCCATCGCGCGCGGCGGCAGCGTCCCCGCCCACAGGCGATCGAGGGCCTCCTCGAGCGCGAGGACGTTGAAGTGCTCGCGGAGGTATTCCAGTCGACGGCGGTACTGCGCCGCACCGAGCACATGCCAGCAGGCCGGCGAGAGCGGTTCGTCTTGCACGCCGTGGAACATCACGATGCCAAGCACGTCGCGGTGTCGCCGCCGGGTTAGCGCCGGGACCCCCGCGGCGCACAGCAGTCCGGCCGCGATGTTCTTGAGTCTTGCCATTAACTGTCGAACTTTAGGCTTTCGTGGCTAAAGGTCGAGGACGAGGTCGCTTTCTGGAGCCGCCGAGCAAATAAGGACCGTTCCCCGCCCCGGCGGCTCCAACGGCGCCTGGACGTACGTTGTTGTCCCGGCGACAACTCCGGTCTCACACACATGACAGACGCCGCTTCGGCATGAGAATCGGCTTGGCACATCGCAGGCCTCGGCCAAGTCGAGGATATTGGCGTAATCGGCGGACCAGTTGACGGTGAGCCCGCTGCGGGAGAAGGTGATCGACGGTCCGGTGCCTGGCGGTCCCGCGGGCGGGTGCGGCGGCGTGCGTGCAGCCCCCGCGACGACGCCGGGGTTGATCGGCGGTAGCGCACCGAACAATTCGCTGTGAATGCGCGCAGGGTCGAGCCCGGCTGCGGTGAGGGCGTCGCGCGTGTCCGACATGAATTGTATTGGGCCGCAGAGATACACCGCAGCATCGGTCGGCAACCCTAGCGATGCGATGGTCGCCGCATCCGGACGTCCCTGCGTCTGCGTGTAGAACACCAGCTGGCGGGCGTGCGGCAACGACTTGACGAGGGTCGTGACTTCCGTTGCAAAGGCCTGGGTTTCGTGGCTGCGGGTGGTGTGCAGCCACCAGATGTCGCGGTTACTGTGGGCAGCCGACAGCGTATGCAACATCGCCAATACCGGTGTAATGCCGATTCCCGCCGAGACCAGGACCACCGGAGTGCGTTCCTCGGTCAGATAGAAGTCGCCGCGCGGGGCGGCGGCCTCGACGATGGATCCGGGTTCAGCATGGGCGTGCAGCCAGCGGCTCACCAGGCCGTGATCTTCGCGCTTGACGCTGATGCGGTAGTCCCCCGCGCTGGGGTCACCCGACAGGGAGTAGCTACGCGTTGGCGTCGGCTTGGCGGCGCCGGGGATTCGCACGGTCAGGTACTGGCCGGGAAGCGGTCGGGGCAGCGAACTGCCATCGTCGGCTTGCAGGCGGATCGACATCACCTGCGGGCTTTCCCGGGTTATCGCGCTGACTCGCAGCGGGCGAAAACCATTCCATCCCGGCTCGATTCCGACCGGCGGTGCGGTCTCGCTCGCTGAGCCGTCACGAAGCATGTCCCGGAATGACTGCTGCCAGCCGGGGCTGAGCGCCGGAACGTCAACCACCTTGCGCAGCTGTCCGATATTGCGGTTCGGCAGATACAACAGCGCGTCGACGTCGGCAACGCTGAGTTCGTGGCGGCCACGCCGGACCCGCACGATGTCGTCACCGGCACGGACATGGCCCTCGGTGATGACCCGGAAGTAGAATCCCGGGCGGTGCTGGGACACAAGCAGATTGGGCATTTCCGGTTCGTCGAGGCGCAGTCCGACCCGGAAGCATGTGACGCGCGGCTGGGTGACCTCGAACTCCCCCTCACCTATTCGGTAGCGGTCACCGATGCAGACTTCGTGGTCGGATAGCCCAGCAATGGTGAAATTCTCTCCGAAGTGACCGGGCGCCAGGTCTTCGCGATTCAGGTAGGTCTTCCAGAAGTCGTAGGACTCCGTCTGGTACACCATGACGGCGCGTTGCTCGCCGCCGTGGCCGGCCAAGTCACCCTGGCCGTCGCCGTCGATGTTGAGGCGACGCACCATGACGGGTCCTTCGACCGGGGTTTTCCATATCCCGGTGTACACGGTCTTATCCCGCCATTGCACGTTTTTGGGCATGCCCACGTTGACCGAAACAAGCTTGCCCACCGTGTCTCCTCTTGCTCACGCGGCGAAGCTATTGGGATAGCTGACCCACAGTATTCCCCGCCCGCCGAGCGGTCAACGTCTGCGGGGACTATTGCGAGCCGCTGATTTTGATGCATACTGGGATGCACATCCCAGAAACTGCGCCGCAGGAGGCACCCATGCCGGGCGTTCATCATCGGTTCACCACCGTGGAAGGCCGTCGGCTGTTCTTCCGTGAAGCTGGCGAGGCGGGCGCGGCTGTGTTGGTCCTGTTGCACGGATTTCCGACCAGTTCCTACATGTATCGGCACCTGATTCCGGCGCTCGCCGACCGCTATCGCGTGATCGCCCCGGACCACCTGGGCTTCGGGCTCTCGGACGCGCCCAGTGTCGAGGAGTTCGATTACACCTTCGATGCGCTCACCGACCTGACCGCGGGCCTGCTGCAGAGCTTGGGCATCGATCGGTACGCAATGTACGTGCAGGACTATGGCGCCCCCATCGGCTGGCGACTGGCGCTTCGTGAGCCGTCTGCCATCACCGCGATCATCAGCCAGAATGGCAACGCGTACGACGCCGGGTTCGTCGAGAGCTTCTGGAAGGTCGTGCAGGCCTACCAACATGAACCGACGGCCGAGACCGAGGCCCCGGTACGGCAATTCCTCACCTTGGAAGCCACCCGATGGCAGTACGTCACCGGCGTACCCGACGAGACGCTGGTCGACCCGGAGTCGTGGTATCACGACTACGCGCTGATATCCCGGCCCGGCAACGACCTGGTGCAGCTAAAACTGCTGCGGGACTACGCGACCAACGCGGCGCTATACCCTCGCGTGCACGAATACTTCCGGGACAGCCGCGTGCCGCTGCTGGCCGTGTGGGGTCGCGGTGACGAAATCTTCGGCCCGGCCGGCGCCGAGGCGTTCGCCGATGACCTCCCCGACGCCGAAATTCATCTGCTCGACGGCGGCCATTTCCTGCTGGAGTCCGCGCTGGACGACGTCGCCGAGCTGATCCGCAACTTCCTCGCCAAGCACCTGTCCACCTGACGAGGCGCGCTGACGGCGCATTCCAGCAATGGGCTGGATATCCCATAATTTGAGGCGCTCGCAAGTTAGCCTGACGCGATGGTCCATCCCGATGTTCAAGACGAACAACGGTTGACCGCCAAGGGGCGTGCCACCCGCGACAGGATCGTGCAGGCCGCCGCCGAGCTGATCGTCACCCAGGGGCTGTCGGCCTCGAACATGGAGAACGTGCGCAGGGCGGCGTCGGTCAGTGGTTCTCAGCTCGCGCACTACTTCGCCGACAAGAGCGCGCTGATTCGCGCGGTCGTCAGGCGGCAGATCGGCGTGGTGCTCGCCTTTCATCGGCAGCACAAGCTCGGGGACCTGGACTCGTTCGACGACTTCGAACGGTGGATCGATCTCAACATGCGTTACCTACGCCGCATCGGAACCTCCGGTGGCACACCGACATACCATGCCCTGGCCGCGCAGCTGGTGAAGTCCGACGACACTATTCGAGCCACATTGGCGGCAGGCTACTGGCAGTGGGTCGAACAGCTCGAAGCAGCCATTCAGCGGATGAAAGATCATGGCGTTGTCGACGCGAACGCCGATCCGCGGCAGTTGGCGTTGGTCATCGTCAGCGCTCATCAGGGTGGCGGCACGTTGGCGTTTACCTATCGGGCGGAGTGGCCACACGCCGATGCCACGCGGTTCGCCGTCAACTATCTTCGGATGTTCGCCACCGATCCGGCTCAACGAGTGCCGCGTCCGGCACGACGTCCCCGTCGTCGGCGCCGCGCGACCTAGGCGCATGCGACCGATGCCAAGGCGCGCCGTGAACCAAGACAGCACACCGCGATTCACCCGCAAAGGACTGGCGACCCGGTCACGTATCGTCGGCGTCGCCGCCCGGCTCATGTTCGAGCGGGGCGTTGCCAATACCACCATCGACGAGGTGCGCAACGCGGCCGGGGTCGGCGGGTCGCAGATCTCGCACTATTTTCGTGACAAACGCGATCTGACCCGCCAGGTCATCGCCGCGCGACGAGACGATGTGATGGCGTTTCACACCCGACCTCAGCTCGGCGCGCTCGACACTTTCGAGGCGCTGCAAGCGTGGGCCGATGCATGTGTGGGCGACATCGACACCGTCTACCGGCGGGGCGGGTGCGTCTACGGCTCGCTAGCCGGCGAACTGATCGACGCCGACGACGAAATTCGCGACGATCTCGCCGACGGGTACGACGCGTGGCTTGAGCTATTCCAGACGGGCCTGACGGCGATGCGGCGCCGTGGCGATCTGCACTCCGACGCAGACCCGCGACACCTGGCTGCGTCGCTGGTCGTCGCGCACCAGGGTGGCGCCATGCTCACGCATGCCACCGGTGACGCGGAACCGCTGCGGGTCGCCGTCAACGCGGCCGTCGACTACGTGCGCTCCTTCGCGGCTACTCCCGCGCCTCGTCACGGGCGATCGACCTTGGCGCGGCGCGCACGCAAATCGTGAGCGACCACGCCACGCTCGCCGTGCGATATCAACGCCCTTCGCCCGCAGCCCTTTTCGGTGTGGGAATGTCCGGTCGTAGGTAGCCAACGAGACATAGGGAAATCAGGGCCATACCCGCCACCGGCCATCTCAGCGCGATCACCGCCGCCGCGGTGAAGACACCGATCGTAATGACCGATCTCATTCGCAGCATCCGCCGCATGAGCTCCGAAACGTCCTCATGGGCGGGCCGATCGACGGCCTCCCAACAGAGTGCGACGTAGGTGACATTCACGAGGACGAAGACGCCCGCATACAGCGCCACGGGGGCCGCCGCCAGCCTGCTATCGGCGATCCACTCGGTGGTAAACGGGATCAGCGACACCGAGAAAAGATGCGCGAAGTTCGACCACACCAGTCGTGGGGTCGCGGTCTCCGCGTAGTTGAAGAGGTGATGGTGATTGACCCAGACGATCGCGATGAACAAATAGCTGACCACATAGCTCAGACCCGTGGGCCACAGCGGCAACAAGGCACTGAAGCTGTGGGCGGACGGCGGCTTGAGTTCGAGGACCAGGATGGTGATGAGCACCGCGAATACGCCGTCGGAAAACTGCCTCACCCGTTCCGGGGTGGTTTGTCGCACGGCCACCGTTTCCTCCCGCCTCGTTCGGGCCCCATTGCCTCATCCATTATGTTGGCCCGGCCCGGGAGGGCGGTACCGCTTCGGCAACGGTGACGAAGGGCCTAGACAAATCTGGGTGATTCCGCCCATAATATTGGGTTAGACGACCCATTAAGTTCTTGCCGACGATACTAAATTAACTGCCGCACTGCGGCTCGCTTTCCCAATATCCGAAGCCGGACTAACGATTTGGAAATGAGACAGGGTGATGGCCACACCGCATACGGCGCCCGCGGTAGTGCGCGAACAGCCCGGCGGGGAAGGCATGCGGGCGATCATCCTGAAAGGGTTCGGCGGGCTTGACAGCCTGGTCTACGCCGACATCCCCAAGCCGTTGCCCAAGAACGGCGAGGTCGTGATCAAGGTGCAAGGGTTCGGCATCAACCACGCCGAGATGCACATGCGTCGGGGCGAATGGGCGGAAGCCGCGGAAGTCAGCGGCATCGAATGCGTCGGCACCGTCGACTCGTGCCCGGGCGGGGAATTTCCGGTCGGCGCCAAGGTGGCGGCGCTAATGGGCGGCCTGGGGCGAACCATCAATGGCAGCTATGCCGAATACACCCGAGTGCGCGCCGCCAACGTCGCCCTCATCGAATCCGACCTACCCTGGTCCGATTTGGCGGCACTACCCGAAACCTATGCGACCGCTTGGACGTGTCTGTTCCGCAACCTCAACCTCGCGGCGGGACAGACCCTCGTATTGCGCGGCGCCACGTCATCGTTCGGCCAGGCGGCCCTCAAGATGGCGGTCGCCGCCGAGGCGCGCGTCATCGCGACCACGCGCAGCTCCAAGCGCATTTCCATGCTGGAGAATTTGGGCGCCGCGCGCGTGGAATTGGAGCGGCCCGACCTGGCGGCTCACATCGCCGAATCAAAGCAGATCGACGCGGTCCTCGACTTGGTGGGCAACAGCACCATCCTCGACTCCCTCGACATGCTGCGCCGCGGCGGCTCGGCGTGCCTGGCGGGATGGTTGGGCGGACTGGATCCCATCGGGGACTTCAACCCGCTGCTACGCATGGCCAGCGGGGTGAACCTGAACTTCTTCGGAAGCTTTGTCTTCGGGACTCCCGGCTTCCCGCTTTCCGACGTGCCGCTACAAGACATCGCACGGCAGGTGGCCGAGGGCAGGCTCGACGCAAAGCCGGCGCGCGTCTTCACTTTCGATCAAATTCATGAAGCGCACCGAGTCATGGAGGCGGGGGAGGCCGGCGGAAAGATGGTCGTTGTCATGAACTGACGCCGACCACCGCTTTTGGGAAGTTTCGCGAGAGGGAGGACATGACGATGGGTTTGGCATGGCAACAAGGTCCACTGGCCACCAGTTCGATCGGACACTTTCTCACCGAGCTGCCCATGCCGCCGCGCCTGCTGTATGCGGAGCCGTTGCGCCGCCGCATGCGGGTGTGCTTCGCCGACAGATGGGTCGCCGACAGCGAGGATGTCATCCTGCTCCACGAGCCGGGCCGTTACCCGGTGGCCTATTTCCCGTCCATCGATGTCGAACCGGACATCCTTGTCAATGAGGACCGGGTCACTCAACACCAAGACCTCGGGGCCACAAAGTGGTTCACCGTGAAGGTTGCGCAGCGAGAGGCCAACCACGCTGCCTGGCAGCACACCGGCTTGCCACAACATGCGGCCATTCTCGATGGGCGACTGGCGTTCGCCTGGCGCGCCATGGACGCCTTCTATGAAGAGAACGACCGCATCGTCGGGCACGCCGCCGATGCCTATCACCGCATAGACATCCGCTCTACTTCACGGCATCTCGTCGTCCAGGATGGCGAGCAGGTGATCGCCGACACCAACCACCCACTGGCGCTGTATGAATCGGGCTTTGCACCCCGGTGGTATGTTCCACGCGAGGATATCGACGAAGCCGCCCTCAAACTCATTGATATACAGACGTTTTGCCCCTACAAGGGGATATGTTCCTATTACGACATCGGCAGCCACAGGCGCGCCGCGTGGTCCTACATCAACGCCTGGCCCGAAGTAGGGCGGGTAACCAATCTGGTGTCCTTCGAGCCCGACAAGATCGATGTCTATCTCGACGGAAAACAGCTGCAGCTCGAGCCGGGCCAAACTGTCATTCCCCATGGTGTTGACCGAGGCCTGGACACTGACGAGGTGCTCGGGAAGGCACACACCGGGATCAGGCAATGAAAGCGCTGCTCGAGGTTGTCATCCTGCCGGTATCAGATCCCGATCGCTCACTGCGCTTTTACCGCGACCAACTCGGCTTCGATCTCGACGTCGACTACGCACCCGCCCCCGGTTTCCGGGTCATCCAGTTGACGCCCCAGGGATCCCACACCTCTATCCAGTTCGGTGCAGGCCTGACTGACGCGCCTCCGGGCTCGGTGCAAGGTCTGTATCTGGTGGTCTCCGACATCGAGAGCTACCGCTCGGAACTGGCGGAGCGCGGGGTGACCGTCGGCGGCATCCGCCACAAGAACACCGACGGCGGCTGGCGAGGGGGATTCCTTCCCGGCCTTGATCCCGAACGCGCCGATTACGCCAGCTTTGCCGATTTCCACGACCCCGATGGCAATGCGTGGGTGCTCCAAGAACGCAACCACCAGCCGGCATGAACCTAGAGCACCCGCCCTCTGTCCTCGTATTCGACGTGAACGAGACGCTGGTCGATATCGATTCCCTCGCACCGCTTTTCACGGACTTGTTCGGCGACGAGCGGGTGCTGCGTGAATGGTTTGGACAGCTCGTCATGTACTCGATGGCCACGACGTTGGCGGAGAACTACGTGAACTTCTCCACCCTGGCCCAGGGCGTGCTGCGCATGCTGGGTGACATCTACGAGGTGGGAGTCACCGACGACGATCTGCTCCGCCTGAAGTCGGGTCTGCTGTCGATGCCGCCACACCCAGATGCGGCCGAGGGCCTTGTCAGGTTGCGCGACAATGGTTTTCGACTGGTAACCCTGACCAATTCACCACCCAACCCGGACGGACCGACGGCGCTGCAGCATTCGGGGCTGGCGGGATTCTTCGAACGACAGCTGAGTGTGGACGCCCGCCGCGCCTTCAAGCCGTCGCCGGCGGTGTATCGGTACGTGTGCGAAACGCTCGGGGTGGCGCCCGCGGATTGCATGATGGTGGCCGCCCACGTGTGGGATACCCTCGGCGCCCAAAACGTCGGGTTCAGCGGCGCCCTCATTGCGCGCCCGGGCAACCCACCGCTGCCGGTTGACGGCCTCCCGCAGCCAGACCTGGTGGTACGCGACCTGTGCGAGCTCGCGGAGCGACTCACCACGAGGCCGCGCTAAGCCCGGCTGCCGCGGCATGCTCGAGAGGCAGAATGGAGCGAGATGGCGACATCGGACGGATTTCACCCCGACTTCGACGAGACGACGACGTCGGCCGCACGCAACCGGGTGCACCACATCAGGGCCTCGGACATCAGCTCGGACACCGCGCAGTCGGAAGGACTCAGGCGCTTCGCGGCGCTATCCGGCAAGTCGGTCGGTGCCGAAAAGCTGTGGATGGGTGAGACGCACGCCTTGCCCGAAGCCGTCTCGTCCAACCACCATCACGGCGAATCGGAGACCGCGATCTATGTGAGAAGCGGCTACCCGGAGTTCGTGTTTCACGACGGTGTCCAGGAAGTGCGCATCTCCGCCTCGCCCGGCGACTACGTCTTCATTCCGCCCTACCTGCCGCACCGGGAAGAGAACCCCGATCCGAACACAACGGCGGAAGTCGTGATTGCGCGCAGCACCCAGGAGGCCATCGTCATCAACCTGCCCGCGCTCTATCCGCTCGAAGGTGCTCAGTAGACGGCGATTTCGATCAGGTTCCCGTCGACGTCACGGCAGTAGTGCGATGTCATCGGACCCAATGCGCCGACCTTGGTCACCGGTCCGGCGATCACTTCGACTCGGCAGTTCGCGAGGTGGGCCGGTATCTCGTCGGGCGCGGAGCGGGTGACGAAGCACAAGTCCGCGGAACCGGCCGCTTCGACGGATCCGGTCATCCAGTCGGGGTCGTCGGCCAGCGCGCCGACCGGTCGCAAGTTGATCTTCTGCTCTCCGAAACACAGGGCCGTTCTGTTGGACGGCCCGACCGTCTCTCGCCGCATGCCGAGCACCCGCTCGTACCACGATGCGGTGGCCTCGATGTCGCGGCAATTCAACACGATGTGGTCGAACCGTTGCACCGCTAGTCCCACGGTCAACCCTCCTGATCGGTAAAGCCGCGTCGAATTCGACGCTAGCGCGCGGCCTGCCTCGGCCTTGACCGCTGGGTACGCTTGATGCTAAGCAAGTGCTCAGCAACCCAGGTAGCCGCGGTGGAGGAGGAGACGATGGCGACTGCGCAGCTGGTCTTCGACCCGTTCTCGGAGGAATTCTTCACCGACCCGTACCCCACCTACCGGCGGATGCGCGAGGAGGCGCCCGTCTACTACAGCGAGGAGCACGACTTCTACGCGCTGACCCGCCACAAGGATGTCGCCGCCGCGTTCAAGGACTACGAAACGTATTCGTCGGCGCGCGGGATCGAGCTGTCCATGATCAAGAAAGGCGGGGTCCCGGCGGAGAACAAGTCGATGATCTTCATGGATCCGCCGGAACATCGGCGGATGCGCAGCCTGGTCAACAAGGTATTTACGCCACGCGCGATCACCGCGCTGAAAGACACGGTCACCGAGCTGATCGAGTACCACCTCGGGCGGGTCGACGGCAGGCAATTCGATGTGGTCGCCGACTTCTCAGCGCTTTTTCCCGTCGAAGTGATCAGCACGGTTCTTGGGGTGCCCGCCGAACACCGCCAACAGATCCGGCATTGGGTCGACGCGTCGTTGCACCGCGAGCCCGGCCAGATCGAAATGAACGAAAGCAATTGGGAGGCGGTCACTTCGGTCGGGGCGTTCTACTACAACCTGATTCAGGAACGACGCAAGCAACCGCAGAACGACATGATCAGCGGCCTGATCGCCGCTGAGGTGGAACGTGACGACGGCGGCACCACGAAGCTGGATGATATCGAAATCACGGGATTCGCAACCCTTTTGGGTGCCGCGGGTGCCGAGACCGTCACCAAGCTGGTCGGGAACGCGATCGTGCAGTTCGCTCGCAACCCCGACCAGTGGCAGAAACTGCTCGACGATCGCTCGAAGGTTCCGGCCGCGGTCGAGGAGGTGTTGCGATTCGAGGCGCCGGCACAGTACAACGTCCGCTGTTCGCTCAAAGACGTTCACCTGCACGGGGTGACGATTCCGGCGGGCAAGCCCGTATTCCTGCTGGGCGGCTCAGCCAATCGCGATCCAGAGGCCTTCAGCGACGCCGACAAATTCGACATCGAGCGTGACCGCGGTGAGGCGCAGAATCTCGGTTTCGGCTATGGCGTGCACAGTTGTCTGGGTGCAGCGCTGGCCCGTCTGGAGAGCGCTGTTGCGCTGGAGAAACTGTTGGACCTGATGCCCCGCTACGAGGTGATCTGGGAGGGCTGCAAACGAGTGAGCATGACCAACGTGGCAGGCTGGTCCAACGTTCCGGTGCGAGTGCTGCCCTGACCGAGGCCGGCGTGCTCAGCGAATTCTCAACTGATTCTTCGGTCCCGCCTCGCTCGGCTCAAGGATCCGCATAGCCACCGTCCTCAGCATTGACGGCATGACGAGTGAGCCGCTCTGCGCAGACCTGATCGAACGCTATCTGCGCACGCGCGGCAGCCGCTACTTCCGAGGCGCGCACGATGGCGAATACTTCTACGTCGCCAACACCCGTCCGCGCCGCCTGCATGTACACCTCGAGATCGCGCCCGGGCATCACGACGTGTTGCTCATCCGGGTTGCTCCCGCATGCTTCTTCCCCGCTTCCGACCGGCCCTGGCTGACGCATCTCGCCGACACGTGGAATCGGCAGGATCGCGACGTCACCGCGATCGTGCACAACTCATCCGATCCACAGCGCATCGGTGTCGTCGCACGCCGTTCGCACTGGATCCGGGGCGGGGTGGCCTTCGAGGATTTCGCGACTTTCGTCGATCGCGCGATCGCCGCGGCGATCGAATTCTTCGGCGGGTTGAGCCCGATCGTCGAGCAGTCATCGATGGAAGAGCCGCTGGTGTTGGATGCCGGCTGAACTTTCGGAACCAACTAGTTCGTAGCGCCGCGCCTCTTACCGTCGGGCCATGGCTCGCCGAACTCGGCCCGGAATGCTCCCCACGGGTCGGCGTAGCGGCCGGGCGAATTCCGGTACGCGGCCCGGCGTTTCAGCAACTGACGGGCGACCGGCGAGATAACCCGCAGCGGGTAGCGCTTCCACCCAGCGGCGGCGCGCATCTCGGCGAGCATGTCCGGCCAGGGGTGGCGCTGGAATTTCAAAACTTCCTGAGACCGGGTGGTGTCCATCCAGTCCGTGACGTACCAGTCCTCGTCACTATCGGGGTCGCCGGGCCGCCCCGGCGGCAAGGCATTGACCAGTCCCCGCGCGGCGGCCAATGCCTTTCCGACGTCGCCCTGTCGGAGCAGGTGGGACTCGTCGCCTCCGATGAGCAGAATCTCACCGACAACATCGGCCGTGGTGGCGGTCGCGAACGCGAGCGCCACATCACGGACGTCGACGGTGTGAATGCGTCCGTCGGTCGGCAGCGCGCTTTCCAAGTACGGCGCATCCATATTCAGCGGCATGGCGTCGAGATCGACGCTCATCACGCCGGCGAGACGAAGGATCACCCACTCCAGACCCGAGTCCTGGACCAGGCGCTCGGCCTCGGCCTTGTGCGCTCCGTACACATCCGATGGCGCGATCGGGGTGTCAGCGCGGACCAGCTCCGGATGACGGTGCGGGTTGCGCGAGCCGTGCACGGCGTTGCTCGACGCCTGGATGAACCGCACCGGGTGGGGGCTGGACTGCGCGGCACGCAACAGCGCTGCGGTCGCGTCGACATTGACCCGACGAGCCAGCTCGTGATCACGGTAGATGGAGGGCGGGATCACCGCGGCCAGGTGGATGATCACCGTCGGCGCAGCCTCGGTGACCAGACGGGCGACCTCGTCCGGGTCGGTCAGGTCTGCCCAGCTCGCCTCGGCGCCCGAGGGTAGCGATCCCGCGGCTTTGCGCTGAGCGGGAGTTCCGAGGTCCGTAGCCACCACATCATGGCCATCGGCAACTAGCCGGCGCACTGTCTGCGAGCCGACGAGGCCGAATCCACCTGTGACAAGAACCTTTTCGGTCATTTTCTCCCGAGCGCCCCAGAGCCAGCAAACGGATATGACATTCTCCAAAATAGAGAGTAGCATATGCCGCAAACGCGCTGAGGTTTGGGACCGCCATCGCGCTGGCAATAGCAAATAGCAGGACACGACCGGCGGAACTTGAGGGCGAACCATGAAGGGCAGCGACGGCGCGGCGGCGGACAATCGCGAGACCGCCAAGTGGGATCCGGCCTTCACCGAGCAGGTCTCCAAAGCCATCGGTCCGTGGATCAAGCGGTGGTATCGCGCCGAGGTGCGAAACATCGACAACGTCCCGTCGACCGGCGGGGCGCTCGTCGTGTCCAATCACTCCGGCGGCATGTTCACTCCCGACGTGTTGATCTTCTCGCCGGCCTTCTACGAGAGGTTCGGCTACGGCCGGCCCGTCTACACCCTGGGCCATTACGGGCTGTTCATGGGCCCGCTGGACGGGTGGCTGCGCCGCCTCGGGGTCATCGAGGCGAGCCGCGAAAACGCGGCCGCCGCTTTGCATTCGGGTGCGGTGGTGCTGGTCTTCCCGGGCGGCGACTACGACTCCTACCGGTCCACCTTCAGCGAAAACACCATCGACTTCGACGGTCGCACCGGCTACGTCAGGACGGCGATCGAAGCCGGGGTGCCGATCGTGCCCATCGTGTCCATCGGCGCCCAGGAGACGCAGTTGTTCCTGACCCGCGGCAACTGGCTGGCGCGCACGCTGCGACTGACGAAGGCCCGGATCAACATATTGCCGATCAGCTTCGGTTTTCCGTTCGGCCTGAGCGTGATCTTCCCGCCCAACCTGCCGCTGCCGGCCAAGATCGTCACGGAGGTCCTCGAGCCGATCGATATCGCCGCCCGCTTCGGCGACGATCCCGACATCGACGAAGTCGACGCCTACGTGCGTTCGATGATGCAGACCGCGCTCGACCGGCTCGCCGCCGAGCGCCGGTTCCCCATTCTGGGCTGACTCGTCTCCGGGAGCGAGGTGGCGTGTGAAGAGGCTCAACGGCATGGACGCCATGCTGCTGTACAGCGAGACGCCGAACCTGCACACGCACACGCTGAAAGTCGCGGTCCTCGACCCCTCCAGCTGCGAATCTGACTTCGGTTTCGAGGCGTTCCGGCACCACGTGCGCCGCCGGCTGCATCTGCTAGAACCGTTGCGCTACAAGCTCGTCGACATCCCGTGGAAACTGCATCACGCGATGTGGCTGGAGAACTGCGAGGTCGACCTGGACTACCACCTGCGGCGGGTGCGGGTGCCCGCGCCGGGCGGGCGACGGGAGCTCGACGCCGTCATCGGTGAGGTGGCCTCTACGCCGCTGGATCGCGACCGCCCCCTGTGGGAGTTTCATTTCGCCGAGGGCCTGACCGGCGGCCGATTCGCGCTGATCGGCAAGATCCACCACGCGCTGGCCGACGGCGTCGCCGCGGTCAACCTGCTGGCGCGCGCGATGGACCTCGAGGACGGGCCGACCGACGAGCGCGACGACGACGAACCCTGCGTCACCCCGTCGACGTCCGAGCTGCTGCGCGCCGCCGCGCGCGACCACGCCCGGCAAGCCGCCAAACTGCCGGGCCTGGTCAAAGACGCGGCCGTCGGGTTGTTCCGGGTCCGCCGCCGGTCCCGCCAGCGCGGGAAACACCCCGACCTGGCCGACGCGTTCGACGCACCGCCGACCTTCCTCAACCACGTGGTGTCACCCCGGCGGCAGTTCGCCAGCGCGACGCTGCCGCTGCCCGACGTCAAGGCGACCGCCAAGGCGTTGGACATCACGATGAACGACATGGTGCTGGCGACGGCGGCCGGGGGCCTTCGGAAGCTGTTGTTGGCCTACGACGGAGCGGCCGACCGGCCCATCATCGCGTCGGTGCCCACCGCCACCGACAAGTCCGACCGGATCACGGGCAACGAGATCAGCGGCCTGATGGTTTCGCTGCCCGTGCACATCGCAGACGCGGCCGAACGGGCGCGGCTGGTCGCGCTGGCGACCCGAATCGCCAAGGAAGACCACGAAATTCTGGGCCCCCGCCTCTACGAGCGGATGATGACCTACCTGCCGACCGCGCTGGCCCCGCCCGCGTTTCGCTGGCTGGCACGGCGCGAGGCGCCGAACAAGGTGATGAACGTCGCGGTGTCCAGCGTCGTGGGCCCGCGCGAGCGTGGCCACTTCGGCGGCGCCACGGTCAGCGAGATCTACTCGACCGGCGTGCTGTCGCCGGGCGCGCCGGTCAACATCACCGTGTGGAGCTACGTCGACCAGCTCGGCATCGCGGTGCTCACCGACGACCGGACGTTCAACGACCCGCACGACGCGACCGACGCGCTCACCGCGGCCTTCCGCGAATTACGTTGCGCGGCTGAGCTTTACCGCTAAACGGCGAGCACGGCGTCCAGCGCCGAATAAAACAGGCCCAGCCCGTCGTCGGAGGGACCGGTCAGCGCCTCGATGGCGTGCTCGGGATGCGGCATCAGGCCGACGACGCGGCCGTTGGCCGAGCTGATGCCAGCGATGTCGTGCAGCGAGCCGTTGGGGTTGTCGTGGTAGCGAAACACCACCCGGCCCTCGCCCTCCAGTTCGTCGAGCACAGCCGCGGGTGCCACGTATCGGCCCTCGCCGGACTTCAGCGGCACCAGAAGATCGGCCTCGGGCTCGAAACGCGACGTCCATGCCGTCGCGGTCGAGGCCACCCGCAGCCACACGTCGCGGCAGACGAAGTGCAGACCCGCGTTGCGGGTGAGGGCGCCGGGCAACAACCCGGCCTCACACAGGACCTGAAAACCGTTGCAGATTCCCAACACCGGCATGCCGCGCCGCGCGGCGTCGACCACTTCTGCCATCACCGGGGCGAATCTGGCGATGGCGCCGGCCCGCAGGTAATCGCCGTAGGAAAAACCACCCGGCACCACCACGGCGTCGACTCCCTTGAGGTCGGCGTCGGCATGCCACAGGCTGACCGCCTCTCCGCCGACACGGCGCGCGGCCCGCGCGGCGTCGACGTCATCGAGTGTCCCGGGAAAGGTGATGATGCCGATTCGTGCCGTCACAGGGCTTCCCGGCTTATCGACCAGTCCTCGATCACCGTGTTCGCCAACAATGATTCCGCGATTTCGGCGAGCACCGAGTCATCGATGGTGTCGTCGACTTCGAGCTCAAACCTTTTGCCCTGGCGGACATTTGAGACCCCGCCGTGGCCGAGCCGGCCTAGCGCGCCGACAATCGCCTGGCCCTGCGGGTCGAGAATCTCCGCTTTGGGCATCACATGCACGACCACCCGAGCCACCGGCGCTCCTCCTCAGATCTCGCTCGGCGCTAACTCTACCGGCGAGGGTTGCCGCACGCGGGTCACGGACACGAAGCGATGTACGCCTCGCACAGCGGCGCGGTCATGGCGTCCAGCACCGGATCGTCTGCCATCGAGGGCCAGGGTACCTCCGGCGGTCCCGATGACCACAGCGTGAGCTCGGTGATCGTGCTGCTCGCGACGTGTGCGACCAGGTAGGTGTGCATGACCACCGGCCCACTGACGACCGCGGCCGTCCGATTCGGCTGGTCGGTGGTGATCGACGGCGACTGCTGCGGCGCCCCCTGCTGGCAGGCTCGCAGGGCGGCGACGGCAGTGCTGAACACCGCGGCCGCGGCCGAACCGCCGCGCGCCGTGTCACCGCGCCAATGCAGGATCTGCGCGTGCAACTGCCACTGCCCGTCCGGGTGGACGACGGTTGCCCGGGCCGCCACCGCCGAATCGCGCGGGTCCTGCGGAATCGCCGGCGACCCGCACAGAGTCTCGAAGCGGAAGCGCGGCCCGGCCCCGGTCGCCGGCGTCGCCAGGCCGGCCAGCGCGGGCCAGTTGTACACGGAATTGAGCGGAATGGCGCGCTGCTGGATCCACGCGCTGTCTGGGATCTGGTCGCACACCGGCGGGCACGTCTGGGGCTCGGCGTGTGCCGGTACCACGACGACAAGGGCCACCGCGAGGCCACCGACCACCAGCATCGTCGCCAGGATCACCCGCATCGGTATCACCCCCGTCAGGGCACAATCGTAAACATGCTACTGACGCATTTCGGTCATTCCTGCTTACTCGCCGAGTTCGATCAAACCCGCGTGCTCTTCGATCCTGGCACCTTCGCGCACGGTTTCGAGGGAATCACCGGCCTGACCGCCATCCTGATCACCCACCAACACCCCGACCACGTCGATGTCGCCCGGCTGCCGTCGCTGCTCGAGGGCAACCCGGACGCCGCGCTCTACGCCGATCCGCAGACCACCGCACAGCTCGGCGACCCGTGCCAAGCGGTGCACGTCGGCGACGAGCTGCGCATCGGTGAGCTGACCGTCCGGGCCGTCGGCGGCCGGCACGCGGTCATCCACCCGGAAATCCCTGTGATAGAGAACATTTCGTATCTGATCGGCGACGCCGACCATCGCGCACGGTTCATGCATCCCGGCGACGCGCTGTTCGTGCCCGACGAGCCGGTGGACGTTCTGGCGGCTCCGGCGGCGGCGCCGTGGATGAAGGTCTCCGAGGCCGTCGACTACCTGCGTGCGGTGGCGCCGGCCCGCGCGGTGCCCATTCACCAAGGGATCATCGCCCCGGACGCGAGAGGCATCTACTACGGCCGGCTCACCGAGATGACCGACACAGACTTTCAGGTGCTGCCCGAAGAAAGCGGGGTCACCTTCTAGCGCACACAGCCAAAGGCTAGGCGATGTCGGCGGCGGCGCCGCGGCCGGCGGCTCGGCCGGAGAATATGCAGCCGCCCAGGAACGTGCCCTCGAGCGCCCGGTAGCCGTGCACGCCGCCACCGCCGAACCCGGCCACCTCGCCGGCCGCGTACAGGCCGGGCAACGGTGAGCCGTCGGCCTTGAGAACCCGCGCGGCCAGGTCGGTCTCGATGCCGCCCAATGTCTTTCGCGTCAGGATGTGCAGTTTGACCGCGATCAGCGGCCCGGCCTTCGGATCGGTCAAGCGGTGCGGCGCCACCACCCGGCCCACCCGGTCACCCAGATAACCACGCGCGGCGCGGATCGCGGTGATCTGGCCGTCCTTGCTGAACCTGTTGGCCACCTCACGATCGCGGGCGGTCACCTCGGCTTCCACCGTCGCGTAGTCGAGCGGGACCACGTCGGGCAGCTTGTTCATCCCGGTCACCAACTCGCGCAACGAGTTTGCGGCGACGAAGTCCACGCCTCGGTCGACGAAGGCCTGCACTGGCCGCGGCGCGCCGGAGCTGGCCCGGTTGCGCAGCAGCTCTCTTACGCTCTGCCCGGTCAGATCGGGGTTCTGCTCCTGGCCGGACAGCGCGAATTCCTTCTCAATGATCTTGGCGTTCAACACAAACCAGGTGTAGTCGTATCCGGATTTGGTGATGTACTCCAGCGTGCCTAGGGTGTCGAACCCGGGATACAGCGGAACCGGCAGCCGCTTGCCGGACGCATCCAGCCACAGCGGAGACGGGCCGGGGATGATCCGGACGCCGTGCAGCGGCCAGATCGGGTCGTAGTTGGTGATGCCCTCGGTGTAGTGCCACATCCGGTCGGGGTTGATCACCCGCGCGCCGGCCTGCTGCGAGATTCCGATCATCCTGCCGTCGACGTGGGCGGGCACCCCGCTCAGCAGCTGCCCGGGGACGCGGCCCATCCGCTTGGGCCAATTCTTGCGCACCAGATCGTGGTTTCCCCCGATGCCGCCGCTGGCCACGATCACCGCCGACCCACGGAACTCGAATTGCCCCACAGCTTTTCGTGACGAAGGCACCCCGCGTGGTTCAGGCGACGGTTCCAGCACGGTGCCGCGGATACCGGTCACCGCGCCGCCCTCGACGATCAGCTCGTCAACCTGGTGGCGGTGGGCGAATTGCACCGCCGAGCGATCGCGCAGCCGACGCGCGAAGATCTCGACCAACGCGGGCCCGGTGCCCCACGTGATGTGAAAGCGGGGCACCGAATTGCCGTGCCCCTGTGCGCCGTAGCCGCCGCGCTCAGCCCAACCCACCAACGGAAAGACCTTCAGGCCTCGATCGCGCAGCCAGCTGCGTTTCTCCCCGGCCGCGAAATCGACGTAGGCATGCGCCCACTGACGCGGCCAATAGTCCTCTTCACGATCGAAAGCCGCCGTCCCCAACCAGTCCTGCAACGCAAGCTCGTGGCTATCGCGGATGCCCAGCCGCCGCTGCTCGGGGCTGTCGACGAAAAACAGACCGCCGAACGACCAGAAGGCCTGCCCACCCAAGTTGGCGCTGTTCTCCTGGTCGACGATCAGCACGCGCAGGCCGCGATCCACCAGTTCGCAGGCGGCGACCAGGCCCGCCAAGCCCGCCCCGACGACGATGGCATCGGCTGCGAAAGATTCGCTCATGTCGGAACAGGGTAGTGCCCCGCGCCGGTCGATTAAGCGGACGGCTTAGTCACGCCGCGTCGACATCGCGACGGAGCAACAAGGTCATCGACGGAGCCCCTGTGGCCCAACGGGATACGCTTCGCCGAGCGCTCGAACGAGCCCGAACACCATACTCTTCAGCGAGTTTCCTCGGCCCACTGGCGAGCCCAGTGATCGAGCGGGTCGAGGGCCACGCCCAACTGTCGCCCGATCGGAGTCAATTGATAATGCCCCTCGTCGGATCTGGCGATCAGTCCGGCTGCGGCGAGTTCGCCGAGCCGGTCGTAAAGAACGCTCGGTGACATGCCGTCGCAGCGGCTACGGAGCGCACGAGCCCCCAGCGGGCCGTCTCGCAGCTCCCACAGAATCCGTAGCGACCAGCGACGGCCGAGAAGGTCGAGGGCGGCCATGAGTGGCCGTCCGCTATCGGAGCCCCGAACCGGTTGACCCGGACGCGGAAGCTGTTGACGTTTCGGTTTCCGTAACATACGCTGCGAGGTCATGGTTACGGAAACAGTAACACCGAGGATCTCCCCGCTCGACCCGCCCTACGATTCCGAGGTCGACGCCCAGTTGCAGACGATGATGCCGGCCGGGGTTCCGCCGATAGGGCTCTTCCGCACCTTCGTCCGGAACCTTCCCATGGCGCAGGCAATGGGCCCGTGGGGTCGCTACGAACTCAGCCGCCAGCTGTCGCTGTCGATGCGCGACCGCGAGATCGTGATCAACCGGACCTGCGCGCGTTGCGGCTGCGAGTACGAGTGGGGCGTACACGTCGCATTCTTCGCCGAACGCGTGGGCCTCGATGCGCGGCAGGTCGCCTCGCTCGTCACCGGCGACGACGAGGACGACTGCTGGACCGAGAATCGCGATCGGCTACTGATCCGGGCGGTGGATGCCCTGCACGACAACGCCGATATCGACGATGCGCTGTGGCGACAACTCAGCGCGGAATTCGGCGATGCCAGCCTGCTCGATCTGCTCTTCTTGTGCGGCTGGTACCACGCCATTAGTTTCGTGGCCCGAGCCGCCAGGGTCAGCCTCGAGCCCGGCGCCCCCACCTTCGGCTCCATTGCCGACTTATGACGGCTTGATCAGGCGGCGTCGACAACGGCTTTGCCGGACCGCCATTGGTACACCGTCGGGGTGCAGCCGTGCATCGCGGCCAGGTCGACGGCGTCCAGCACCGCTTGCAGCGGCCCGGGCTTGCGCAACTGGCGGCCGGCGATCGCGATGCGCACGATCCCGCCCCGGCGGGCGATCCGGTCGGCGGACAGCACAACCATGCGACACCACCACGGCTCGGTCAGGAAGCCCTCTCCGATGCCGAGCACGCGGGTGCGGACGGTGGTGTGACGGACCAGGTCGGTGATCCCGTGCAGGTCGGCCAGCAGTCGAAACCCGTTGCGCGGCAACACCTTGACCACGCCCGGTGACACTACCCAGCCCGGTGCCGCGAACAGCCGGGTGCGCAACCCGAGGTGTTCGAGCACCCGGTCGGCGGCCGTCAGCCGGAGGTTGGCCTCGTGCGCCCGCAGCATGGCGAACTCGCCACGCCGCTTCTTGGTGGCCGGGTCGTCGTAGCCGTGCAGCACGATGGCGTCGCCCGCGGCGCGCCGCGCGGTCAGCCACTCGACTGTGCGCGGATCGCGGTCGAGTCGGTAGTCGCCGGATAGCCGCGGGGCCACCAGCAACGACACCGGCACGTTGCGGGCATCCATTTGTGCGCAGAACGCCTCAACGTCGCCCAGGGTGCGCTCCCCTATCCCTGAGACCGAGACGATCAATTTTCCAGACACACCCGCAGTTTGACCATGTCAGGTGTCGGAATGGTGAAGGACACGCGGACAGCAGGCGTATATCGAGTCCGCGGCGACGCAGGCCAGGGACCCGGTAATCGATTCGATATGCTAAGCAACGCCATGGAGAAGGCCCGTTCCGCAGCGGCCGACACCCCGCTGACCACCACTCCCACGCGGCAGCCCGCCCCCGGCGTGCATGTCTATCCAGACAAGCTGGACGCCCGGCTGTTGCGGATCTCCGGCGTGTGCATCCTCGCCACGGTGATGGCGATACTCGACGTCACCGTCGTCAGCGTCGCGCAACGTACCTTCATCGCCGAATTCGGGTCGTCCCAAGCCGTCGTCGGATGGACGATGACCGGCTACACGCTCGCCTTGGCAACAGTAATTCCGGTAACGGGCTGGGCCGCCGACCGATTCGGCACCAAGCGGCTCTTCATGGGATCCGTGCTTGCCTTCGCGCTGGGCTCGCTGCTGTGCGCGGTGGCAGCAAACATCCTGCAGCTCATCGTGTTTCGCGTGGCGCAGGGCATCGGCGGCGGCATGCTGATGCCGCTGGGATTCATGATCATGACCCGCGAAGCGGGCCCCGGGCGGCTCGGCCGTCTCATGTCGATCCTGAGCATTCCCATGTTGCTCGCCCCCATCGGTGGGCCCATTCTGGGCGGCTGGCTCATCGACACCTCGAGCTGGAGGTGGATCTTCCTGATCAACCTCCCCATCGGCCTGGTGACCATCGTCCTCGCGGCGATCGTGTTCCCGCGAGATCACCCGGCGCGCTCGGAAACCTTCGACGTCGTCGGGGTATTGCTGCTGTCGCCGGGCCTAGCGACGTTCCTGTTCGCGGTGTCGTCGATTCCGCGCTGCGGTACCGTCGCCGATCGCCGCGTGCTGATACCGGCGGCGGTCGGCCTGGCGTTGATCGGAGCGTTCGTGCTGCACGCGTGGCACCGCGCGGACCACCCGCTCATCGATCTGCGGCTGTTCCAGAACAAGGTGCTCACCCAGGCCAACGTGACGATGCTGGTCTTCGCCACCGCCTTCTTCGGCGCTGGCCTGCTGCTGCCGAGCTACTTCCAGCAGGTGCTGCATCAGTCGCCGATGCAGGCCGGCGCGCACATGATCCCGCAGGGACTCGGCGCCATGCTGACCATGCGCCTGACCGGGCCGCTCGTGGACCGGCAGGGACCGGGCAAGGTCGTCCTGGTGGGCATCGCGCTGATCACCACCGGCCTGGGCACCTTCGCCTTCGGGGTGGCCAAGCAGGCGCAGTACCTACCCACGCTCCTGGTCGGATTGGCGATCATGGGCCTGGGCATGGGATGCACCATGATGCCGCTGTCGGTCGCGTCCGTGCAGGCGCTGGCGCCGCACCAGATCGCCCGCGGCACAACGCTGATCAGCGTCAGCCACCAGGTGGGCGGCTCGATGGGAACCGCGCTCATGTCGATGATCCTGACCAACCAGTTCAATCGAAGCGAGAACATCTCCGCGGCGAACAAACTCGCGTCGCTGCAACAGAAGGCCGCCGCCAGCGGGGTGCCACTCGATCCGGCCGCGATACCCCGCCAGGCCCTCGCCCCGGGCTTCGCGGACAATGTGCTGCACGATTTGTCGCACGCCTATACGGCGGTGTTCGTCGTCGCGGTCGCGTTGGTGGTGTCCACGGTCATCCCCGCGGTGTTTCTGCCGAAGCGGCCCGCAAGCCAAACAGCCGGATCGGACGTTTGAGATGGCTCCGTTGATCACCCTGCTGATGGGCACCATCGCCGCTCGGTGCATCGGCTGGCTCGGCGTCGCCTACGTCAACAGCTGGGCGGCGGCGCTCGCAGTGGGACTGGCCGCGATGTTCCTGATGACCGGGTTCGCCCACTTCGCCCCGCAGCTGCGCCGCGACCTGATCGCGATTGTGCCGCCCCGGTTACCGGCACCCGGCTACCTGGTCACCATCACCGGCCTGCTCGAGCTGCTGGGCGCCGTGGGGTTATTGCTTCCCTTGACCCGAGTGGCCGCGGCCCTGTGCCTCCTGGTGCTGATGCTGGTCATGTTCCCCGCCAACGTCTACGCCGCCCGGATGCCCGATCCGCCTAAGTCGATGACGACGCAGCTACCCCTGCGCATCGCCATCGAGGTCGTCTTTCTGGGCGCGGCCGTAGCGGTCGCCGTCGGCAGCGGCTAGCAGCCACGCATACTGGAACGCGGCCTCTTCCCAGGCCCGGTAGCGACCGCTGACCCCGCCGTGGCCCGCCGCCATTTGGGTCTTGAGCAGCACCGGGTTGCCATTGGCGTTCGCGTGCCGCAACGCCGCGACCCACTTCGCAGGCTCGACGTAATAGACCCTGGTGTCGTTCAGGGACGTCATCGCCAGGATGGCGGGATACCGCTTGGTCTCGACGTTCTCGTAGGGCGAGTAGGACTTCATGTAGGCGTAGACTTCGCTGTCGCTCAACGGGTTTCCCCATTCGTCCCATTCGGTGACTGTGAGCGGCAGCGAGGGGTCCAGGATGGTGGTCAGGGGGTCGACAAACGGGACTTGGGCGAGGATTCCGGCAAACAGATCCGGCGCCAGGTTGGCCACCGCGCCGACCAGCAGTCCACCCGCGCTGCCGCCCAGCGCCACCAACTCTCGCGGCCGGGTCAGGCCCGAGTCCACCAAATGCTTTGCCACCGCGACGAAGTCGGTGAAGGTGTTCTTCTTCTCGAGTAACTTGCCGTGCTCGTACCACAGCCGGCCCATCTCGCCGCCGCCGCGGACGTGGGCGATGACGAACACCATGCCCCGGTCCAGCAGCGACAGCCGCGCGATGGAAAAGCTTGGGTCCGTGCAAATCTCGTAGGCGCCATAACCGTAGAGCACCGTGGGCGCCGGGAATTCGAGGCCGGCGCGGTGCACGATCGACACGGGGATCCGGGCGCCGTCCTCTGCGCGCGCCCAGTCGCGTCGTTCCACGTAGTCCGTGTGCCGGTAATCGCCGAGCACGGGTTGCTCACGCAGTAAGACCCGTTCGCCGGTCGCCAGGTCGATGTCGTAAATGCGCGTCGGGATGACGAGCGACCCGGCCCGGATGCGCAGCCTGGGCGACTTCCAGTTCGGATTGCCCCCCAGGCCGGACGACATCAGCTCGGATTCGAATCCGATCTCTTCGGGCTCGCCGTAGCCGCCACCGGAGTCGATGGGCCACAACTGGATCCGCGGCAACGCCTCGCGGCGGTAGCTGACCACCAGATGATCGGCGAAGGCGTCCACGCCGTCGAGCCGAACATCGTCGCGGTGCGGGATCAGGGTGCGCTGCTGCGCCGGGGCGTCGACGGGTGCCTCGGTGAGGGTGAAATTCACCGCGCCGTCGTTGTGCAGGATCAGGAAGCGATCCTGCCCCCCGATCACAGCGTGCTCCACCGAATACTCGACACCTTCGCGCCGCGGCAGCACCACGGTGAACGCCGCCTGGGGATCGGCGGCGTCCGCGTAGCGGATCTCCGACGTAATCGATGAACCCGAGGCGATGAACACGTAGGCTTCGCTGCGGGTGAGCCCCACCCCGAGCCAGAAGCGTTCGTCCGCTTCGTGATACACCAGCTCCGACGGCTCGCCGGAGCCCAATCGATATCGCCATATCTTGTCGGGACGGTGCGCCGCGTCCAGCGTCGCGTAGTAGACGGTACGGTTGTCGGCTGCCCACGTCACCCCGGCACCGATATCGGCGATCTCGTCGGGGAACATCTCGCCGGTCCGTAAATCCTTGAACCGCAGCGTATAGCGTTCGTCGCCAAGAACGTCGACGGAGTAGGCCAGCAGATTGGCATCCAGGCTGACCATCGCGGCGCCCAACGCGAAGAAATCGTGGCCTTCGGCCTCGATGTTCGAGTCGAGCAACACCTCTTCACCGGGTATCTCGGTCTTCTCATCGAGCGCCGGCGGGGTCCAATCATCGGGATCGGCTACCGGGCAACGGCATTGGGCGCGGTATTGCTTTCCCTCGAAGGTTCGCGAGTAGTACCACCAGTCGCCTTGACGAGTCGGCACCGAGAGGTCGGTTTCCTTCGTTCGCGCCTTGATCTCGTCGAAAATCTGCTGCCGCAACGGTTCAAGATGAGCGGTGGCCCGGTCGACGTAGTCGTTTTCGGCTTCGAGGTAGGCGATGACGTCAGGGTTGTCCTTCTCGCGCAGCCATTCGTACGGGTCGACGAAGACGTCGCCGTGGTGCTCCCGCCGAGCCTCCACCCGCTTGGCGACCGGCGGCGCGGGCGTCTGCGCAACGGAATTCGTCATGCGCCGGGGCCAATCCAGTCGTCGAAGCTCATGCCGGAGATCCGTTCGTAGGCATTGATGTAACGGGCGCGGGTGGCGTCGATGATGTCCTCCGGAAGCGGCGGCGGGGGTTGTGAGCCGTTGCGGTCCCAGCCCGATTCGGGGCCGGTGAGCCAGTTGCGGACGAACTGCTTGTCGAAGCTGGTCTGCACCTCGCCCTCCCGGTAGTCGTTGGCCGGCCAGTACCGCGAGGAATCGGGCGTGAAGATTTCGTCTGCCAGCACCAGGTTGCCCTCGCCATCGGTGCCGAATTCGAATTTGGTGTCCGCGATGATGATTCCCTTCGTCAGGGCATGATCGGCGGCCTGGACATAGATCCGCAACGTGCGGTCGCGCAGCTGGTTGGCGCGCACCGCGCCCACCATCTCGATCACGCGGGCGAACGGAATGTTCTCGTCGTGGTCCCCCAGTGCGGCCTTCGTCGCCGGGGTGAACAGCGGCGTGGCGAACTTGCTGGCCTCGACCAGACCCGGCGGCAACGCGATCCCACACACCTTCCCGGTCGCTTGGTAGTCCAGCAACCCCGAGCCGGTCAGATAACCGCGCGCCACACATTCCACCGGGAGCATCTCGAGCTGCCGCACCACCAGCGCGCGGCCCAGCACTTCGTCGGGGATACGCGGGTCATTCGGCGGCCCGGCCAGGTGGTTGGGGGCCTCGACGAGGTCGAAGAAAAACACGCTCATCGCGGTCAGGATGCGGCCCTTGTCCGGGATCGTGCTGTCCAGGACGTAGTCGTATGCGGAGATGCGGTCGGTCGCGACCAGCAGCAGGTGCTCGTCATCGACGCGGT
Source organism: Mycobacterium sp. IS-2888 (assembly GCF_001954215.1). Taxonomy (NCBI): domain Bacteria; kingdom Bacillati; phylum Actinomycetota; class Actinomycetes; order Mycobacteriales; family Mycobacteriaceae; genus Mycobacterium; species Mycobacterium sp. IS-2888. The sequence goes on from NZ_MBET01000066.1 coordinate 69,534, forward strand.
ACAGCTCACGGACCTTGCCGCTGGCCAGATGCTGGTAGTCGGACAATGCGGGGCGCATCGGGCCAGCCTATCGGGCACCGCGCGGGCGACCCCGTGCCGGGAGCTGTGCTGGAATTTCGGTCATGACATCCCGGTTCGTGCCCTACTCCACCAGACCCGCCCGACTGCTTGCCCAACTGTTCAGCGATGTCGCCGTCGTCGTGTGGACCGTCAGCTGGCTGCTCGTCGGGGTCGCCGTGTACGACGCCATCTCGACAATCGCCGAAGCCGGCCGTCAAGTCGAAAGTGGCGCGCATGGCATCGGGGGCAATCTGGCGTCTGCCGGCCATGGCGCGCAGCACATTCCGCTGGTCGGCGACGCGGTCAGCAAACCGCTGACGGCTGCCAGCCACAGCGCCCTCGACATCGCGGACGCCGTCCACGACCTGGACACCACGACGAGCTGGCTCGCGGTGCTGCTCGCGATTTCTGTCGCCGCCCTCCCCAACCTGATCGCGGTCGTGCCGTGGTTCTGGCTCCGGCTCCGGTTCTTCCGGCGCAAACGAACGGTGACCGCCCTGGCCGCGACCCCGGCCGGCGAGCAACTGCTGGCGTTGCGGGCACTGACCAACCGGCCGCCACGCAAACTGACCTCCGTCAGCGCGGATCCGGTCGGTGGGTGGCGCCGTGAGGACCCCGTCACAATTCGCGCGCTGGCCGCACTCGAACTGCGCGCGGCCGGGATCACGATTCGTGCGGGCTGACAAACATGCGCCAAGCGCGCAATAGCCCGGCCGCGACGACAATCAGCCACGCCGCCAACGCGTCCCAGAAAAACACGAGCGACACGGTGATGAGCGACCGCTGCCCTAGCTGGGCCGCCATGCTGTAGCTGGCCGCGGAGTACATGCCCAGCGGGAAGACGAACGCCCACCACACACCGGCGAAGTGCAGCATTTCGGGGCGGCGGCGGATGCGGTGCAGACCGAAGTAGATCAGCGGCGGAATCCACAGCGTGGCCGCCACCCAGGTCACCACCGTGAGGGCGAGCACCGGCCCGGCCAGCCACCCCGGAGCAAGGCCGTGGATCGTGTCGCCGGCCAATGTCGCAATTGCCAAGCCCCCCATCAGGATCCACGTATCGGGCTCGAACCCGTCGCGGTCCTGGCGCTGCGCGACACTGCGCCACAGGATGAGCCAGGTCATCAGGCCATAGATGCACAGCGCCGCCAGCCAAATCGGCACGGCCACCGCCAGCCACCAGCGCTCGGGGGTGTACCGGGCCGCCTTCGCGGCCACGATCGCCAGACCCGAGGTGCCCACGCTGGCCAGCTCCCACGCGCCGTGGGCACGGTCGCGCAACCGTGACCATGCAAACGCCGACATATTGCGCGCGCTGAGCGCGATCAGCACCAGCCAGGACACCAGCGCCACCACACCCAGCGTCAGCGCCAGCACCGGACGAGACGCCACCCGGCTGTCCAACACCGCGCAGGCGGCGACAAAGGTGAACAGCCGCAAGGTGACATCGGGATCCTTCAGATCCCACCGCGCATGGCGCCGCGTGAGGATCACCACGACGACGAGCACCACCAGGCCGAGCGAGGCCAAAACGCCCATCGTTTCGCTGATTTGGCGGTAACCATGATCGGCCGCGGCGATGGACAGGATTCCCGTCGCCATCACCGCGGCGAACACATCGGGTGACGGCTCGACATCGGCGAGCCGGGAAGACACCGTTACTCGGCCAGTTCCACGACGAGATGCCGGATGCCGGTATGCCGGTTGCTGCGAGTCCATTCGACCGGCCGCACCACCCGCACGGCGGAAAACCGCGTCAGCAGTTCCTCGTAGAGGACCCGCAGTTCCAGCCGGGCCAGATTTGCGCCCAGGCAATAGTGCACGCCCTGCCCGAAGCCCAGGTGCGGGTTGGGTTTTCGGGTGATATCGAATTCATCGGCGCGATCGAACACGCGGGCGTCGCGGTTGGCCGAGCCCTCCCATATCTGCACCTTCTGGCCCGCCTCGATCGACTGTCCGCCGAGCGTGACATCGCGCGTGGCGGTGCGCCGCTTGGACGGCGACGGTGACGTCCACCGCACAATCTCTTCGACTGCCGTCGGCAGCCCGTCGAGATCGGCACGCAGCGCATGCAATTGGTCGGGATGCTCGGCCAACGCCAGTAGCCCGCCGGCGACAGCGTTACGCGTCGTTTCCGCTCCGGCGCTGAACAGCAGGCTGAAGAACAGATACAACTCCAGGTCGGAAAGGGCCGGGGCGTCCGCGTCGTCGAGCATCGCATTGGCGACGACGGACAGCATGTCATCGGTCGGCTCGGCGCGCTTGGAGGCGATCAGCTGCTGGCCGTAGGAGTACATCCGCGAGCCGGCCTCCTCCACCGACAACTGCGACAGCGACGCCTTCCGCGAACCACCGAAGTCGAACTGCGGCTCGATGGCCTCGAAGAGCCAATGCCGTTCGGACTCCGGCACTCCCAGCAGGATGCAGATCATCTGCATCGGCAGCTCGGCCGCGATGTCGACCAGGAAGTCGAACGCTTCGCCGGGCACCACCGCATCCAGCAGCCGGCGCGCCCGGGCCCGCAGATCGTCTTCGACCAGACCGATCATCCGCGGCGTCAGCCCGGAGCTGACGAGCCGCCGGATTTGCGAATGCCTCGGGTCGTCCATCATGTTGAGCACCTGGCCCGCGATGGACAAGTCCTGCAACAGCGTCCCGCCGAATGGCCGCACGCCGCCGGTGACCGATGAATAGGTGACCGGATCGCGCAGCACCTCAAGGGTTTCGGCGTGCGTGGCGACCGACCAGAAGCCCTCCCCGTCGGGGGTGTTGTCGGTCGGCTGGTGCCAATACACCGGCGCCTCGCGCCGATGGACGGCGAACAGCTCGTGCGGGAATCCGTTGGCGAAGTTGTCCAGATCGGTGAAGTCGATCCCCGCGAGGGCGCCGGCGAGAGTCATAGGATCGCCCCCGGGGTGTATTTGGCGGCGTCCGGGTATCGGCTCACCAGGGTGTCCACCATCGCGACGACGCCGTCGACCTGGTCGCCGGCGGCACCGGTGAACGCCGTCTTGTCGGCGAGCGCGGCGTCCAGGGCCGCGCGGTCCAACGGCAACCGGTCGTCGGCGGCCAGCCGATCCAGCAGGTCGGGCTCCGCGCCGCGTTCCCGCATCGCCAGCGCCGTCGCCACCGCGTGTTCGCGGATCACATGGTGCGCGGCCTCGCGCCCCATGCCGGCGCGCACGGCCGCCATCAACACCTTGGTGGTGGCCAGGAACGGTAGGTAGCGGTCCAGTTCGCGCTGAATCACCGCCGGGTAGGCGCCGAACTCGTCGAGCACCGTCAAAAACGTCTCGATCTGCCCGTCGACGGCAAAGAAGCTGTCCGGCAAGGCAACTCGGCGTACCACCGAGCAGAACACGTCGCCCTCGTTCCACTGCGCGCCCGCCAGTTCGGCGGCCATCGACGCGTAGCCGCGCAGGACCACCTGCAGGCCGTTGACCCGTTCGCAACTGCGGGTGTTCATCTTGTGCGGCATGGCCGACGACCCGACCTGCCCCGGCGCGAAGCCCTCGGTGACGAGTTCGTGCCCGGCCATCAGCCGGATGGTGTGGGCCATCGACGACGGTCCGGCGCCGAGTTGCACGAGCGCGGAGATGACGTCGTGGTCCAGCGAACGCGGATACACCTGCCCGACACTGGTCAAAACCGTTGCAAAGCCCAAGAAGTCGGCGATGCGGCCTTCGAGGTCGGCCAGCTTGGCGGCGTCGCCGTCGAGCAAATCGAGCATGTCCTGCGCGGTTCCCATGGGACCCTTGATCCCGCGCAAGGGGTAGCGGTCGATCAACTCGCCCAGCCTGGTCAACGCGATCAGCGTCTCTTGCGCCGCGGAGGCGAATCGCTTGCCCAACGTGGTGGCTTGCGCGGCGACGTTGTGACTGCGCCCGGCCATCACCAGATCGCGATACGTGACCGCCCGTTCGGCGAGCCGCGCCACCACCGCCACCCCGTGGGAGAAAACCAATTCCAGCGATCGCCGGATCTGCAGCTGCTCCACGTTCTCGGTCAGGTCCCGACTGGTCATTCCCTTGTGCACATGCTCGTGACCGGCCAACGCATTGAATTCCTCGATGCGAGCCTTGACGTCGTGGCGCAGCATCTTCTCCCGCGCCGCGATCGAGGACAGGTCCACGTCGCCGAGCACCCGCTCGTAGTCGGCGATCGCTTCCGGGGGCACCGCGACACCGAGTTCCGCCTGTGCGCGTAGGACGGCCACCCACAGCTGCCGCTCCGCTACGATCTTGGCCTCCGGCGACCAGATCGCGACCATCTCGGCGCTGGCGTACCGGTCGGCCAGCACATTCGGAATGCTCACAAAGACACAGCTTACGGTTGCCCCCACCGACGGCCGGGCTTTCACCGCATCTATGGCCACAGTTGCCACATCCGTCTCTGCGCCAGGAGACGCACAAATTGCCCGCCTCACAGCGACAATTCGCCATCCGCGCAATCTGGCGTGCCATCCGATTGGCATTGTCGCTGTGAGGCGGGCACAACGGGCACCCACTTTCCCGCGGCGACCAATTTGGTCGATGTGAAAGCGTCGCCGCGGCAATACTTGGCGGGTGTTCTTCGCCGGCGTCGATCTCGCCTGGGCCGGCCGCAATCCGACCGGCGTGGCCGTCGTCGACGCCGCGGGCCGCCTCGTGTACATCGGCGCGGTCCGCGACGACGACGAGATCCTGGCCGCGTTGCGGCCGTACGTAGGCGGCGATTGCCTGGTGGCTTTCGATGCCCCGCTGGTGGTGACCAACAGCACGGGCCAGCGGCCGGCCGAGACCGCGCTCAACCGCGACTTCCGCAGGTTCGAAGCGGGCGCACACCCGGCCAACACGGGGAAGCCGGAGTTCGCCGACGTTCCCCGGGCCGCGCGATTGGCTCGGGCGCTGGAGCTCGATATGGACCCGCTGTCGTCGGCGGCGCGGCGCGCCATCGAGGTGTACCCGCACCCGGCGACGGTGGTGCTGTTCCGGCTGGAGCGGACTTTGAAGTACAAAGCCAAGCCCGGGCGCAGCCTCGAGCGGCTCAGGTCGGAGCTGCTAGCGCTAATGGACGGCGTCGAGAAGCTCGCGCTCAGCGACGTCGCACTGCACGTCGCCGATCACGAGGCCTGGGTCGAGCTGCGCCGTCGGGTGGTCGCCGCGCAACGCAAGAGCGATCTGCGCCGCGCCGAGGATCCCGTCGACGCCGTCGTTTGCGCCTACGTCGCGTTGTACGCGCAGCGCTGCCCGGCCGCTGTCACGGTCTATGGGGACTTCACCACCGGCTACATCGTGACGCCGACGCTGCCGCCGAACTCGCTTCGGCAGACGGGTCAGATCGGCACGGCCCGCTGATCGATCGGTGCCAAAACCTCGATCACTTCGACCACCGTCTGCTCTGCGGCGATGCGCGGATCGCGGCCCTCAACCATCGCGGACACCACCGAACCGTCGACCGCACAGAGCAGCGTGCGGACCAGCTCGATGTGCACGGATCGGCCGGATCGCTCGAGCGCCTCGGCAACGGCCTCGGCCCGCTGGCGCAAGTTGCGGCGCATGGTCTCACGCAACGCGGGCAGGCGGGTGCAGGCGAGCAGCCGCTCGTACCGCGAAATCAACTGGTCGGCGAGTCCCGGACTGGATACGTCCTCCACGAGCAACTCGACCAGCATCTCGGCGGTGGTCTCGGGCCCGCGGCGCCGGCGCGACAGGCCGTTGACCCGCGCCCGTAGCTGCGCCACCTCGATCATGCCGATGTGTTCGACCGCGCGCGCGATCAAATCGTCGAGCGACGAGAAGTAGTAAGTCGTAGAGGCCAATGGCAGGCCGGCCCGCTGAGCGACCGCTCGGTGTCGCACCGCTTCGAAGCCGCCCTCGGCAAGCAGCTCGGCGGCCGCGCTCACGAGCGCGTACCGGCGGCGTTCTCCTTTTGGAGTAACTGCTGCTGTCACGAATAGCCATGGTGCCAGTAAAAGTGGTACTGCGATGCCATTTCGGCCAAACGGCCATGGCATGATTGCCGGATGCCCGACTTGAGCCGCCGCGCAGTGCTCGGTCTCGGCGTCGGCGTGGCCGCCGGGGCGGCCGGCGCAATCGGACTCGACATCCTGTTCCAGCCCCGCACATCTCAAGCCATGCCGGTATCGGGGGCCGGCACGCAGGTTCCGTTGGCGCCGGCGCCGCCGCTCGAACCCGCCCCGCCGGCTCAGGCTGCGCCGACCATGACGACCGGTTCCTTCGTGTCGGCGGCACGCGGCGGAATCTCGACCAACTGGGCGATCGCGCGCCCGCCGGGCCAGACGAAGGCGCTGCGACCGGTCATCGCGCTGCACGGCAAGGGCAGTGACGCGTCGACCGTGATGGCCGGCGGTGTCGAGCAGGGTCTGGCCCAGGCCGTCAACGCCGGCCTTCCGCCATTCGCGGTGGTCGCCGTCGACGGCGGCGGCGGCTATTGGCACAAGAGGGCGTCTGGCGACGACGCCGGCGCGATGGTGCTCAACGAACTGATCCCGATGCTGGATAGCCAGCACCTGGACACCTCGCGGGTCGCATTCCTGGGCTGGTCGATGGGTGGCTACGGCGCGCTGTTGCTCGGCGGGCGGCTCGGGCCCGCGCGCACCGCCGCGATCTGTGCGGTGAGTCCGGCGCTGTGGCTGTCCTCGGGCGCGGCCGCGCCCGGCGCGTTCGACGGCGCCGACGACTTCGCGGCGAACTCGGTGTTCGGAATGCCTGCGCTGGCATCGATCCCGATCCGGGTGGATTGCGGCGATAGCGACCCGTTCTACGCGGCGACCAAGCAATTCATCGCTCAACTGCCCAACCCACCCGCGGGCGGTTTCTCCCCCGGCGGGCACACGGCAGAATTCTGGAGCTCACAGCTGCCGGCCGAGCTGACCTGGATGGCACCGCTGCTTACGGCCTGAGCCCTTGGTGCGCGCGTTACGCTCGCGAGCGTGACCGCACCGTTCGGTTGGAGCTTCCCCTACGCCTGGCCACGCAAACCCCTGCTGGCCGCCAACGTGGTGTGCACGTCGCAACCGCTCGCCGCGCAGGCGGGTCTTCGGATGCTCGCCCAGGGCGGCAACGCGGTCGATGCCGCCGTCGCGACGGCCATCACCCTGACCATCGTGGAGCCAGTGTCGAACGGCATCGGATCGGACGCGTTCGCCATCGTCTGGGATGGCAATCGACTGCACGGACTGAACGCTTCGGGTCGCTCACCCGCGGCGTGGACGCCAGAATACTTCGGCGGCAACGCCGTTCCCGCGCTCGGCTGGAATTCGGTGACCGTACCGGGAGCGGTGTCGGCGTGGACCGAACTGCACACCAAGTTCGGAAAGCTCCCGTTCGACATGCTGTTCGAGCCCGCGATCGGCTACGGCCGCGACGGCTTCCTGGTCTCTCCGACGGTCGCGGAGCAGTGGGCGGCTCAGGTCCCGCTCTTCAAGGAGCAGCCCGGGTTCGCCGAGGCCTTCATGCCCGGCGGGCGCGCGCCGAAAGCCGGTGAGCGGTTTAGGTTTCCCGACCATGCGGCCACGCTCGAGAAGATCGCGGCAACCGGGGGTGCGGCGTTCTACCTCGGCGAGCTGGCGGACAAACTCGAGTCGCATGCGGCGGCCAACGGCGGCGCGATGCGGGCCGACGACCTCGCCGCTCACCGCGCCGACTGGGTGGGCACGATCGACACCACCTATCGCGGCTACACCGTCCACGAGATACCGCCCAATGGGCAGGGCATCGTGGCCCTGATGGCGCTGGGAATCCTGGAGCACTTCGACATGGCCTCGCTGCCAGCCGATTCCGCCGACAGCGTGCACCTTCAGATCGAAGCGGTGAAGCTGGCTTTCGCCGACGCGCAGGCCTACGTCGCCGATGCGAACCACATGCCGTTTCCCACACAACGCTTGCTGGATAAAGAATATCTGCGGAAGCGGGCGGCGCTGATCGACCAGGGTCAGGCCAAACCGGCGTCCGCCGGCACCCCGGCGGGCGGCACCGTGTATCTGACCGCCGCGGACGCCGCGGGGATGATGGTGTCGATGATCCAGTCCAACTACATGGGATTCGGCTCCGGTGTGGTGGTGCCGGGCACGGGGATTTCGCTGCAGAATCGGGGCGCGGATTTCGCTGCGGTGCAAGGCCATCCGAACCAAGTCGGCCCGCGCAAGCGCCCCTATCACACGATCATCCCGGGCTTTGTCACCAAAGACGGGAGCCCCGTGATGAGCTTCGGGGTGATGGGCGGCCCCATGCAACCCCAGGGTCACGTGCAAGTGATGGCGCGCATCGCCGACCACGGCCAGAACCCGCAGGCGGCGTGTGACGGCCCCCGCTTCCGTTGGATACAGGGGACGCAGGTCAGCTGCGAACGGGGTTTCCCGCCCTCGACGCTCGACGAGCTCCGGCGGCGCGGGCATGACCTGGTGGCCGTGGGCGACTACAGCCAATTCGGTAGCTGCCAAGCGATCTGGTGCCTGGACGGCGGATATTTCGCGGCGAGCGATCCACGCCGGGACGGGCAAGCGACGGGTTTTTGAAACCCGCTAGACGCTGATCTTGCCCTCGGCGGCCGCCAGGCCGATGTCGCTGCGGAAATGACTGCCGGGCAACCGAATTGAGGCGAGGATTTCGTAGGCCCTGCTGCGCGCAGCGGCCAGGTCGGCCCCCGTGCCCACCACGGACAGCACCCGCCCGCCCGACGAGACGATCGCGCCGTCGTCGCGCCGGGTCGTCCCGGCATGCAGCACCCCCTCGGCTTCGGAGCCGACGACGACGTCTCCGACCCGCGGGCGCCCGGGATAGTTTTCGGCCGCCAGCACGACGGTCACCGCGGCGCCGTCCCGCCAGCGCAGTTCACCGAAGTCGGCCAACGTACCGGTGCCCGCGGCATACAGCAGCTGGCCGAGCGGCGAGTCCAGCAGGGCCAGCACGGCCTGCGTCTCGGGATCGCCGAAACGACAATTGAATTCGACCACCGCGGGCCCCTTCGCGGTGATCGCCAGACCGACGTACAACAATCCGGAGAACGGGTTTTCGCGCCTAACCAGTTCGGCGGCAACGGGTTCGACGATCTGGCCGACGATTTCCCGGTGCAGCTCGTCGGGTAGCCAGGGCAGCGGCGCGTAGGCGCCCATGCCGCCGGTGTTGGGCCCGGTGTCGCCCTCGCCCACCCGCTTGAAGTCCTGTGCCGGCAGCAACGGCACCACGGTCGGGCCGTCGACGACGCAGAACAGCGACACCTCGGGGCCGTCCAGATAGGACTCGAGCAGCACCGGGTGACCAGCCTCGAGCAGGGTGGCGGCGTGCGCGCGGGCGACGTCGCGATCCGGCGTCACCACCACGCCCTTGCCGGCGGCCAAATGGTCGTCCTTGACCACCCAATTCGGGTCGCCGGCGGGCGGCCCGAACCGGTCCAGGGCCGCGTCCAAAAGTGCTGGGCTGTCGACGATTTCGCTATCGGCGGTGCGCACACCGGCGGCCGCCATGACCTCCTTGGCGAACGCCTTGGAGCCTTCGATGCGTGCCGCGTCCTTACCGGGGCCGAAGCAGACGATACCTGCCTCCCGGACGGCGTCGGCCACGCCAAGCACCAGCGGCACCTCGGGACCGATGACCACCAGGTCGGCCCGGACCTCGCGGGCCAGGGCGACGACCTCTTCGCCGGAGGTGACGTCGACGTCATGCTGCTCGGCGAGCCGGGCGGTGCCGGCGTTGCCGGGGGCGATGGCCAGCCCGGTGACCTCGGGGTCCCTGCCGAGCGCGAGCAGCAGGGCGTGTTCACGGGCACCGGAGCCGACCACCAGGACGCGCACGAAACGTCACTCTAGCGGGCCGGCTAGTCGCCGGTATTGCCCCTGTGCATCTTCACCGCGTTGTCGACGTTGGCCTTCTTGTCCTCCCCGGCGCCCTTTGCCGCGGCCTTCTTGCGCTTGGCCACCACGGTGTCGACCGCGCCGTTGAGCGCCGAGCCCAGTGGGAACCCGAGATAGTGGGTGAGGAAGACGGCCATCTCCTTGAGTTCGGTCTCGCTTAGCTCCCCGTTGAGCAATGCGGCATTGATTTGGATCTCGGCCAGGTCGCGATTTCCGACGGCGGTTACCGCAGTCAGCGTCATGATGCGCTTGTCGCGCATCGACAATCCCGGCCGGGACCAGATAGTGCCGAATAGGTGGTCGACGGTCAGGTCGAAGTACGCGTCGCCCTCGATGTTGGGCATCTCCCAGCCGTAGACCTCGTTCATTTTTTCGAGGCCTTTGCGGCGCAGTTCGTCCATTTAGGTTTCTTCCTGTGTGTGCGGTACTCCGAGGCCGGCCGCCAGCCGCTCGAAGGCCAGCTCCGCGAGCGGTAGCTCAACCGATACGGCCTCACCTAAGGCCAGCGCCAGACTCAGATCCTTCTCCCCCAGGCCGCGGGTATGCAAGAACGGCTGGTACAGGAAGTGGTCGGGCTCAAGGTCTTTCATGTCGTCGCGCACCATGATCGCCCCGGCCCCGCCGGTCAGCTGGTCGGTATGGCGCACCACCCGGCCCAGGGCTTGCAGATCGAGCCCGGCCGCCTCGGCCAGCTTCATCGCTTCGCAGGCCGCGGCGTAGGAGGTGAACGTCAACATGTTGCGCGCCAGTTTCATTCGCGTCCCCGCGCCGGGCTCACCGGCGTGAACAACCATCGCCGCCCAGTGTTTGAACGCCGGCTTGATGCGCTCGTACACCTCACGCTCGGCGCCCACCATGGTGGCGAGCTCACCCTTCGCCGCGGCGGCCGCCCCACCACTCACCGGCGCGTCGACGATATGGATGCCTTGCGGTTTGTGCTCTGCCGCAAGCTCGACAGCGGTGGTGTCGCTGATGGTCGAGTGGATCGCGATCACCGTGCCCACCTTCGCATGGGCGGCCAGCTCGCCGACGACCTCTCGCACCTGGGCGTCGTTGAGCACGGTGATATGGATGATGTCCGCGGCGGCGACGTCTGCCACGCTGTCGGCCAGGCCGGCGCCCTTTTCGGCCAGTGGCGTCATCGCCTTGGTCCGGATGTCGTAAACCGTTACTCCGCCGGGCCATTCGGTCATCTTCGTGGCCATCGGTGCGCCCATGTTTCCCAGGCCGATGTAGCCCAGCTTCAGCTCTGTCATGACCGTATTATCTGCCCGCCGTCGACGTTGAAGATCTGCCCGGTGATCCACGAGGCCTCGTCGGACAGCAGGAACAGGCACATGCCGATCAGGTCGTCGGGAGTTCCCATGCGCGACAACGGAAAACCCTTGACGATGTCGTCGACCATCTCCTTGGGCGTGGTGGTCCGGTTGGCCTCGGTGTCGATGGGGCCGGGCGCGATGGCGTTGATCCGGATGTTGCGGCCGCCCAGTTCCCGCGAGAGCTGCTGTGTCAAACCGTTGACGCCGACCTTGGCCAGGCCGTAGTAGTTCGCGTACAGCCACGCGGCGGTGGACGACTGGTTGACGATCGCGCCGCCGCCGCGCTTGGACATCTTCTTGTACACCGCTCGCGTGCACCACAGCGCGCCATCGAGGTTGACGCTCATGAATTTCTTGTAGTACTCGGGATCGATGGTGAGCAAGAAGTCCAGCTTCATGCCGCCGAAGATCGCCGCGTTATTGACGAGGTAGTCGATGCCACCGAACTCGGCCAGCGTGCGATCGGCCATCGCCTTGGCCGAGTCCGGATCGGAGACGTCGACCGGAACTGCCAGCGCCGTGCCGCCGTCGGCGGCGATCTGCTTGGCCACCCCTTCGGCGGCCTCCGCGTTGATGTCCGCTACGACCACCGCCGCGCCCTCACGGGCCAGCGCCTCGGCGTACGCCTGGCCGATGCCGCCGCCCGATCCGGTGACGATGGCGACCTTGTTTTCGAACCGCATCTTTTCCTCTCGCACGTTCACTGGACCGCTGTCGCAATGGTTTTGACTTCCAGGTATTCCTCGAAGCCGGCAAGCCCCATTTCCCGGCCGTTGCCGGACTGTTTGTATCCGCCGAACGGCGCGTCGGCGGAGTACCACACGCCGCCGTTGACATTGATCGTGCCCGCGCGGACCCGTGCGGCGACCCTCGCCGCCCTCTCCGGGTCGGCGCCGAACACGCTGCCCGACAACCCGTATGGCGAGTCGTTGGCGATGCGCACGGCATCGTCGTCGCCGTCATGCGGAATCACCGTCAGGACGGGGCCGAAGATCTCCTCGCGCGCGCAGCGCGCGTCGTTGCCCAACCCAGCGATCAGGGTGGGCTCGATGAAGAAACCGACGTCGCGGTCGGCCGGCCGGCCGCCCCCGCACGCAAAGGTCCCGCCCTCGGCGATCGCCGAGTCAAGATAGCCCTGGATCCGGTCGCGCTGGCGTGCGGAAATGACTGGGCCGCAAATTGTTCCGGGGTCGGTCGGGTCGCCGGGCTTGATACCGCCCATCGTCGCGGCTGCGACCGCGACGGCGTCGTCGTACCGCGCCCGCGGGACCAGTAACCGGGTGGTGATTGCGCATCCCTGCCCGGCGTGCATGCACACCGAGAACCCCGCCACGCCCACCGCGGCGTTCAGGTCGGCGTCGTCGAGAACGATGAACGCCGACTTGCCGCCCAGCTCGAGGAACACCTTCTTGATGGTCGCGGCGCCGTCGGCCATCACGCTGCGGCCGGTGGCGGTCGATCCGGTGAACGAAACCATGTCCACCCGAGGGTCTTTGGCCAACAGCGCACCCACGCCGTGGTCGCTTGACGTGACGATGTTGATCACGCCGGGCGGAAAGTCGGTGTGCTGGGCGATGAGTTCCCCGAGCACGGCGGCGCACCAGGGCGTATCGGGGGCGGGCTTTAAGACGACGGTATTTCCGGCGGCCAGCGCGGGCCCGATCTTGGCGAGGTTGATCTGGTGCGGGAAGTTCCACGGGGTGATGGCTCCGACGACGCCGACGGCTTCACGGGCGATGGTGCGCCGGGTGGGGATCCCCATCGGTGACGCCTCGCCGAGATCCTGGCTGTATTCGTATGATTCGGCGGTATCGGCCGCGAATGCGAGGTCGTTGACCGGGGCTTCGAGCTGAGCGATCGCGGTGAGCATGCGCGGCGCGCCCACTTCGGCGATGGTGATCTCGCGCAATTCTTCGAGGTGCTGCTGCATCGCATCTCGCAGCTGCCGAACACACCGCACCCGCAATTCGGTGTTGCGCGACCAGTCCGTCTCGTCGAAGGCATGCCGGGCGGCATCGATCGCGCGGCCCATGTCTTCGGCGTCGGCGTCGGCGGCGACGCCGAGCACCTCCTCGGTCGCCGGATTGATGGTCGGGAAGGTACCCGCGTTTCCGGTCGACATCTTGCCGTCGATGAACAGCGCGCTCACGCCGTCGGCCAACAGGGCCATCTCCCGCTCCCGTCTGTGGCGATTCGAAGGGCAAATCCACGAAGCCAATCAAGTGGACAGTTGTCCGATATTGTCCCATCGCACCATAGTCGCCAGGCTGTCTGCGGTGCAAGGGCCGACCTGATCCCACCCGATGAGGCCTGCGCTAAGGCCGCGCTACGCTGGGTATTTGCGAAACGGGCTTGCCTCGCCTCGCGTTTATCCGATAGCTTGGACATGTGTCCAGCGATGCCCTGGTTACGATCACATCCCAAGCCGAGCACCAGACCGGTCAGGCGCCGCGCAACCGGCGCCAGGAGGAGACGTTCCGCAAGGTGCTCGCCGCCGGCATCGAGACCCTGCGGGAGAAGTCGTACGCCGACCTGACGGTGCGCGCGGTAGCGGCGCGCGCGAAGGTCGCCCCTGCCACCGCCTACACCTACTTCTCGTCGAAGAATCACCTGATCGCCGAGGTCTACCTCGACCTCGTCCGCCAGGTGCCCTACTTCACCGACGTCAACGACCCCATGCCCACCCGGGTGGACAAGGCGCTGCGGCATCTGGCCCTCGTCGTCGCCGACGAGCCCGAGGTCAGCGCGGCGTGCACCACGGCGTTGCTCGGCGGGGGTGCCGATCCCGCGGTCAGCGCCGCCCGCGACCGCATCGGCGCGGAAATTCACCGTCGCATTTCCACCGCCATCGGGCCCGGCGCCAACCCCACCACCGTGTCGGCGTTAGAGATGGCCTTCTTCGGTGCGCTCGTGCAGGCGGGTAGCGGTGAATTCACCTACCACGAGATCGCCGACCGGCTGACCTATGTGGTGCGCCTCATTCTGGCCGGAGCCAGCGAGACCAACCAGGAGGCGACGAGCTCATGACGGTGCACGTTGGGGACCACGAATTGGTCCTCGATCCCTACGATTACGACTTCCATGAGGATCCGTACCCGTATTACAAGCGGCTGCGCGACGACGCCCCCTTGTACCGCAACGAGGAACTGAAGTTCTGGGCTTTGTCCCGGCATCAAGATGTGCTGCACGGGTTTCGGAACAGCACAACGCTTTCCAACCGCGACGGCGTGTCGCTGGACCCGGTCTCGCGCGGACCGCATGCGTCGAAGACCATGTCGTTCCTGGCGATGGACGATCCCGCCCATCTACGTCTGCGCACGCTGGTGTCGAAAGGCTTTACGCCGCGCCGGATCCGGGAACTCGAGCCACGCGTCACCGCGCTCGCGGTGCAGCACCTCGACGCCATGCTGGAGAAGGCGGACTCGGGAACTGTGGATTATGTCGCGGAATTCGCCGGCAAGCTGCCGATGGACGTCATCTCAGAACTGATGGGCGTGCCGCTGGCCGACCGCGACCGCATCCGCGCGATGGCTGACGGCGTGATGCATCGCGAGGACGGCGTCAACGATGTGCCGGCGTCGGCGATCGAGGCGTCGATCAACCTCATCGTCTACTACCAGCAGATGATCGCCGAGCGGCGCAACCGGCCGACCGAGGACCTGACGTCGGCGCTGCTGGCCGCCGAGATCGACGGCGACCGACTCACCGACGAGGAAATCCTCGGGTTCATGTTCCTGATGGTGATCGCCGGCAACGAAACCACCACGAAACTCGTTGCCAACGCCGCATTTTGGGGTTACAAGAATCCCGATCAGCTCGCACCCGTCTACGACGACCTGTCCCGGGTCCCGCTGTGGGTGGAGGAGACACTGCGCTATGACACGTCCAGTCAGATTCTGGCGCGCACCGTGTCCGGCGAGCTCACCCTCTACGACACCACCATTCCCGAGGGCGACGTCCTGCTGTTGCTACCGGGGTCGGCCCACCGCGACGAGCGGGTGTTCGACAATCCCGACGCCTACGTCATCGGGCGCGACATCGGTTCCAAGCTCGTGAGTTTCGGCAGCGGCGCGCACTTCTGCCTGGGCGCCCATCTGGCCAGGATGGAAGCCCGCGTGGCGCTGACCGAACTGTTCAAGCGAATCCGCGGATATCAGGTCGACGAGGCCAACGCCGTCCGCGTCCACTCCAGCAATGTCCGCGGATTCGCTCACCTACCCATGACCGTGGAGGTCCGCTGAATGCCCCGCTTTGATCCCTTGCCCGAGCGTCGACCGGCGATCGTGGCCGGCGCCTCCTCCGGCATCGGAGAGGCCACCGCCATCGAACTCGCTGCGCATGGCTTTCCGGTCGCCCTCGGCGCCCGCCGGGTCGAGAAGCTGAACGACATCGTCGGCAAGATCAACGCCGAAGGAGGCGAGGCCGTCGGATTCCACCTGGACGTCACCGACCCGAACTCAGTGAAATCGTTTGTCGCACAATCGGTCGACGCGCTCGGCGAAATCGAGGTACTGGTTACCGGCGCGGGTGACACCTACTTCGGCAAGCTCGCCGAGATCACCACCGACGAGTTCGAATCGCAGCTGCAGATCCACCTCGTCGGCGCCAACCGGCTGGCCTCCGCTGTGCTGCCCGGCATGCTCGAGCGCCAGCGCGGCGACCTGATCTTCGTCGGATCCGATGTCGCGCTACGCCAACGCCCGCACATGGGCGCGTACGGCGCGGCCAAGGCCGCGCTCGTCGCGATGGTCACCAACTTCCAGATGGAGCTGGAGGGCACCGGCGTGCGGGCCTCGATCGTGCACCCGGGTCCCACCAAGACAGGGATGGGCTGGAGCCTGCCGGCCGAGAAGATCGGCCCGGCGCTCGAGGACTGGGCCAAGTGGGGCCAGGCCCGCCACGACTACTTCCTGCGGGCGGCGGATCTGGCACGAGCCATCACCTTTGTCGCCGAGACACCGCGCGGCGGCTTCATCGCGAATATGGAGCTTCAACCCGAGGCCCCCTTGGCCGACAAAAAAGATCGTCAGAAGCTCGCGCTCGGCGAGGAGGGGATGCCGTCATGACAACCGCCATCGTGCCCCGGGTTTCCGGCGGCGAAGAAGAACACGGTCATCTCGAGGAGTTCCGAACCGACCCAATCGGCCTGATGCAGCGTACGCGTGACGAATGCGGCGACGTCGGCTGGTTCCAGTTGGCCGACAAACACGTCATCCTGCTCTCGGGCTCAAACGCCAACGAGTTCTTCTTCCGTTCTGCCGACGAGGATTTGGACCAGGCGGCGGCTTATCCGTTTATGGCGCCGATCTTCGGCAAGGGCGTGGTCTTCGACGCGAGCCCGGAGCGGCGCAAGGAGATGCTGCACAACTCGGCGCTGCGCGGTGAACAGATGAAGGGCCACGCGGCCACCATCGAGGCTCAAGTCAAGGGGATGATCGCCGACTGGGGCGAGGAAGGCGAACTCGAACTGCTCGACTTCTTCTCCGAGTTGACCATCTACACCTCAACCGCCTGCCTGATCGGCGTGAAATTCCGCAATCAGCTCGACCACCGATTCGCCGAGTACTACCACGAGCTGGAGCGCGGCACCGACCCGTTGTGCTACGTCGACCCCTACCTGCCGATCGAAAGCTTCCAGCGCCGCGACGAGGCCCGCGTCAAGCTCGTCGCGCTGGTGCAGGAGATCATGAACCAGCGCATCGCCAACCCGCCCGAGGACAAGGGCGACCGCGACATGCTCGACGTGCTGGTCTCGATCAAGGACGAAGACGGCAATCCCCGGTTCTCCGCCGACGAGGTGACCGGGATGTTCATCTCGCTGATGTTCGCCGGGCACCACACCAGTTCTGGCACCTCGGCATGGACGCTGATCGAGCTCATCCGCCATCCCGACGTCTACGCCGAGGTGCTCGACGAACTCGAGGAACTCTACGCCGACGGGCAGGAGGTGAGTTTCCATGCGCTGCGCCAGATTCCGAAGCTGGACAACGTGGTCAAGGAAACGCTGCGCCTGCACCCGCCGTTGATCATCTTGATGCGGGTGGCCCGGGGCGAGTTCGATGTCGAGGGCTTCCCGATTCACGACGGTGACTACGTCGCCGCCTCCCCGGCCATCTCCAACCGGATCCCGGAAGATTTTCCCGACCCGGATGCGTTCAAGCCCGATCGCTACAACAAGCCCGAGCAGGCCGACATCGTCAACCGGTGGACCTGGATCCCGTTCGGCGCGGGGCGACACCGCTGCGTCGGCGCCGCCTTCGCCCAGATGCAGATCAAGGCGATCTTCTCGGTTTTGTTGCGCGAGTACGAGTTTGAGATGGCGCAGCCCGCGGACAGCTATCACAACGACCACTCCAAGATGGTCGTCCAGCTCGCGCGGCCGGCGAAGGTCCGATACCGCAAGCGCAGCGCGTAAGGAGTCAGTCCGATGGGCGGATTCAGGATCGAAGCGGATCTGGATTTGTGTCAGGGCCACGCCATGTGTGAATTGGAGGCGCCGGACTACTTCCGGGTGCCCAAGCGGGGCAAGGTCGAGATCCTCGACCCCGAACCGCCCGAAGACGCCCGCGAAGACGTCGAGCGCGCGGTCGATATGTGCCCAACGCAAGCACTATTCATCAAAGAGAAAGAAGACTGACAATGACGTCGGAGCCGTCACACTCACGCGCGGAACTCGAGGCATGGGTCGACCGCTGGCTGCAGGCCAACAAGGACTGCGAAAAAGCCGGCGATTGGAAGCCGCTGGCGGATTTCTACGCCAAGGATGCGACCTACGGGTGGAACATCGGTCCGAAGGAGGACGTGATGTGCGTGGGCGTCGACGAAATCCGCGATGTCGCACTCGGCCTGGAGATGGAGGGCCTGGAGAACTGGGTGTACGAGTACCAGAAGGTGCTCATCGACGAGAAGCAGGGTGAGATCGTCGGCTTCTGGAAGCAGATCGTCAACAAGGCCGACGGCACGCAGGACGAGATCTACGGCATCGGCGGCAGCTGGTTCCGCCTCAACGGCGAGGGGCTCATCGAGTGGCAGCGGGACTTCTTTGACTTCGGTCATGTCGCGAAGATGTTCGCGAAGCTCATCGAGTCCGGCGACCTGTCCGCGGGTATGCAGAAGCGGATCGAGCGCAGCATCGCCGGTGAGAAGCTGCCTGGCTACTACCCGCTCGGGCAGGCGCCCGTCCCGATCTGGTGAACGGGGTCCGGCCCACCCAACCAAGCATTTGATTTGTTGCACGCGCTATGCTGACGCGACAGGAGTGCCCTGTGGCACCCGTCACCACCGCTGCCAGGCAAGATTGGTCGGGCAGTCTCAATTCAAAGGCGAAATGGGGTCAGGTCCAACGTGAAGACAAAAGGCGCACTGATCTGGGAATTCAACCAGCCGTGGTCCATCGAAGAGATCGAGATCGGCGACCCGCAAGCGCACGAGGTCAAGATCCAGATGGAAGCGGCGGGCATGTGCCACTCCGACCATCACCTGGTCACGGGCGGCATCCCGATGGCGGGCTTCCCGGTGCTCGGCGGGCACGAAGGCGCGGGCATTGTCACCGAGGTTGGGCCGGGCGTGGAGGACATCGCCCCGGGAGACCACGTGGTGCTGTCGTTCATCCCGTCGTGCGGGCAGTGTGCGACCTGTCAGGCGGGCATGCGCAACCTGTGTGATCTTGGTGCCGGGCTGCTGGGCGGGGAGGCGGTGTCCGACGGCACCTTCCGCATCCAGTCCCGCGGCCAGAACGTCTACCCGATGACGCTGCTGGGCACGTTCTCGCCGTACATGGTCGTGCACCGCAGCTCGGTCGTGAAGATCGACCCGTCGGTGCCCTTCGAGGTGGCCGCCCTGGTGGGTTGCGGCGTCACCACCGGCTACGGTTCGGCCGTCCGCACCGCCGATATCCGTCCGGGCCAGGACGTCGCGATCGTCGGCGTCGGTGGCGTCGGCATGGCCGCGCTGCAGGGTGCCGTCAACGCCGGCGCCCGCTACATCTTCGCGATCGACCCGGTGGAGTGGAAGCGCGATCAGGCGCTGAAGTTCGGTGCCACCCACGTGTACCCCGACATCAACGCCGCGCTGATGGGCATGGCCGAGGTCACCTACGGCCTGATGGCGCACAAAGTGGTGGTCACGGTTGGTGAGCTGAAGGGCGCCGACGTCGACGCCTACCTGAACATCACCCAAAAGGGTGGCACCTGCGTGCTGACGGCGATCGGCAGCCTGCTGGACACCAACGTGACGCTGAACCTGGCGATGCTGACCCTGATGCAGAAGAACCTGCAGGGCACCATCTTCGGCGGCGGGAACCCGCAATACGACATTCCGCAGCTGCTGTCGATGTACAAGGCCGGCAAGCTCAACCTGGACGACATGATCACCCGCCAGTACCGGCTCGAGCAGATCAACGACGGCTACCAGGACATGCTGGACGGCAAGAACATTCGCGGCGTCATCCGCTACACGGACGCCGATCGGTAGCCGACCATCGGCTTGCCGGTGACCGCCGGCTTTCGGCATCTTTTGGCGCCCGGGCGAATCGGCGCCATGACGGTGCGCAACCGGTTGGTGATGTCTCCGATGGAGACGATGTACGGCACACCCGACGGGCTGCCGTCGCAGCGCACCCGCGACTATTTCGCTGCCCGAGCTCGCGGTGGCGTCGGGTTGATCACGTTGGGCGCCACCGGAATCGACCATCGCCACCCCGAGACTCCGGGCGGCCTGCATCTGGCCACCGACGATGCGGTCGACGCCCATCGTGCGCTGGTCGAGGCCGTGCACGAACACGGCGCCAAGATCCAGCCCCAGATCGTGCACGCCGGCCCCGACGGCCTGGGGCCGGAGATCTTCGGCGTCCCGTCCGTGGGGCCCTCGGTTATCCCGTCCTATCTCACCGGCCGTCCGTCGACGGAGATCAGCAAGGCTCAGCTCTGCGCGGTGTTCGACCTGTTCAAGGCCGCGGTGCGCCGCGCCGCCGAGGCGGGATACGACGGGATCGAGCTGCACGCCGCGCATGGCTACATGCTGCTGGGCTCTTTCCTTGCCCCGCAACGCAATCGACGCACCGATGACTACCGGGGCGACTCGTCGCGCGGTCGGATCAAGGTGGTGCTGGACGCGCTGGCGGCGATTCGCTCCGAGGTCGGCGACGCCCTGCCCATCACGTTGCGGATTTCCGGTTACGAACGGGTGGCCGGAGGACGGCCGATCTACGAAACCGCGCGGGTGGCACCCGAACTGGTGGCCGCGGGCGTGGATGCGTTTCACGTCAGCGGCGGCGTGATAGACCGACTGGTCACCGGGATGGTCAACGGTGCCGACGACGGCGACGCGGTCAACGTCGGCGCCGCCGCCGCGGTCAAGCAGGCCGTCGACGTGCCGGTGATCGCCGTCGGCCGAATCCACGACCCGGCCCGGGCCGAGGAAATCCTTGCCGAGGGGCGTGCGGATTTCATCGCGATGGGCCGCCCGCTGCTCGCCGACGCCGAGCTGCCGCGCAAACTGCGATCCGGGCAGGCGCACCGGATTCGCAAGTGCATCTCCTGCGAAAACTGCATCGACTCAATGGAACAACGCTTCTCCGTCGACTGCGCGGTCAATCCCCGCACCGGCAAGGAGCGCGAATTGGCGGCGCCCCGCACCATTCGCGCCAAGCGCGTCGTAGTGATCGGCGGCGGACCCGCGGGGCTCGAAGCCGCCCGCGTGGCCGCCGAGCGGGGCCATCGCGTCCAGCTATTCGAACGCGGTGGCCAATTGGGCGGCGCCCTTCGGTGGGCGTCGGTGCTGCACCCGGAAAACCAGCCGTTCCTGCACTATCTGCGCGACGAGGTCAAGTCGAGCACCGCGAAAGTCACGCTGCACCACGCGGTTTCGGCTGAGGAGGTCATCGCTCAGACGCCCGACGCGGTGATCGTGGCAACGGGCGGCCATGTCGCCGTGCCGACCCTACCGGGAGCCGACCTGCCGCACGTCCGCACCGGTCCCGGGTTACGTGCATTCCTCGACGGACAACTGTTCGCCGGCTGGCGACAGCGGCTGGTGCGCCCCACGGCGGTTCGCCTCGCCAGCCGGGCGTGGATGCCCGTCGGGCGGCGTGTGGCCATCGTCGGCGGTGACCTGGTCGCGCTGGAATTGGCGGAATTTCTCGCGAGCCGGGGCCGGCTGGTGTCGGTACTCGAAGCCGGCAAGGACATCGCCCCCGAAGTGGGCAACAAGCGCAAGACCGAGCACATGGATCGTCTGGACCGGCTCGGCGTCACGGTCCATGTCCGGGCCGCCGTCGAAAGAATCACGACCACCGCCGTGGTGTTCACGCCCGCGGGTGGCACCCGGCGGCAACTGCCCGCCGACAGCGTCGTGCTGGCCGGGACGGTCGAGCCCGACACCGCGTTGTTCGACCGCCTGGTCGCTGCCATGCCCGGAGCCGAGGTGCACGCGGCCGGCGACTGCAGCGGCCTTGGCCTCATCCGCAAAGCCACCGAGGAGGGCGCACGCGCCGCGTGCGCAATCTAGAGACAGGAGAACACGATGACCCAAACCGCCCAATCCCCGGCACTGACCGCGTCGCAATCGTCGTGGCGCTGTGTGCAGGCCCATGACCGCGAGGGCTGGCTCGCGCTCATGGCCGACGACATCGTGATCGAGGACCCCATCGGCAAGTCGGTGACCAACCCCGAGGGCGACGGCGTGAAGGGCAAGGAAGGCGTCGCTGCCTTTTACGACAACAACATCGCGGCCAATCAGTTGACGATCACCTGCGAGGAGACGTTCCCGTCCAGCTCGCCCGACGAGATAGCCCATATCCTGGTGCTGCACAGCAAGTTTGAGGGTGGTGTCACGAGCGAGGTGCGCGGGGTGTTCACCTACAAGGTCAACGACGCGGGGCTGATCACCAACATGCGAGGGTACTGGAACCTCGACGCGATGAAGTTCGGCAAGGAGGAGTAGCCGGCGCTGCTCCACGCGCCGAAATTGCCGTCATGGTCGCGAATTGGACGGCGATCACAGCCATGGCGGCAATGTCGGCGCCCGCATGCTGTCCTTGTTCTATTGCCAGTGGCGAAAGGCGCTGAGCAGTCGGTCGCGGAAGGCGGGGTCGAGTTCCTCGCCGGGAATCTTGCCGAGGGTCGCCACCGTCGTGCGGAATTGCTGGAGATAGTTTTCGCAGCCGTCACACGCTTGCAGGTGGTCGACGAAGCGGGCGCGGGTCTGCTCGTCCAGCGCGTCGTCCAGGTAGGCGGTGACCAGCTCGACCAGCTCGTTGCAGTCCATCGGCCGCGCGCTCATGACGGGTCCGCCAGGTAGTTCTCGAGTGTTTGCCGGACGGCGGCCCTGCCGCGGTGCAGCAGCACCCTCTGGTTGGCCACGCTGATGTTGAGCAATTCGCACACCTCGCTGGAGTCGAATCCGAGCATGTCGCGCAGCGACACGACCATGCGCTGACGTTCCGGTAGTTTGTCGAGTTCGCGTCGCGCGACCGCGACCAATTCATCGGCGAGGACCGACTCCTCCGGGGTGTCGGGGAACGCGGCCGGTTCCTGACGTTCTTTCCAATGACCCGGCCACGCCGGGTCATCGGCACCACGGAATCGCCCGGGATCGACGGTGCCACCGGTATACGCGGCGATTTCCGCGTCGGCGTCGCGGCGCTCCCTCAAGCCCCGCTGCTTGGCGATATTGATTACCACGGCGAAAAGCCAAGTGCGTAACGAGGATCGGCCTTCAAATCTCGAAATTCCTTTCAGCAGCGCGATCCAGGCTTCCTGGACGACCTCCTCGGCGATCTGATGTGTCGGCGCATAACCGCGCGCCATCCGCAGCATCGCCGGGGTGTACTGATCGACAAGCTGAGCGAATACGGCCTCGTCGCCTTCGCGCAGCGCCGCGATCAGCCCCGACTCGTCTTTCACAGTCATCGCGACCTAACGCTAACCACCATCGGCTTTAGATTTAGTTGGCCGGACGGGCCGGATCGTTACACCGCCATCCACAGTCTGTGTAACGCCGGACGATCCCACGCACACCACTCAGCATGCAATCATCCACGAGCCTGTCCACCGTGCCGGGCTGGAAGCTGAATTTCGCCGCCGGCTTCGTTCCCCTCGCGGCCGGACTGACCACGCTCCTGACCACATGGATCGGTGTGGCGGCACGCCCGAATTCTGCGTGGTGGACCGGGTTGGGCACCCTCGACTTCTCCTACTCGGATCTTTCGCGCGCCGGACTCGACGCCCCGGCGTGGATGCAGTTGAGCGGCTCGGTCGGCGGGGTCAACATCGTGGCCGGCGCGGTCGCCGTGATTGTCGTCGCGCGTTTCGGGCTGCGCGACGGACAGCGCTGGGCATGGTGGTTCCTTGCCTTTTGCTTCGTATGGGTCGGTCTCCACGATGCGATCATGGCCACCCGCTTCTTCAGCGCAACCGGGCAGCCGCTCATGGTGTTGCCCTACGGGTACTGCGCGCTGATGCTCGCGGGTCTGGTGAGGTCGCGGGGTGCCGTATTCGCCTCCACCGGCTGGAGTCCGATGTGACGGACGTGCTTGAACTGCAACGGCTTACGCTGCGTCCGGTATCGGCGGACGATGCCGACTTCTTGATCGCGCATTGGAGCGATCCAGTGATTCGCCGGTTCTTGTTCGACGCAACACCCGCCGTCCCGGACGAGATAGTGGCAACCATCATGGAAAGCGTTCGCCGCTTCGCGTCCGCCGGATATGGGCTATGGCTCATTCGGCTCGACGGCGGCGGTCCACCCGTCGGCGCGGTTGGGTTACGGCCGTTGGAGGAGGTGGGCGTCGAAGTCTTCTATAGCCTGACCCCCGACAGCTGGAGCAACGGCTATGCCACCGAGGCAGCCGGCGGCGTGATCGATTACGCGCTAGGCAAATTGGGTCTAGCGGAGATTTTCGCCGAGGTCGACGGCGGCAACGTCGCGTCGGCCGCAGTGATCGAACGTCTCGGCATGACCCCCATCGCCTGCATACCCGGCCCCCTGGGACCAGTAACCCGCTATCGGATGACCCGCATTGAAGGATGTGCTCAATGAACCTGCGGTACAACGTTTCCACTCAAGACTTCGCAATAGCTGATGCCACGATGCGGCTGGGCAGCGGGCTCGCCCGCTACGGGTTGGTCATCGTGATCGCCTGGTTCGGCGTAATGAAATTCACGGCCTACGAGGCGCAGGGAATCCAACCGCTCATAGCGCATAGCCCCTTCATGAGTTGGCTCTATGCCGTGTTCTCGGTCCGCACGTTCTCAACCCTGCTTGGAATCTTCGAACTTACTGCGGCACTGTTGCTTTCGGTCAAACCCATGTCGCCCCGCGCGTCGATCGTAGGCAGCTTAATGTCGATTGGCCTTTTCGTCGCCACCATCAGCTTCTTGTTCACCACACCGGATATTTTCGACGCCGCCGCCGGAGGATTCCCCCTGCTGTCGGCGGATGGTGGATTCCTGATCAAAGACGTTGCGCTACTCGGCCTGGCGGTCTGGACGCTTGCCGACGCGCTGGCAGCCCGCGACAGGCCTAGCGGCGGGTAAAGATCAGGTGCGTGACGCCGCTGGGGCTGCTCACCGATTCCACGGAGTATCGCTCTTCGAGGCCTTCCAGGCCATTCCACAACGGCTCGCCTCGGCCCAGGATGATCGGCACCACCACGACGTGGAGGTGGTCGACGAGGTCGGCGGCGAGGAATTGTCGGATGCTCGACGGGCCTCCACCGAGGCGAATGTCCCTGTCCCCGGCGGTCTTTCGGGCGATTCGAAGTGCCTCGGCGGGACTGGCATCGATGAAGTGGAAGGTGGTGCCACCTTCCATCTCGATTGAGGGCCGGGGGTGGTGGGTGAGCACGAAGACCGGGGTATGGAATGGCGGGTTGGCACCCCACCAACCCTTCCAGTCATCGGCGGTCCACGGTCCGCGCTGCGGTCCGAACTTGTGGCGTCCCATGATTTCGGCGCCGATGCCCGTTGCCCACTGGCTGGCGAAAGCGTCGTCGATGCCCGTCGTCCCGCCCGACTCGCCGTGCATTGTGCGGAAGGTACGCGTGCCGAAAAACCACTCATGCAACCGCCCGCCGGCGTGTCCGAACGGCGCATCCATGCTTTGTCCGATGCCCGTACCGAAGCCGTCGAGGGAAACCGAAAAGTTGTGCACGCGCACCTGTGACATGGCGAAGTCTCCTTGTTGGTCTTTGCAGGACTGACCATCGAGACCGGCCAAACTCATCGGCACATATGCTTGGCCCATGGCGTCGATCTTCACCAAGATCATCAACCGTGAACTGCCCGGCCGATTTGTATATGAGGACGACGACGTCGTCGCGTTCTTGACCATCGAGCCGATGACACAGGGGCACACCCTGGTGGTGCCGCGCGAGGAGATCGATCAGTGGCAGGACGTCGACAACGCGGCGTTCTCACGCGTTATGGCGGTGAGTCAGCTGATCGGCAAGGCGGTGTGCAAGGCGTTCAGGACGGAGCGTGCCGGGGTGATCATCGCGGGGCTGGAAGTGCCGCATCTGCACGTCCATGTCTTCCCCACCCGCAGCCTGAGCGATTTCGGCTTCGCCAACGTCGACCGCAACCCGTCGCCGGAATCCCTCGACCAGGCCCAGGCCCGGATCAAGGCGGCGCTGGAGCAACTGGCTTAGAGCTCAAACGCGCGTGGGCACGTCGCTGCTGCGCGGCAGCCTGACGCGGAAGCAGCAACCCTCCCCCGGCGCGGTGGTCACGGTGACGTCGCCGCCGTGCGCGTGCACCAGCGAGTCGACGATCGACAACCCCAGGCCGGTGCCGCCGCTGGCCCGGGCCCGCGACGAGTCGGTGCGATAGAACCGCTCGAACACCCGCGACGCGTCCTGCTGGCTCATCCCGGGACCCGTGTCGGCCACCTCGAGCACCACGTCGTCGCCTTCCGTGCCGACGCGAACGACGACGTCGGCGCTGGCCGGGGTGTGCTGCAGCGCATTCGCAACCAGGTTGCTCAGCACCTGCCGGATCCGGGGCTCGTCGCCGACCACTTCGGGGACGCCGGGGCCGTCGAAGACTTCCATCGTGATGCTGCGCGCGGGGTCGATCGCCTGCGCGTCGTGCACGGCATCGCTGGCCAGGGCCAGCAAGTCGACCTGGTGGTGCTCCAGCGGCCGTTGCACGTCCAACCGCGCCAGCAGGAGCAGGTCGTCCACGAGCAAGCCCATCCGGCTGGCTTCGCTTTCGATCCGCGACAGCAGCATGGCAACGTCACGCGCGGCGCCCTGCCGATACAGTTCGGCGAAGCCGCGAATGGTGGTCAGCGGCGTCCGCAGTTCGTGGCTGGCGTCGGTGATGAACCGTCGCATCCGCTCCTCGGAACCGCGGGCCTTCTCGGCCGACGACTCCGAAGAGGCCAGCGCCTGCTGGATTTGGGTGAGCATCCCGTTGAGCGCCAACGAAAGTCGGCCCACCTCGGTTCGTGGGTCGCGCTCTGGAACCAGGAGGTCTCGCTGCCCCGCGGCGATCGCGGCGGCGGTGTGCTCGACTTCGTACAGCGGCCGCAGGCTGCGGTGCACCACGACGAAGCTTGCGACCCCGACCACCACCAGCACCGCCGCCCCGATGCCGATCTGCAACAGGACCAGCGAGCGCAGGGTGTGCTGGACGTCGGACAGGTCGATCGCGACCGTGATCAAACCGTGTGGCCCGCGCACCGACACCGCGCGCCACTGGATATCGGAGCCGTTGACCGAGGGCAGCGTCGTGGGATTGGGTCCCACGTTGTTGTCGGGCGGCAGCGCCGGTTCGGCGTTGCGGTCGTTGATCGCGGTGAACGGGGTGCCGTCGATGCCGACGCCGCGCACGTAGAACTTCGACGGCGGCCGGCCCGGGTCCGGACCCTCGTACGGCGGCGCGGATTGCCGCCGCGGCGCCTGGGCCCAGCCGCGGGACGCGTCGAGCAGCGTCTGGTCGATCCGGCTGATCAGGCTATGACGAAGGATCGACGTGACCGCGATCCCCGACGCCACCAGACCGCAGGCCACCAACAGCAGGGTGGCCGCGACGAGGCCCACCCGCAGGGGTATACCGCGTCGAGCCGTTCGGTGCCTTTCCGCGCGCATGCTCAGCGCGGCTCCCGAAGCACATAGCCCACGCCGCGCAACGTGTGCAGCAGCCGCTTCTCGCCGGTGTCGATCTTGCGCCGCAGATACGACACGTAGGACTCGACGACGTTGACGTCGCCGCCGAAGTCGTAGCGCCAGACGTGGTCGAGGATCTTCGGTTTGCTCAGCACCGTGCCCGCGTTGATCACGAAGTAGCGAAGCAGCGTGAATTCGGTCGGCGACAGCGACACCGGCTCGCCGGCCTTCCACACCTCGTGCGTCTCTTCGTCGAGTTCGATGTCGGCGAATGTCAAACGGGCGCTGCGGGGTTCGGCGCCGCCCTTGCCGGCGCGGCGCAGGATGACCCGCAGCCGGGCGACGACCTCCTCCAGGCTGAACGGCTTTGTCACGTAGTCGTCGCCGCCGAGGGTCAGGCCCGCGATCTTGTCCTGCAGGGAATCGCGCGCCGTCAGGAACAGCGCCGGGGCGTCGATGCCGTCGGCACGCAGGCGGCGCAGCACCCCGAAGCCGTCCATACCGGGCATCATCACGTCGAGGATCACCGCATCCGGGCGGGCGTCCCGGGCGCGATCCAGGGCCTGGGCTCCATTGGTCGCCGTGTAGACCTCGAACCCTTGGAACTTGAGGCTCACCGAGAGAAGTTCGACGATGTTGTCCTCGTCGTCGACCACGAGGACGCGGGCCTCCGGTTTGGTTTCGGTGCGGGCGGCCCCCGTCATGAGGTCACATCCATGCGGGTTACTTCCGTCCCTTGCCTGAACGTTGCCTTGGTAGTCATTGTGTAGTTCCTGAAAGCTCGTTGCTAATAGTCTGCCAGTAGTCTGCCAGGAATCATCGCATCGGCTTGGACTCGTCTCGGGTTATGGGGGTATGTCGTGAATAGACTCGGAGAATGAATCTCGCCAGAAGCATTGTTTCCCTTGCGACCGCTCCTGCGCGAGTCGGGCTTGCCACCGCCGAAGCGAGCTTGAACGTCGCGTCGGCGGCGGTTGGCGTCGCGAAGCGAGCGGTGTCGGACGCCGGGGGCAATGCCGGTACCAACGCGGTGACTTCCATGCTGGGGATCGACGACGCGATCATCAGGGCCAATCGGCTCGCCAAGCTGCTCGATGACGACGCGCCGCTGGGACGCGCCGTGGCACCCGACGGGCCGATGGACCGGTTGCTGCGCCCCGGCGGGGTGGTTGACCTGCTGACCTCCGAGGGCGGCTTGCTCGACCGCCTCACCGCGGAGGGCGGCGGCCTGCATCGCGCGCTGCAGCCGGGTGGGCTGGCCGACCAGCTGCTCGCCGAGGAGGGGCTAATCGATCGGGTGCTGTCAGAAGACGGGCTGGCCGAACGGCTGCTCGCCGACGGCGGGCTCATCGACAAACTGACCGCCAAGAACGGCCCGCTGGACCAGCTCGCCGATGTCGCCGACACCCTGGCTCGGCTGACCCCGGGGATGGAGGCGCTCGAGCCGGCCATCGCCACACTGCAAGACGCGGTGCTCGGGCTGACCATGGTGGTCAACCCGCTGAGCAACATCGCCGACCGTATTCCGCTGCCCGGCCGCCGGCCCCGCTCATCGTCGCGATCGGTGCGCACGCAACGTGTCATCGACGGCGAGCAGTGACCGGATAGGCTTGGACCGGCTTTTACCGGCCTCCTTAGCTCAGTGGTAGAGCACTCGCCTTGTAAGCGAG
The DNA here is from genome assembly GCF_001954215.1 of Mycobacterium sp. IS-2888. NCBI lineage: Bacteria > Bacillati > Actinomycetota > Actinomycetes > Mycobacteriales > Mycobacteriaceae > Mycobacterium > Mycobacterium sp. IS-2888. The sequence continues at coordinate 98,544 of NZ_MBET01000066.1, forward strand.
CGGTCGTCAGTTCAATCCTGACAGGGGGCTCTACGCGTTTACGTGAGAGCTGTCCCGCGTGCGCGGCTCTTCCAGTACCACAGTCAGACCCAGCAGACGTTCGAAGCTACAACCCGAAAGTCGTACGAGCATGGGCTTGATGTCGAGACCGACAGCTTAGCTATTTGGAAGCGCACTATTTCGCGCGCTGGCCCGTCATTTGTTGTCCGACAAGTGTTTACCGGATTCACCTAGCTCTCGCGCCAGTCGGGCGATCCCGCGGAACACCTGCACCGTCGCCAAGGGCGATAAGGCGCCGCACCGCTGCTCGAGGTTGCGATAGATGGCAGCCACGTTGCCTACGATTACCTCTGGACCTTGCCAGCTCGACCACGGGCTCTCACGGAATTCCCGCGAGGTTACCAGCTCGGCGGCCGCCCGGTAGACGCTCAACCCGCGTCGATGTCGGCCTGGGACCTCGGCCTGCAGCCAGCTCCAGTAACTCCTCAGCCCGGCGATATCAGCAGGCGTAGCGAGTGGGCCATGTCCAGGCACGACGGTCTTGGCATTCAGCGACGTGATGGTGTCGAGCGCGGCGATCCAGTTGTCCGCCGGGCCGTCCCACATGATGGGTGTCATGCCGACGAACAGGATGTCGCCGGCAAAGACCACCGACGCGCTGGGCACGTACACCAGAAGGTCCCCGGGAGTATGAGCGGGACCGACTTCGATCAGCTCCACAGCCAGCGATCCAACCGAGAGAGTCGTTGTCCCCGTGAATGTTTGATCGGGCCAGCGCAGGCGCACCCGGCTGAATTCGTAGGGGGCGAAGTTTCTGGCGCCGAACCGGCAGTCAGCGCCGATCGGGCCGGGCAACCACTTGCCGGCGGCGAGAGCCTTCTGGATAAGCGTCAATTCCCGTGGCGATTCGCGATTCATGGCATCCCGGCTCGCCTGGGAGGTGATGATGGTGGCCTCTCGCGGCATCAGCGAGTTGCCCCACCAATGATCGCCGTTGGAATGGGTGTTGATGACGTGCCGAATCGGTGCACGCGAAATGTCTCCATCCGCGGCGTCGAGGAATCTCCGTGCCTGACGGTGATCCCAGCATGTGTCAATGACGGCCGCTTCGTTGCCTCCGAGGACCAATCCGCAGTTGGCTTCGCCCATTCCACCATTGGGTTGCATCCATGCGAAGACGCCGGATTCGAGCTCATGCAGTCCGCCCGCGTAGCGGACCGGTTCGCCCAACAGACTCAGCCCGCTCGCGTTGCTCAACCGCCCGTCTATGTCACCCATACGCATCTTGCTCCTTTCCAACGATCGCTTACATGGCCCTGTGTGGTGCGCTCACTGAGGCGGTCAGCGCCCGCATGACGAAGTCGACGAGGTGGCTCACGAACTCAGCCGTGAGCGGTTGACGAGTGGACAGCACCCGGAAATGAACTGGTGCGATGAGCATTTCGAGCACGAGCGCCGGATCGGTGGCTTGATTCAGCTCACCGCTCTCGATTGCGCGATGGATCATCGGTGCGGCTGCCTGGTAGCGGGCCTGCCAGAACGCGCGTCGGCTCGCCGCGGTGGCGTCGTTGTCGACGACATATGCCATCGTCCGAGTCAGGCTGGCGCCCAACGGAGTTGACAGATAGGCGGACAACGACGCGGTGAACGCGGTCAGGTCGCCGCGCAAGCTGCCGGTGTCGGGGGTGGGAATCACTTGCTCGCTGTGTGCGAGCAAGGTGTCGGCGATCAAGTTCTCCCGGGTGCCCCAGCGTCGATAGATCGAGCTGTCGTGCACGGCTGAGCGCCGGGCTACTTCGGGCACGCTGACCTTGTCGATGCCGCACTCCCGGATGAGGTCCAACGTCGCGGCCTGCACGGCGGCGCGGACGCGCGCCGACCGGCCACCGGGACGCAGGCGGGGTGTATCGGGCGTGGTCACCCCTGTCATCATAAACGCAGAGGGTTTGCATTAGCACTATTTCGCGCCTAACGTTAACGCAGAGATTCTGCGTAAAAAGGAGGCTGGATGGCGTCACGTTCACTGCTGCGCCGGCTGTTCATTTCGGGCTGCGCGCTGACGGGGGCCACCGAGGCGGCCGCGGCGCGACTAGGTACGGCGTTCTTCCTGCCCGCGCTCTTCGTCGACCGGTTCACCCATATGGGTGGCATCGACCCGCAGGTTTTCGCCGCCCAGCTCGAGGCGTGCCGCTCCTTCGGTGAAGCCCGGTGGACCGAGCACTGGGGCGCCATCGCGAACAACCACATGGAAGCCGCCGACGCGGCGCTGGCGGCGCTCGGCGCTCCCCTCGTGCACGAACTCAGTGACCCCGAAGCATCCGTCGATATCGATGCGCTCGGTCAAGCCCTGGCCCCGGCCGCGCTATTCGCCGCCGATCGCGGCGCCATGCCGCCCCCCGACGCCGCGAGACGATTCATCGCCCAGGCTCCCGAGGCCACGACGGCCGTGACAGCGACCGATGAGCTCATCAAAGTCATCACGTACAAGTTCGCCGAAGCCTGGCCCGGCTGGAGCCCGAAACGTCTGCGGGCCCATGCGGTGTCGCAGCGGCTGTGCGAGGTGCTCACCTCAGCGTTGGGGCCGCACGCCAACGGTGTCATCGAGCACGTCAGCATCCCGGTGCCCGGCGGCGACACCGTGCGAGCCACCGTGGCGTTCCCCGCCGGCGCGGACCGGCTCCCAACCATTCTGTGTAGCAACGGCCTTGAGGGAACGGTGCCCGAAATCCTCTTACCCGCTTTGGCCTACCGGCGCCGCGGCTTCGGCGTGCTCTGCATGGAGATGCCCGGCACCTACAGCTACCGACAACCACTCGCGCTCGCCGCCGCCGACGTCTATCGCGCGGTCATCGACTACCTGACCACACATCCCCGCGTCGACGCCGAAAGTATTGGAATGCTCGGCGTCAGCTTCGGCGGTTACTGGGCCACCCGAATGGCCTGCGCCGACAACCGGTTACGCGCAATTGTCGCCAGCGGCGCGCCCAGCCACTACAGTTTCCAAGCCGGCCGCAATATCGGCACACCTGAAATATTCATCCAGACGCTGACCAAGGCCACGCACGCGAAGAACCGTCGCGACCTGCTCACCAAACTCCAGGCACTGTCGCTGAAAGACCGGTACGCGCAAATCACCGCTCCCCTGCTGGTCATCAATGGCGAGAACGACACCCTGTTGGCCACTCAGGACTCCATCGACATTGCTACATGCGCGCCTGGCGGACTGCTCAAGCTGTACCCCGATGATGATCACTGCGCGATGCGGCACGCCCCCGACTGGTTCGAGTTGTCGATGCAGTTTTTCTCCACTCACCTCGCGGCTAGGCCCGTCACCGTGTGACACGCGGCGCGCGCGTGAATGCCGAGCGGCCGTTGCTGGTCCACGAACATTTCGCATTGGCCGCCAGCATCGTCGGGGAAGTGACGCCGCGATCTGTTCGCGGGTGAATCGGCAGCTGAGAGGGCTTTAAACAACTATGCCATCGTGTTACCGGAATTAACACAGACCGACACGCTCAAAGGAATCGTTCGGGGTTGATTAGTCAGCCCCACATCCCGCACTCAAGGAGTTCCCGTGATCGATCGTCGCGCGGCGGCGTCGCTCATCGCCTTACTAGTGGCACTCATTGCCCGCCCAAGCTCACACCCGGCCGCCGACGCAGTGCTTGACAAACACCGGCAAGGGTAAGCAGGTGAACATTCTCCGCGATCGGCTCAACGCCCGCGTCATCTACCCGCCGGGGCAGCGCTGCGAGGGTCTTGGACTGCTTGATGCGTACCCGAAGGATGTGCACGACTGGTATGGCTAACGGAGATGCAGCCCGGGCCCGGATGCAAACGTTTGAGCGACCATCCGGACGAGCCAACGGCTGCTTCCATTACGCCAGCAAATTGCGTTGAAACGCGACTACTTTGAAGGTACCTACTGCAATTTACGGGTGGCCCGGGATGTCTGGCAGACCATCTCGGATGCCGCGCAGATCACCCTGGATGCCTTGCAGCTCGCCCTGGATGCGTTGCAGATCAGGCAGCGCATTCTGCAAGCCCGGCTGCGTGTCGACCGGGCTAGCAAGTTGGTACTGAGGGCAGTACGAAACGATCGCGCCAGTGGCGAACACCGCGCTTTGATTGGCATCCCATATCGACGATCGCTGCACGAAGCTGACCGCCTGCCCGAAGTCGGGTTGGTGCGCCAGGAAGTCGCAAACCGCGTGCCCTTGCGTCATCGCGTATTCCTGGCTGGGAACAGGTACGCCTTCTTGTTTCAACGCGGCGATGAACGCCATGTCGACGACGTCAATCCGCGGAGGGGGTGCTTTCGGCGCAACCGGCTTGGGCGGCGCGGCCGACGGCGGGGTTTCCGGCGCCTGCGCCGATGAATCCTCGTGGTGGGACGCGAATATCACCACCACCGCGGCGGCGACGGCTATCAGAGATAGGGGCAACGCCGCGAAGAGGCCCAAGCGTCGGCGCAGCACGTCGTTCCGCCGGTGAGGCGTCGTGCCGTTGTTGTAGCCCCGCGGCCTGGTGTCCGCCACAATATCGGGTTCCACCGGCGTGGCGAGAGATGCCCCTGCGTCGTGGGCCAGGAGCTCGTCGAGAAGTTGGTCGGCCTCTCGGGACGACGGCTGATGACCCTGCTCGCGGATCGATCGGCGGGCAGCAGCGAGGAGCCGCAATTCTGAGTCGATCGTCTCGCGATCGCGCATATCAGTCAGTTTGATGGTCCCGCGACGTTGTGACAAGTCCCGGGACATCGAGCAAGTTAGGCTGGCCCCGTGAGCAGCCAGCGAGTGCCCGGTGGGGTGGTGCACAAACTGCCCGCCGACCTGCGCCAGGCGCTGATCGCGAACTCCACCGCACTTACCGCGTGGAACGACATCACGCCCTTGGCGCGCAACGAATTCATCTGCTGGGTCGAGGATGCGAAGCAACAGAAGACCCGAGAGCGCCGCATCCGCCGAACCCAGGAAGAGTTGGAAGAAGGCATGCGGAGGCCCTGCTGCTGGCCGGGCTGCACGCATCGCGAGCGCACCGGCAAGTAGCCGCCCTCGACCAACCGCGCTATTTCTTGTCGCGCTTGCGAGACAGGAATTGCCGCATGTGGTGTTGCGGCTCGCCGGTCAGGAATGCCAGGCCGAACTGATCGATGCTGTCCTCGACCGCCCCGTAGACCGTCATGTCGAACCACTTATTCAGCAGGTGCTTTTGTTGTCGCACCGCCTGCGGCCCGAATCCAGTTAGCTTCCTTGCGAGTTCGGCAATGCGCACGTCGAGTTCGCCGGGAGTAGTGACCTCGTGTACCAAACCCCAGCTGGCGGCCGTGTCGGCATCGATCGTCTCGCCGGTCAGCAGTAGCCACGCCGCGTGCGAGGCGCCGATCAGCTTCGGCATTAGCGCCGAGTGGATGACCGACGGGATTCCGACCGCCACTTCCGGCATTCCAAACTTGGCCCCCGCCTCTGCAATTCGCAGATCGCACGACATTGCGATCTCCAAACCGCCGCCGAGGCACCAGCCCGCAAGCCGGGCGATAACAGGGACTGGGCATTCGCGGATCGCTTCGCACAGGTCCGCGAGCCGGCGGATGAACGCCTCGCCGCTGGACCGGTCCAGGGTGACCATCTCGTTGATGTCGGCACCGCCGATGAACGCCTTCTCACCCGTTCCACGCAACACCACGACCCGCACGTCACCGTCCTGGCCGACGGCACGGAATGCGTCGGTCAGCTCCGAGATAGCGCCGCTGCCAATGATGTTCAGCGGCTTCGAGTTGATCAACTCGATGGTGACCACGCCGCCGTCACGAGCGAGCTGGACGAAGCGCCCGTTCATGGGCGCCGCAGTCCGTTGCGCTGCTCGGCGTCAGTACAGCGGGACCCAAACACCGAAGAACCAGTATCCCCAACCTCCGTACTGCCAGTTGAAGACCGGGATGACGGTGAAGGTGTTGTACTCGAACGGTCCGAAGTCGCTCTGCGCGTAGACCACGTCGCGGTCGCGCGGTCCGTCCCACGGCCGGTTCCAGCCGCCCGGGGGCGGCGGACCGTCCCAGCCGCCCGGAGGCGGTGGGCCGTACCAGTTGGGAGGCGGGTGATGGGGAGGCGGGCCGTCGTTCCAGCCGTACCCTCGTTCCCGCGGCGGCAGCGGCGCGCCGCGGCCCGGGATGCTGAAGCCAACGCTCGCGTCGATGGGGCCACCGATTTCCGCGCTGCCCCGTGCGATTTCTCCGCGCGGCGGGATGTACGCCGGGTGCGGAGGCTGAGTGCTCGGCGGATTCAAGGCCTGACGCTCAGTTGGGCCGGACGACGTGCTGGTATTTGCACCCGGCGTCGTCGTCTGCGCGCTCGTCGACGTCGTCTGCTCGCTTGTCGACGTGGTCTGCGCGCTGGTCGACGTGGTTTGCGCGCTGGTCGACGTGGTCTGCGCGCTCGTCGACGTGGTCTGCGTGCTTTGGGTGGTCTGCTGCTCGGTGCTCTGAGTGGCCGGCGTCTCCGTGGTTTGAGACGCGGGCGGAGCCGTGGTTTGGGCCGGCGCCGTGCTGTGGGTGGGCGCCGGCGCGGTGGTTGCCGGAGCCTGCGGGTTCTGTCCGGCCCCACCGGAAACCCCACCACCGCCGGAAATCCCGCCGCCGCCGGAGACCCCGCCACCGCCGCCACCGCCACCGTGGCAGTTCGGGCACGGCGGCGGCGGGTCCATCGGCGCGGAGTTCGCGAACCCCGGATTCAACGTCAGCGCGGAGATGCCCAAGCCCGCCGCGACCGCCGCCGCGCTGACGACACGTTTCCTAGACATAGCTGCGTCCCCTCTGGGGCTTCGGGCCCCGACGATGTCTGACTAGCCCCCTACGGGCAGGTCACCTGTATCTCGAACGACTTGGTCACCTGCTTCGGCTGCTGCCGGTTGCTCATGTCGGCACCCGTGGCCGTGCCCTTGATCGCATACGACTTGCCGTTGACCGCGGCTCCGGCGTTGGCGCCCTGGTTATTCGGTGCGGCATCCGAGAATCCGAGCGAGATGCCGTTGACGCTGCCCAGCCCGACCGAATGGACGATGGGCGGATTGTCGTTGCTGACCACCGCGCCGACGCCGGCGGTCGGATCGCCAATGCCGATAGTGGTGTTGGCGCCCGCCGGGGTGCACGTGACGGGCCCGCTGACGTTCTGGTTCTGCCCGTCCACGATGACCTGCGGGCCGGCCGGCGCTGAGCTCGACGACGCACCCGTATTGGACTTGTTGCTCGAACAGCCGGCGCAAGCCGCGACCACCATGGCCGCGCCGGCGACGCCGACTACGATCCCACGCTTTAGCACTGGTCTCCTTCGTCTCGCTGGTCCCGGACTCGTCATCCAGACCTCGTCAACAATGGCAGACCCTACCGGTCGCCCTCGGACGGGCCGCACGATGCCGCCCCGCGAATACCCGATGCCCCACGTTTAGGGCAGTATTCGCAAACCCCATCTGCCGAGCAGTGGATTCACGAGCGCGAAGTATGTCGTGTTGTCGTCGCCCTCCGGCGAAGACATCAACAGACCGACCGCGCTCACGGTGCCGTCGGCGTTTTTCACGAAGCCGGGACTGCCGCTGTCCCCCTGGAGGCTGTACACGCTGGCTTCGATGACGTCGCCCTCGATGCCCGTGACGGCGCCGCAGGTCTCTCCGGTGACCGCACCGACCTTGCAAAACGGTATGCCCACCTTGATTTGGGGAAGGCTCAGCACATCCCGCACCGGATACCTGCCGCCGACATCACCCACCGGGGCACCGACGTTCGGGTCGAGGAGGATGATCGCGGCGTCCCGCTTGTCGCCTTCCTGCTCGCTGGCCGAGATCCTGCCCAGCGGGACGTCGTTCCCGTAGGTCCACACCGAGCCGTCGTGAGCGTCGCAGTGTCCGCTCGTCATGAGGAAGTAGCTGCCGTCGTTGCCTTGTGCCGCGAAACCCGCTGTGCACGAGCTGCTTTCGTCTTGAACCTGGACGCCCGGCGTCAGACCTGGGTCTGGGCGCGCCGGGCTCGCCAACACCGTCGCGGAGATCGCCACGACACCGACCCCGCCGAGTCCCCGTAACCACGGTTTGGCCATGGCGCTCTCCTTCAGGCATGCCGGTGTGAACCGTCAGATGATCTCATCCGGAGACGCGCCGCGTGGGGGTTTCCGCCGCGTCAGGGAAGAATGTGCAAGCCCCACTTGGCAAGTAGTGGATGCACGAGTGTGAAGTACGTCGTGTTGTCGTCGCCGTCGGGCGAGGACATCAAGATTCCGACGGCGCTCACGGTGCCGTCGGCGTTTTTGACGAAGCCAGGGCTCCCGCTGTCGCCGTTGAGGCTGTACACGCTGGCCTCGATGACGTCGCCCTTCTCGCCTTTGACGACGCCGCAGGTCTCACCGGTGACCGCGCCCAGTTTGCAGAAGGGCATGCCCACCCGAATCTGTGGGAGGCTCAACACATCCCGGACCGGATACCGGTCACCGACATCGCCCGTCGGCGCTCCGACGCTCGGGTCCAGGCGGATAATCGCGGCGTCCCTGGTGTCGCCCACCTTCTCGCTGGCGGTGATCATCCCGAGCGGACGATCCTCCCCGTAGGTCCAAACCGAACCGTCGTGCGGATCGCAGTGTCCACTGGTGAGCAGGTAGTAGCTGCCGTCGTTGTCCTGCGCCGCGAAAGCGGCTGTGCACCCGCCGGTTCCGTCGGCAACGTGCATGCCCGGCATGGGGCGTGACGCCAAGTCCGGGTCCGCCGCCGCTGTCCCGGCGACCGTCGTCGCGGCCACGATCACGGCACCGACCAGCCCCGGCGCCCGCAACCACCGAAAGGTCACGCCGTCCTCCTCCAGTTGTGTCCGCAGCATGCTAGCAGTGTGCGGCGCCTTCTACCTGGCGAGAGAAACGGGAACGCGGCGGAAGGTCGGGTGAGCTTTCCAAGAATTTCGCAAGGATTCCTCAAGCGCATGGGCTGACGATTCAGCCGTGACGCCGACGACAATCGAACAAGCTCGCGCCAAGGCCCATCCCGCCAGGCTGGCTTCCAGACTCTGGCTGATCACGGTGGCGTGCACACTGCTCCCGGTGATGATCACCCTGGACGCCACGGTCGTGAACGCGGCGCCGCGGGCTTTGAGCGGGCGATTCGGCTCGACGGGGGCCATCGCGTGGTCGGTGACCGGCTACACCTTGGCGATGGCGGCGGTGATCCCACTTGCCGGCTGGGCCGCACGCCGGGTGGGCGCGAAACCCCTATTCCTGGGTTCGGTGCTGTTGTTCTCCTGGGCATCCCTGCTGTGTGTGCAGGCCCCAAATGTCGGTCTGCTGGCGGTCTTTCGGGCATTCCAGGGACTCGGCGGTGGCATGCTGATACCGCTCTTGCTGATCATCCTGGCCCACGCCGCCGGACCCGAAAGACTGGCCCGGGTGCTGGCGATCAGCATGGTCCCCATCTTGCTGGCGCCGATCTGCGGGCCGCAGGTCGGCGGTTGGTTGATCGACTCGTTCGGCTGGAAGTCGATCTTCCTGATCAACATCCCGATCGGGGTTCTCACCTTGATCGTCGCGGGATTCGTTCTCCCCGAGGATGTTCCGTCGGCCAGCGATCGCTGCGCGATCGTCACCCCGCCTGGTCGACGCGCCGGGTGAGGAAATCCAGCACGGCGCCGGCGAAAATGTCGTTGCGGTCCCCGGCAACCATGTGCCCGGCGCCGCGCACGTCGGTGAACTCGACTTGTGGGAAACGCGCGAGAAATGCGTCGGCACTCTCCTGGCTGACGAGGTCACTCATCTGACCCCGGATCAAGAGCATGGGCACGCCGTCGCGCAGGATCGCATCGACGGCCGCGTGCATGCGATCGGCGTCGGTGACCTCGAATGGGGGAAACGGCGCTGTGCCGCTGATGAATTGCGGATCCCAATGCCAATACCAGCGGTCGCCCCGCCGGCGCAGATTAGCGGTCAGACCGTCCAGATCGGTCGGTCGGGGCCGGTGCGGGTTGTACTCGGCGATCGCGTCGGCCACCTCTTCGAGAGAGGCGAATCCCGATTCCACCCGATCGGCCATGAAGTTGTGTATCCGCGTCGCCCCGGACTGCTCCATGTTCGGCACGATGTCGACCAGGACCACCGCGCTGGCGATGCCCGGTGAGAGCTCGCCCGCGAGCAGCATCGAGGTGAATCCGCCCAGCGACGCGCCAACCAGAACCGGTTGTGGCGGCAGGCTCTCCAGAACCTGTTGGACGTCGGCGGCGAAGCTGACGACACGATAGTCGCCGTCGCTGGACCAGTCGGACTCGCCGTGACCGCGTAGGTCGATCGTGACGGCCTGCCACCCGCGCCGGGCCACAGCGGCAGCCGCGCGGGCCCACGAGCGTCGGGTCTGCCCACCGCCGTGCAGGAAAACCACGGCGCGCGCGTGGGGATCGCCCCAGCGATCCGCGACGATACGAACCCCGCCCGGCCCGTGGGTCGAGAACTGCTCTGGTGCGGTCGCCATCAGGAGATCGTAAGACGGCCCCGCCCAGGGGATCAGGCCCGCCGCGGCGCCTGGGCTCCGCGGAGCCGCTAAGCGAGACGCTTACACTCCTGTGATGCATCCCGCGCAGGCGACGCGCACGCTGACCAAAATCCCGGTTGTAGTGGGGATTGTCGTCGTCGTGCTGCTCGGCGTGCTCGCGATTCCGGTCAAACAGCGGTGCGGCGCGCCCGGTTATTCGTGCGCGACCGCGTTGGATACGCGGGGCTACGTGCACTACTACTACGAGGTCGAACCGCTCGGCGTGTACCTCGCCGAGTTCGCCACGGGCTCGAACATCCGCCTCTGCTACTCCTCGGGCGAGGACCTCGTACCGGCTCGGTGACGAGTTGGCGTCGATTTCGGCGGCCGAGTGGCCCGCCCGAGACCTTTCCGAGACGCGCCCACACCCGACGGGGGCGTAGCCCCGCCAAACGTGCTGGTAGTGGGAAGATTGGCGCCGCCGATTTCGCCATTTGCGGCGGGTGAGCCTGCCCACAGTCGGCCGCTCGGCGGCCTTCTCGATTGGGGGCTTCACAGCAAGCTAACGCATACTTGACCTCATGCTTTTAGCGCCGTCACCGCAAACCGCAGTCGCGGTAGCGAGTGCTGCGCTGGATACGGGCCGGGGTTTGTGATGGCGCGCTCGGGCGGGGCCCATCGCCGCCACCGAGCCGTTCGTCAGCCATCAGCAATTCGCAAAGGGCTGGCGCGCAGCTTCATGTCGCTGGTCTCGGTCGGGGCCATCCTGATGACCGGGGCAGGCTACTACGTCGCTCACGGGGCGCTGGGCGGCATCACCGTCTCGGACGCCCTAAGCCCCGACGATCCACGATCCAGCGGCGACAACATGAACATCTTGCTCATCGGCCTGGACTCCCGAAAAGATCAGGACGGCAACGACCTGCCGTCGTCGATTTTGCGGCAGCTGCACGCCGGCGATTCCGACGACGGTGGCTACAACACCAACACGCTGATACTCGTGCACGTCGGGGCCGACAACAAGGTGACTGCCTTCTCGATCCCCCGCGACGACTGGGTGCCGTTCAACGGGGTTCCGGGCTACAACCACATCAAGATCAAAGAGGCCTACGGGCTCACCAAGCAGTACGTGGCGCAGAAGCTGGCCAACCAGGGTGGGAGCAGCCAGCGGGAGCTCGAGACCCGCGGCCGCGAAGCCGGCCGTGCCGCGACCCTGCGCGCGGTGCGCAGCCTGACCGGCGTGCCGATCGACTACTTCGCCGAGGTCAACCTGGCCGGTTTCTACGACTTGGCGCAGACCCTGGGCGGCGTGGACGTGTGCCTGAACCACGCCGTCTACGACTCGTATTCCGGTGCGGATTTCCCGGCCGGCCCCCAGCGGCTGGACGCGTCGCAGGCACTCGCGTTCGTCCGGCAGCGTCACGGCCTGGACAACGGAGACCTGGACCGTACGCACCGGCAGCAGGCGTTCATCTCCTCTGTCATGCGGGAACTGCAGGATTCGGGGACCTTCACGAACTTGGACAAGCTCAAGGGCCTGATGGCGGTGGCGCGCAAAGACGTTGTGCTGTCGACGGGTTGGGACGAGGACCTGTTCCGCCGCATGGGTGAACTCGCCGGCGGCGGCAACGTCGAGTTCCGGACGCTGCCCGTGGTGCGCTACGACAACATCAACGGGCAGGACGTCAACATCATCGACCAGGCCGCGATCAAAGCCGAAGTGGCCGAGGCGATCGGCGCCGCGCCCGAGACGACCACGCCGGCCACCACGGCGAGCAAGCCCAGTCCGTCGACGGTCGTCGACGTCGTCAACGCGGGCAGCATGAGCGGCGCGGCCAGTGAGGTGTCCCGCGCGCTGAAAAAGCGCGGCTACACCGCCGGCCAGGTCCGCGACCGCCAATCCGGCGACCCGACGTCCACCACGATCCAGTACGGCGCGGGCGCCGAAACCGACGCGCACAACCTGGCCACGCTGCTCGGCCTCGACGCCCCCAAACAACCCGACCCCAGCCTGCAGCCCGGCCACATCCGCGTGACCGTGGATACCACTTACTCGATGCCCGCCGCCGACGACACCAGCACCACCGACGAGACCACCACCACCACGACGACCACCAAGACGAATCGCTACGGGTACGCCACCAGCACCTATCCCACGCCCGATCAGGGCAAGCCCATCGGCGGCGGCGGGGTGCCCTGCGTTAACTAGCCGCGATCGGGCTAGGCGTGGGTACCGCCGTCGATGCGAATTTCGGTGCCGGTGATCCAGGCGCCGTCGTCGGACACCAGCATCGCGATCACGCCGGCGATCGCAGAGGGCTCGGCCATCCCGGCGCCACTGGATTCGACCGTCGTGGGCAGGATCGGCATGAGGCGGGGGAACAACGACCAGTCGGCGTCTTTGGGTATGTATCCCCCAGTCGCGTCGGTGATTCCGGACTTGATGCTGCCGGGCGCCACGCAAGCCGCACGCAGACCGTCCTTCGCGTATTCGAGAGCCAACGAATGGGTGAAGGCCTGGATTCCGCCCTTACTCGCGGCGTAGGCCGCCATGTAGGGATGGGCGAACGAGGCCGACGTGGAGCTGAAGTTGACGATCGCGCTGCGCGAATTCCCCAGCAGCGCCGGAAGCGCCTCGCGGACCACCAGAAACGTTCCGGTGAGGTTGATACCGACGATCCGATTCCACAGTTCGAGGCTGGTCTCGTGGGTGTGCGCGGCCCGCAGGACGCCGGCGGCGTTGACCAGCGAATCGAGGCCGTCGAGTGTCTGAACGGCCCAGCACACGCCGTCGATCACCGAATCCTCGCTACCGACGTCCATCGGCATGGTGGTGAGGCGGTCAGCCGTTCCGGCCTCCTCCGCCTGGGTCTGGGTGGCGGCCAGCCCGTCTTCCGCGACGTCTGAGGCCACGACCCTGGCCCCTTCTTCGAGCAACCGCAACGCGGTGGCCTGACCGATGCCTGACGCCGCGCCGGTCACCAGGATCCGCTTGCCCTCGAGTCGGTTCATCTAGCACATCTTTCACCAAGACCCCCTAAACGCGGCATGGTGGACGGCATGGAGATCGGATTCATCGGCCTGGGGAACATGGGCCACGGCATGGCGACGAACCTGCTGACGGCGGGTCACCAGATCACCGTCTACAACCGCTCGCCAGCCAAGGCGGAGCCGCTCGTCCAGCGGGGCGCGACCGCGGCGCGCAGCGTGGCCGAAGCCAGCACCGGTGAGGTCGTGTTCACGATGCTCTCCGACGACGACGCCGTCGAGGAGGTCGCGTTCGGTGCGAACGGCCTTGTGGCTTCGCTGGCCCCCGGTGCCACCCACGTGTCGTCGAGCACGATCAGCGTGGCGCTGTCGGAGCGCCTGGCGGCCGCGCATGCCGAAGCCGGACAACGCTATGCCGCGGCGCCGGTGTTCGGTCGGCCCGAAGCCGCTTCTGCCGCAAAGCTTTTCGTCATCGCCGCGGGCGCCCCGCAGGTGCTGGAGCCGTTGGTTCCGCTCTTCGACGCCATAGGGCAGCGGACCTTCGTGGTCTCCGATCAGCCGTATACCGCCAATCTGGTGAAGCTGAGCGGTAACTTCCTGCTCGCGTCGGCGATCGAGTCCGTCGCCGAGGCCGTCGCGTTGGTCGGCAAGGCCGGGGTGGACCGGCAGCAGTACGTCGACATCCTCACCTCGACGTTGTTCACCGCGCCGGCCTATCAGACCTACGGCGGGCTGATCGCGCGTCGGGAATTCGAGCCGGCGGGGTTCGCGTCGCGCCTCGGTCTCAAGGACGTCCGGCTGGTGCTCGCCGCGGCCGAGGGCCTGCAGGTGCCGCTGCCAGTGGCCAGCGTGCTGCGCGACCGTCTGCTCACGCTCGTCGCAACGGGTGGCGGGCACCTGGACTGGTCGGCGCTGGCCACGCTCGCGGACCGCGACGCGGGCCTGACGTCAGACGACTCCGCGTAGCCCGTCGGCGCCGAACGCGGGTTCCAGCATCGCGGAATAGTCGGGTCCGCGGCGCAGCATCATGCCGCCGTCGGCGTTGATGACCTGGCCGGTGATATAGCTGGCGGCATCGCTGAGGAGAAACATCGCGAGGTTGGCGATGTCCTCGACCTCACCGGGCCGAGGCAGCGGCGTGCACACGCGATAGTCCTCGCTGACCTCCGGCACAGCGAACACGGGCGCAACCAGATCCGTGCGGATCAGACCCGGGCGGATGCTGTTGACCCGCACCCACGAGGGTCCGAGTTCGTCGGCGGCCAGTTGCATCATGTGGTCGATGGCGGATTTGCTGACCCCGTAGGCGCCGAACCACCGGTGGGTGTTGCTGGCCGCGATCGACGAGATCCCGACGAACGAACCCCCGCCGCCGCGGACCAGTTCACGCGCCGCGTGCTTGAGCACGTACATGGTGCCGTTGACATTGAGGTCGACCGTGCGCCGCCACGCCTCCGAGTCGATCTGGGTGATCGGCCCGATGGTCTCCGAGCCGCCGGCGCAGTGCACCACACCGTGTAGCCGGCCGTGCCAGGCCGTCGCCGCGTCCACCGCGCGGGCGGCCTCGTCCTCGCTGGTGACGTCGGTGGGTTCATATCGGATGGAGCCGTCGCCCTGCAGCGCTTCGATGTCTTCGACGGCGCCCGCCAGCCGGTCGGGATTGCGGCCGACGATCATGACCGAGGCACCGGATTTGACCAGCCCCGCCGCGACGCCCTTGCCGATTCCGCTGCCACCGCCGGTGACCAGATACGTCCGGTTTTCGAAAGAAAGCTGCACGCCGCGCCCCTTCACGCCAAAACTGAAACACGTTCTAGCAATAGAACCATGCGGGCGGACGAGCTGTCTGCTAGGGCGTATCGCGACGGGCCAGTTTCGTCGGTTTCGCGTTGCGCCAGTCCTCGACATCCGGCGGCTGGCCGACCGCGTACCTGTTCTCGTTGTGGGCGGCCCAGTGCGCGTGCCCGAGCTCGTGGATGTGGAACGCGTGCCGCAACGCCTCGGTGAATCCCATTGCGTCGGAGGCGGCGTTGACCGAGTCCTTGACGAGCAGCGCCGCCATCGTGGGCCGGTCGGCGATGCGCCGGGCGAATTCCAAAGTCTTGTCCGCCAGCTCATCGACCGGGAATACCTTCGACACCATGCCAAGCCGATAGGCATCGTCGGCGTCCAGCGCATCACCGGTCAGCAGCAGCTCCTTGGCCTTACGGGGGCCGAATTCCCAAGGGTGACCGAAAAATTCGACGCCCGGCATCCCCAGGCGCGCTGCGACCACATCGCTGAACTTTGCATTATCGGCGGCGACTATCAGATCGCACGCCCAGATCAGCATCAGGCCGGCCGAGATCGCGTTGCCCTGCACCTGGGCGATGGTGATCTTGCGCAAATCGCGCCAGCGGCAGGTGTTTTGGAAGAAGTAGTGCCACTCCTGCAGGTAGATCTTCTCCGCGATGGGGTCGCGGGTCCCGCCGTTGATTCGGAAGCTCGGCAGCTGGCTGCGCTCGGCGATGGCCAACTCCGAGCCCAGGTCGTGACCCGCGGAGAAGTTTTTGCCGCGCGCCGCCAGGATCACCACCCGAACGGTGTCATCCGCCTCGGCGCGCAGGAACGCCTCGTCGAGTTGCACCAACAGGCCGCGGCTCTGCGCATTGTGGGCCTCGGGCCGGTTGAGCCAGATCCGCGCGATGCGACCCTCGTCGAGGGTTTCATAGGCCACCAGCTCGTCGGCGCCGGCGTCGGCGTTGGTCGCCTGGGTGCCGGCCTGGTCGGAGACAGTCATTCCGCCCACCTACCTTGTTGTCGGGCTCGTTACAAGTTGACATCGATCCGTAAATGCCCGAATCGACTCTTTGCAGCTTACGGCCAGTGCCGAGCACAGTCATCGCTGGGTTGATCCCAACCCGCAACGATGCCCATACTGCGACTACCTGCGGGCAAATATTCGCGTCGCATAGAGTTATGTCATGCCTACGAAATCTGATCCTGGCGAACTCGGCGATGTGGAGCCGCTGGCTGACAGCACCGCCAGCCAGGCCAGGCGTGTCGTCGCGGCCTACGCCAACGACGCCGACGAGTGCCGCATTTTCTTGTCCATGCTCGGTATTGGACCGGCGAAACTCGACACCTAAATGGCTCCCAAGGGAGGCCAGAACTCGAAAACTAGGCACTACGGCGATTCCGACTTCGTGGTGGTCGCCAATCGGCTGCCCGTCGATCTGGAGCGGCTGCCCGACGGCACGACCTCGTGGAAACGCAGCCCGGGCGGCTTGGTCACCGCACTAGAGCCGCTCCTGCGCCGCCGGCGCGGGGCCTGGGTCGGCTGGCCGGGCGTGGTCGACGATGTCGTGGACGTGGTCGACGAGCCCGTCACGCAGGAAGAACTGCAACTTCACCCGGTACGCCTGTCCGCCGACGACGTCGCCCAGTACTACGAGGGCTTTTCCAACGCCACGCTGTGGCCGCTGTACCACGACGTCATCGTCAAGCCGCTCTACCACCGCGAATGGTGGGAGCGCTACGTCGACGTCAACCGGCGCTTCGCCGAAGCCGCTTCGCGCGCCGCCGGCGAGGGCGGCACGGTCTGGGTCCAGGACTACCAACTGCAACTGGTCCCGAAGATGCTGCGCACGCTGCGGCCGGACGTGACCATCGGTTTCTTCCTGCACATCCCGTTCCCGCCGGTGGAGCTGTTCATGCAGATGCCGTGGCGCACCGAGATCATCGAGGGGCTGCTCGGCGCCGACCTGGTGGGCTTCCACCTGGCCGGTGGTGCCCAGAATTTCCTGTTTCTGTCCCGCCGGCTGGTCGGGGCCAACACCTCGCGGGGAGCGGTGGGCGTGCGGTCGCGGTTCGGTGAGGTGGAGCTGGAGTCTCGTACCGTTCGCGTCGGCGCCTTCCCGATCTCCATCGACTCCGGCGCGCTCGACCACACGGCCCGCGATCGCAACATCAGGCACCGCGCCCGCGAGATCCGCGCCGAACTCGGCAACCCCCGCAAGATCCTGCTCGGCGTCGACCGGCTGGACTACACCAAGGGCATCGACGTCCGGCTGAAGGCCTTTTCCGAGCTGCTCGCCGAGGGTCGCGCCAAACGCGACGACACCGTGCTGGTGCAGCTGGCGACGCCGAGCCGCGAACGCGTGGAGAGCTACCAGATTCTGCGCAACGACATCGAACGCCAAGTCGGCCACATCAACGGCGAATACGCCGAAGTCGGCCACCCGGTGGTGCACTACCTGCACCGCCCGGTGCCGCGCGAAGAGCTCGTCGCGTTCTTCGTCGCCAGCGACGTCATGCTGGTCACGCCGCTGCGCGACGGGATGAACCTGGTGGCCAAGGAATACGTCGCCTGCCGCAGCGACCTCGGCGGCGCACTAGTGCTGTCCGAATTCACCGGAGCGGCATCCGAACTCCGGCAGGCCTATCTGGTCAACCCACACGACCTCGAAGGGGTCAAGGACGCGATCGAGGCGGCCCTGAACCAGCCGGTCGAAGACGGGCGGCGCCGGATGCGCGCGTTGCGGCGCCAAGTGCTCGCCCACGACGTAGACCGCTGGGCGCGGTCGTTTCTCGATGCGCTCGCCGAGGCGAATCCCCATGACGCCAAGTAGCGGCCGCGCACCCATGGTGTTGCCACCCAAACGCTGTGATACTCGATGCAGCGTGAAGGGAGGGGCACTGTGAATCTGCGTCGCGCGCTGGCCGCGGGCGCCGGCATCGTCTCGGCAGTTGCAATCGGAATCGCGCTGGAGTCGGGCGACCCGGCGCACGCGGTGGGGCCGCCCGCGGATGGCAACTACAGCTTCAACGAGGCCGGTGTGTCGGGGGTTACCTGGACGATCACGGCACTGTGCGACCAGCCATCCGGAACCCGCAACATGAACGACTATTCCGACCCGATCGTTTTTGCGATGAACTGCGCTCTGAATGTCGTGAGTGCGACGCCCGAACAGATCAGCCGCGCGGACAAGTTGCAGAACTTCAGCGGCAGGGCGCGCTACTCCAGCATGCTGTGGACCTTCAAGGTGGATAAGAGCGACGGCGTGTCATGTCCGGGCGGCGGCACCGCGCCGTCCACCGAAACCTACGCGTTCAGCGACGAAACCATGAGCGGCACCCACACCAGCCTCCACGGTCCGGTCTGTGGGATGCAGCCAGAGATGAAGAAGCAACCGTTCTCGCTGCAGCTGACCGGGCCGCCACCCAGCCCGATCCAACGTTATCCGTTGTACTGCAACGGCATTGCGATGTGCTACTGAGCTTTCGTCGTTAGCGGCGCACCCGAGCGGGTGTGCTCTAGTTTCAGAATTTGATAGCGCATGTGCTATCAAATTCGGGCGCGACTAGCCCGTGCCCTTCAGGACGGCCGGTCCGGCGGCCGACCGGACGTCCAGGTGACATGCATCGTGCTACGACTGATTCTCCACCCTGCGGGGAGTTGCACAAAATCGGCCTCACTCCAGGTGCCCGAGCTGAACAGATCGCCTTCGGGGTGAACGTGATGGTTGACCTGGTTCCAGCGGGCCGATGCCCCAGAGCCGCTGGGACTCGCATCGACCAGGTAGTTCAGGCCGAGGTGCTGGGTCCGGGCGAAGCGCAGCACGCCGCGGCGTGTATTCGCCAGGATCCCGTCGATCCCCTCGGCATTCCCGATCGGAAATGCAACGGTCGCATCCTCGGTGAAAAATCGACGCGCCCAGTCCTCGTCGAAGTTGCGTTCGTCCAGTGAGCACAGGTATCGATCGACCAATTCGGCGATCTCGCTCTTGATCCCAATGTCCATCCGCCCACGCTAAAACCTCAACAACACTTGAGGTCAAGTCGCAGCGCTAAATCGGCGTGATGTAGGCGATCAGCCATTGCTTGCCGACTTTTTTGAAGTCGACGCGCAATCGGCTGCCGTCGTAAAGCGGTTGGCGTGACTTGTCATTCACGGTGCGGTTCATGTAGACCATCACCGATCCCGAATCCCGTGTGGCAGTCATGACGCCGACGCCGACGACGTTGGCCTGGACCACCACCTCGCGCTTCTTGGCCTCGGGGATGATCTGCGTGTTGGCGCTCTTCTGAAACTCCGCGCGATATTCGGGAGTCAGCAACGGGTAAGCGGCCGAGAGGCTGCGTTCGACGGTCTGGTAGTCGTAGGCGAAGACCTCGGGTACCCGCTTGGCCGCCAGGCCAGGCAACTCCGCGCGTGCGGCCGCCTCGCCGCGGGTCTCCACCCGCTCCCAGTAGAACCATCCTGCCGCCGCGGACAACCCGACCACGAGCGCAATCGACAGGGAGGCCGCGACGGCCGTCAGCCACCTCCGAAAACGGGGCCAGGGCACCCGACGCATCTAGTTGCCCCCGTCGGGATACTTCAGGTCGTACCCGGTCATCCGGCCCTGCTCGTCCTCGTGCACGATCACCCGCAGCCGATACGGCATGGACGGCTTGTTGACCCCGTCGATGTCGGCCACCGTGACCCGTACCGATACCAGCACCGAGGCGTTGTCCGTGACCGCGTCGACGCCTTCCAGGGCGGCGCCGTTGATGACGGCCTCCGACGTCGCGTTGGTCGAGCGGAAGATGCCCTTGAGGTTCTCGATGTTGTTGTTGGCGCCGAGCATGCCGCGCAGCGGTCCGCTGGTGCCGTTGTAGAAGCGGTTCACGCTCTCGTCGATGTTGTCCTGCTTGTAGCTGAACATGTTGACCACCGTCTGCGTCGCGGTGTCCACGAAGCGTTGGTCGCGGGCTTGCGCCGCTTCGGCGTGCCGCTGTTGGACGAGCATGAACGCCAGGCCGGCCGCCAACGCCCCGATCGCCACCAGCGCGGCGGCAAAGGAGATCCAGCCGACCAGGACGCGGTTCGGCCGCCGCCGCGGTGGCGGCTTGACCGATTTGAGGGCCTTGACGGGCGTCGCGGACCGCTTCGGCCCGTCCGATACGTTGACCCGAGCGGTGAAGCCCTCGTCCGAGGCGCCCTTCGCCGGGCCCGCCGCGCGCGATGCGCGCCGTCGAACTCGCTGAGTCGTTTCGGTCACTGCAGCCCCCACTAAAGAGGCCTTGGATCAAGCATGAGGTCCACCCAATTCTCGGCACCGGACGCGCCGCTGGCGCCGGGCGCGAAGATACCAGTGCCGCCGGCCGGGTCCACGAAGGCTCCGGTGCGCTGGTCGTAGGTGGCGTAGGCCGGACCGCTGGCCTGCGGCGTCGGCTGCCCGGGCGGCGGCCCCCACGGCTTCGCCGGTCCCGGGCCCGCGGGTGGAGGATTGATCCCCTCCGGCGGTGGCGGCGGCGGCAGCCACTTCGGATACGGGAGCTGGGGCGGCACGGGCGGTATTCCCGGCGGCTGCCACGAAGTGAACGGCGGCGGCGGCCCGTTGTCGTTGGGCGGCGGTGGGTCGTACGCCGGCTGGTGCGGCGCCGGCCCGGGCCCGGGGACTACGCCGGGAGGGGGTGGGCCGACGATCGGAGTACCGGGGTCGGGATCGGCGCCCGGTGGGATGTACGGGAACTTGTTGGGCGGCAACGTGTTCAGCCCGTTGGTCACCGGCGTGTCGTAGGGCACCGGCGGGCCGCGCCACGGGTTGCGGCCGACCGGCACGTAGCCCCTCGGGTCGCGGCACAGCTGGATCGTCGGCGCCCGCTTGCCCGGGAACTCCTGGCACGGATAGTTACGGGCACCGCGCACCGTGCTCGGATCGTTCTGCGCGACCTTGCAGTACATGTCCCTCGGGAGCTCCCGCAGCGTCTCGTCCGCCGGCGTTCGCATCAGCGGCGGGGGCAGGAAGCCGACGGCGCACGGCGGCGGGTCGTTCAGGTCGAGCTTGAAGTCCAGCTTGGCGCCCTCGTCTTGCGGGGCGCCGCCGGCCGCGGTGGTGATCGCGGCGAACAACGCGGGCAGGACCACCAGCAGCTGCTCGATCGACTTGTGGTAGATCACTCCCACCCGGCCCAGGTTGGCCAGGCTGGCGGCCAGCGCCGGGAAGGACGGGCGGATACCGGAGAACGCGGTGCTGGCCTCGTCGGCGGTGCTCGGGGCGTTAGCTAACGTCGAGCGAAGCTGCGGGTCGGCCTGACGCACATCGGACGTGAACCGCGCTAAACCATCCGACAGCGTCTTGATGTCGGCGCCGGCACGGATCTGGGCTTCCAGGAACGGACCCGCCTGATCGATCAACTGCGAGACCTGCGGGTAGTTGACGTTGGCCTCGTCCACCAGCAACCGGGCCGACTCGATCAGCCGGGCCAGTTCGGGACCCGAACCGTTGGCCGCGATGAACGTCTCGTGCAGTAGCTCGCGCAACCGCGTATCACCGAGGCTGTTGACTAGTGTCTCCGCCCGCTTCAACAGGTCGGCGACGTCCTGGCCGATCCGGGTGTTGGCCCGCTCGATGCGAGATCCGTTGCGCAGCTTGGCCGATGACGGACTGGTCGGCGGCACCAGGTCGATGTATTGCTCACCGACGGCCGACACGCTCTTGACGGTGGCGGTGACGTTCGACGGGATCGGTGTGCCGCTGTTGAGGCGCATCTCGGCGGTAACCCCGTTGGGGTTCAGCCCGACAGACTCCACCCGACCTACCTCGACACCCCGGTAGGTGACGTTGGCGTTCTTGTACAAGCCGCCGCCCGCGACGAAGTCGGCGCTCACGCCGTAGGTTCCGATGCCGAACGTGGCCGGCAGCCGCAGGTAGAAGATCGCCATGATGGTCAGCGTGACGGCGGTGATCACCGCAAAAATCCACAGCTGGATCCTGGTCAGTTTGTCGATCATCTGCGCCGCCCCTCAGTGCCCTTCAGAACCCGAAGCCGTGCCGGGCGGAATCGTGAACGGGTCGGCCGCCTGCCCCGACAGGTTCGCCAATTCGCCGGTCAAGAAATCGGGCGGGTTGAGGATCTCGTTCATGTGAGCCATGTTCGGGTCGAAATACGCTGTGGTGAAGAACGTTTCACCGAGGCGGCGCAGAGTGAGATCGAAGGTCGTGAACACGTTGAGGTAGTCGCCGCGCACGGCTTGCTTGATCCCGAAGTTGGGGAACGGGAACGTCAGCAGCAGCTGCAGCGAGGTGACGAAATTCTTCCGGTTGTCGTTGAGGGCTTTGGCAACCGAATACAGCCCCTTGAGGTCCTCGGCGAAGTCCACCTTGGTCTTCGACAGCACATGGGATGTCACCGTCGCCAGCTGTTTGAGGGCGGCGAACGCGTCGACGATGTGGTCCCGGTTCTTGTTGAGCACGCGAAGGGCTTCGGGCAGCGTGTCGATCGCCCGACCCAGGTTGTCCTTGTCGCGCGCGAGGGTCGCGGAGAATCGGTTCAACCCGTCGACCGCATCGATGATGTCGTTGACCTGCCGGTTGAGTCCGGCGGTCAATTCGGACAGCCTGGGGATCAAGTCGGCGAACTGGTCCTGCCGGCCGGCGAAGGCCTGATACGTCTCGTCGGTGATCTCTTGCAGCGCACCGAGATTGCCCTTGTTCACCACCACACCGAGCGCCGACAGCACCTCTTCGGTGGTGGGATACCGGCCCGTGTTGGACTGCGGGATCTTCGACCCGTCCTTCAGCCTGCCGGTGGCCGGCTTGTCTTTGGGGGCGGCGAGGTCGATGTGCATCGAGCCCAGCAGCGACGTCTGGGCTACCGTCGCGGTCGCGTTGGCCGGCAACACG
Organism: Mycobacterium sp. IS-2888; assembly: GCF_001954215.1. Classification (NCBI taxonomy): domain Bacteria; kingdom Bacillati; phylum Actinomycetota; class Actinomycetes; order Mycobacteriales; family Mycobacteriaceae; genus Mycobacterium; species Mycobacterium sp. IS-2888. Next base: position 121,670 of record NZ_MBET01000066.1, read on the forward strand.
ACGTTCTTGTTCAACGCCAACTTCACTGCGGCGTAGAAGGATCCGTCGGCCCGCTGCTCGGCCGAAATGCCGGAGACGCTGCCGACGGTGACGTCGTCGACCATGACCGGCGAGTTCTGTGGCAGCGTGGCAACGTCAGGCATCTCGACGGTGATCGAATACGCGCCCGCACCATGGCCGGCGGTCCCGGGCATCACCAGAGAGTTCAGCCCGCTGAATTGGCAACCGGCCAGCAGCACGCTGCCCGCCGCTAAAGCGCTCCCGCGCAGCAAGATCCGGCTCATCCGCCACCACCCTGGTCGGTGGGCGCCGGCGCGCTTGGCGCTTGGTTCGGCGGGGGGCCGGGCAGCGGACCGAACGCCGAGCCCGGAGCGGGTCCGGGCGCGGGACCCGCGCCGGTGGCGGCCGGTGCGGGGCCGGTCTGCGGGGCGGTCGGCAGCAGCAGGCTCTGCAGATCCGCCGGGTTCTGGGTGGGCGCCGGCGGGTGCGCGCCTTGCGCGGGTATCCAGGTCAGCTGCGGAATCGGAGTCGCGGCCTTGGCCTGAGTTTCCGGGGTGTCGTAGATGATCTGGCCCTTGTACGCGGTGATCGTGTTGAGCGGGTGGAACATCACCGGCGGGTAGTTCACGGCCAGGCGGCGCAGCACCGGCCCCAGCCGCTCGCGGCAGAGCTCGGCGCGCCTGTAGTAGTCCGGCGCTTCCGGCCCGCCGGCGGTCTCGAAGGAACCACCGCAGATGAACTGCACCGGGTTAGCGAACTCGGGTATCGACAACAGGCCGTTCAGCGTGCCCTGCGCGGGGTCGTAAATGTTGTAGAAGTTGGCGATACCGGGCCCGGCGACGTGTAGCACCTGCTCGATGTTTTCGCTCTGGTCACTCAGTGTCTGCGCAAAGTCGTTGAGATTGTTGACCGTATCGATGATCGTCGAGTTGTTTTCGTGCAGGAATCCCCGGATGTCCGAGAGCGCCTGGTTGAGCGTGCCCAGGGTGTTGTCCAGACGGCGCGAGCTGTCGGCGAGCACCTGCGACACCGACGCGACGTTTCCGGCGAACTGCACGATCTGTTCGTTACTCGACGACAGCGCGTTGACCAGCACCTGCAGATTCTTGACCGTGCCGAATATGTCGCTGCGCGAATCCCCAAGCCGCCCAGCGGCTTGTGAAAGTTCGCGCAACGCGTTGTGGAACGATTCGCCCTTGCCGTCGAGCGTGTCGGCGGCCTGGTTGATCGCTCGTCCCAACGGGCCCTGCGCCGACCCTGCCGTGGGACCCAGCTGAACGGCCAGCTGCGTCAGGGCCTGTTTCACCTCATCCCACTCCACCGGGACCGCGGTGTGATTCAGATCGATGCTTCCGCCGTCGGGCAGCGCCGCCCCGCCGGTGTAGGCCGGGGCGAGCTGAATGAACCGCGCCGACACCAGGTTCGGCGAGATGATGACGGCCTTGGCGTCCTTGGGGATTTTCACGTCCTTGGACACCGACATAGTGATCTTCACGTCGGAGGGCCGCGGTTCGATCGTGTCGATCGAGCCGATCGGGACACCGAGAACGCGCACCTGATCTCCGGGATAGAGACCGACGGCGGAGGTGAAGTAGCCGACGATGGTTCGGTTATTGCCTTGCGACGAAAGGACATACACGCCCCCCACCAACACCGCGACGAGCGCGATGACGGTGGCGTAGCGCAGCCCCCGGCTGCCGGCGATCCGATTGGTCATGGTGACTTGGGCCTGATGATCCAGCGTTCCTGAATGAGTCCGCGCAGGTAGTCCGACAGGCTGGCCGGCAGCTTGCCGGGCTGGTAGAAGAAGTCGAACATCGCGGCCATGAGGGGGGCCGGGATCACGCTGTAGACGTTGACGTTGAACCCGGGCCCGGATCCGACCACCTCACCGAGTTCGGTGGCGTAGGTGGGCAGTCGTTTGAGGGCTTCGGTGATGTAGTCGCGGCGCTCGTTGAGATTGGACAGCACCTGGTTCAGCTTGCTCAGGGCCGGGCCGAACTCTTTTCGGTTGTCGGCGACGAAACCGGAAATCTGTTGCGCCAGCGGGCCGATGCCCGCGATCAGCTGACCGATCGCGGCACGCCGCTCGTCGAGGGCGGCGAACAACTCGTTCCCGTCGTCGACCAGCTTGTTGACCTGATCGGCGCGCTGCGCCAGCACCGACGTCACCGACTTCGCGTGCGCCAGCAGCCCTTGCAGCGCTTCGTCACGGCGGTTCAGGGTACGGGACAGCGAGGTCACTCCGTCCAGCGCGCCGCGCAGCTGCGGGGTGGCGTCGCGCAGGGTATCGCTGAGCACGTTCAGGGACTGCTCGAACCGCGGCTTGTTCAGATCGTTCGCGTTTTGCCCCAGATCCTCGAGCGCGCCCGCCAACGTATACGGGGTCGTCGTCCGGCTCAGCGGAATGGTGGTGCCGCCCTTGCCGGTGCCGGCCGGGGTCACGGAGATGGAGCGCTCGCCGAGGATGGTGTCGGTGCGGATGGCGGCGAGTGACTGGTCGCCGACGGCGACGTGGCGATCCACGGTGAAGGTCACCTTGGCGCTGTCCCCGGCCAGGCCGACGGACTGTACTCTGCCGACCTTCAAGCCCGAGACATATACATTGTTGCCGGGCGAGATGCCGCCGGCGTCGGTGAAGTAGGCGTCATATGTCTTGCCCTGCGGCCAAAACGGCAGTCCGGCGTAGCCGAAGGCGAGCAACACGACGCACACCACCAGCACGACGCCGAAGATGCCGGTGCGCAGCGGGTCGCGGTCACGCTTTGCGTTACTTGGCAAAAGCGCACCTCCCCTTGCTCGGGTCCACCTGGCCGCCGAGTGGCAGCAGGATGTCGCTGCCGGCCGGACCGTTGATCTTGATCGTCACGGAGCAGAAGTAGATGTTGAAGAACGACCCGTAGGCGCCGAGCGCCGCCAGTCGCAGGTAGTCCTCGCCCAGCTGCTCAACGTCGTTGTTTACCTCGGCCTTTCGGTTGTCGAGCTCGGTCGCGAGCGGCCGGGTGTTTTCCAGGATGCCCTGCAGGGGCCGGCGCGAATTCCTCAGCAGCTCGGTCAAATCCGTCGTGGTCGACGCCAGCGGCGGGATGGCGCCGGCGATCACGTCCTTGTTCTTGGCCAGTCCGCTGATCAGCTGCTGCAGCTGGTCGACGCTGGCGGAGAATTGCGCGCTCTTTTGGTCGACGGTTCCCAGCACGGTGTTGAGGTTGGTGATGGTGTCACCGATGAGTTGGTCGCGCTGTCCCAGCGCCGTCGAGAACGCACTGGTATCGGCCAGCACGTTCGACAACGCTCCGCCCTGGCCCTGCAACAACTGGATGACCGCGCTGCTGATGGTGTTGACCTTCTCTGCGTCCAAGCCCTTGACCAGCGGTCGCAGCCCACCCAACAGCGCATCGAGATCCAGGGCGGGCTGGGTGTGTTGGGAATTGATCGTGCCGCCCGGCGCGAGCTTGCGCAATTCGCCTGGCCCCGAGGTGATTTCGAGGAACCGGTCACCGACCAGGTTTTCGTAGCGGATCACCGCGCGCGTCGAGGAATACAGGGTGTAGCGCTGGTCGACCCCGAATTTCACGTCAATGGTGTTGTCGGGGTTGAGCTTTACGCCGGACACCGAACCGACGGGCACGCCGGCGATACGCACCTTCTGTCCGGCCTTCAGCTTGGTCACGTCGATAAAGGTTGCGTGGTAGGTGTTTTCGGAACCGAACCGCAGATCACCGAAGATCACCACCAGGCCCGACGCCACGATCAACATCGCCACGGCGAAGATGCTGACCTTGATCACCATCGACCGATGCGTCGGCATACCCGATGAGGCCGCCATCAGAAGTCGTCCCGTTCTGCGAAGGCGCCGTGGAACAAGAACTGCATCGTCGAGGGTGCGTCGAACTGAAGTTCGGTGAACGGCTCGTACGGGATGTTGGCGTTGTCGGTGACCAGGAAGGGCGCACGATAGAACGACCCACCCGTCTGCTTGGTCGGGATATCGGGCAGACCGCGGCAGTTCGGGCCTCCGGAAGCGTTGACGATCGGCAGCGACTCCGGATAGGTGTACGACGGCGCGCCCAACACGAAGCTCGAGGACGTGAACAGACCCGCCTTGCGGACACCGAGCAGCGGGGCGAATTCCTTGATACCGCGCTCGATACCGGCGAACAGGCAGCCAAATTCGGGCGAGTAGTCGTGGGCCACCTTGATCGGCGCCCGCAGCCTGTTGATGGCGTCGATCAAGTTCTGCTCGGCCGGCGCCAACGTGTCGTAGGCGTTATTGGCCAGACCGATCGTTGCCAGCAGCGTGTCGTTGAGGTTGTGCTGCTGGTCGACGACCGTCTTGTTGATCGTCGGCAGGTTGTCGAAAATGGTGTTCAGATCGGGCGCGGCGTCGGCGTAGTTGTTGGTGACGACGCCGGTCTTGCGGAAGTCCTCTTGCAGGGCAGGGAGCTTCGGGTTCGCTTGCCGCGCCAGCGTATTCAGCCCGGAGAGCAGCGAGCCGAAGTCGTCACCGTGACCGCGCAAGCCTTCGGCCAGCGCGCTCAGCGTCCCGTTCAATTCGAGCGGGTCGATCTTGTGCAGCAGGTTGATGAGCGACTGGAACAAGGTGTTGACTTCCAGCGACACCGCCGAGGCCTCCACATGCGCGTCGGGGCGCAGCGTTGTCGGCGAGGGCGTCTGGGGCGGAATGAATTCCACCGACTTGGCCCCGAAGATGGTGTTGCCCGCGATGTGCACGGCCGCGTTGGACGGGATGAAGTGCATCTGGTCGCTGTTGATGGCAAGCGTCAGCCGCGCCTGGTCGCCGCTGTAGCTGATATCGGAGACCTTGCCGATCTGGAGGCCCCGGTATTTGACCTTGGCGCCCTTGTCCATGACGAGTCCGGCCCGCGGCGCCGAGACGGTGACCGTGTCGATCGAGGCGAAAGCCGCCGTGTAGGAGAGGTAAGTCACGACGGTGAACGCCACTATCAAGCCGGCCAGCAGCGCTGCTGCCAGCCGGACGGTGCTACGTCGCGATTCGCCTTCTGCCATGTCTTTTAAGCGGTCCCCTTATCCGGAGAGGTTGAAGTTACCGGACGCCCCGTAAACGGCGAGCGAGATGAACAAAGTAATGACGACGACGACGATCAGCGAAGTCCGCACAGCCTGGCCGACCGCGATGCCCACCCCGACCGGTCCGCCGTGGGCGTTGTAGCCGTAATAGGTATGGACGAGCATCACCGCGATGGACATCACGATCGCCTGCAGGAACGACCACAACAGGTCCGACGGGATGAGGAAGGTATTGAAGTAGTGGTCGTAGAGGCCTTTGGATTGTCCGTTGATGTACACCGTGGTGAAGCGGGCGGCGAAGAACGCGGCGAGCACCGACAGCGAGTACAGCGGAACGATCGCGATCAGACCGGCGATCAAGCGGGTCGACACCAAGTAGGAAACCGAGTGCACCGCCATGCATTCGACGGCGTCGATCTCTTCGGATACCCGCATGGCACCCAGTTGCGCGGTGGCGCCGGCACCGATGGTGGCCGCCAGCGCGATACCCGCGATCACCGGGGCGACGACGCGGACGTTGAGGAACGCCGAGAGGAAGCCGGTCAGCGCCTCGATACCGATGTTGCCCAGCGACGCATAACCCTGCACGGCGATGACCCCACCGGAGGCCAGCGTCAGGAAGGCCGCGACGCCGACCGTGCCGCCGATCATGACGAGCGCGCCCGCGCCCATCGTCATCTCGGCAACGTTGCGGATCGTCTCCTTGCGGTAGCGGGTGAGCGCGTTGGGGACATAACGAATGGTTTCGCCGAAGAACAGCGCCTGCTCGCCGAAGTCGTCAACCGGCCCTTGGAGCACCCGCGACACCGCATTGCGTAACCGGTAAGTGACGTCGTAGCTCATCGGTGGCCCACTCGTCTCATCACTTAGCCGTAATCCGCACGCCGATGGCGGTCATGACCACGTTGATGACGAACAGGCAGATGAACGCGTAAACGACGGTTTCGTTGACGGCATTGCCGACGCCCTTGGGCCCGCCCTTGACGGTCAGGCCGCGGTAACAGCCGACGAGGCCCGCCATCACACCGAACAGCAGCGCCTTGACTTCGGCGAGCACCAACTCGCGCAGCCCGGTGAGAACGGTGAGCCCGTTGATGAACGCACCCGGGTTGACGCCCTGAAGGAAAACGGAGAACACATAGCCGCCGGACAAACCGATCGCGCACACCAGACCGTTGAGCAACAGTGCGACCACGGTGGACGCCAAAACCCGTGGGACGACGAGCCGTTGGATCGGGTCGATGCCCAGCACCCGCATCGCGTCGATTTCCTCACGGATGGTGCGGGCGCCCAGGTCGGCGCAGATCGCGGTGGCACCGGCCCCGGCCACGACAAGCACCGTCACCACCGGGCCCAGCTGGGTGATGGTGCCGAATGCCGTTCCGGCGCCGGACAAGTCGGCCGCACCGATTTCGCGCAGCAGGATGTTGAGGGTGAATGCCACCAGGACGGTGAAGGGGATGGACACCAGCAGGGTGGGGACCAGTGAGACGCGGGCGATCATCCACGTCTGGTCCAGGAACTCGCCGAATTGGAACGGTCGCCGGAAAGCAGCGCGGCCCGTATCGATCATCATCTCGAAGAACCCGCCGACAGCACGAGCCGGGACCGCAAGTTGCTCTCTCAACTCAGGCACCCCCCTCTGCTGCTCGCGGCGAAGCCTATGTTTCGCCTTAGCGCGGCCTTCGGACACAAGCGGCTCGGAGTGAGCCGGATCATATTAACTCAGAGAAAGTGCACGCTGTCAATGAACAGCATTTCTCTACCCAAAGCGTTAATTTGTCCAGGTCAGGCCGTTGCGCCGTTATCAATCTGACACATGTTCTACTGGCCGATTCCCCCCCGTTGACTAGCACTACATCGCTATTGCTCCATCAGCCCAGTCGCGGAAAAATTCTTTTCCGAATCGCGTCCAGCAAAGTAATCCCGCAATGTGTTGCTCAGCGCAGCGGGGTCCCAGGCCGCTCCTTCCGCGATGAACCTGTGCTCCGCCGTCGGTGCCGCAACCAACGTCACCTGAGGACCGTAGACGATGAACACCTGCCCGTTGACCTCCGCGGCGGCGGGCGACGACAGAAACTGGACCAGCCTCACCACGTGCTCCGGCGACAGCGGGTCGACGCCGCCTTCCTCTATATCTGGCGCGTCGCCGAACACGTCGGCCGTCATCGCGGTGCGGGCCCGCGGACAGATCGCGTTGGCGCACACCCCGTAGCGGCCCAGCGCCCGGGCGGCCGTCAAGGTCAGCGAGATGATGCCCGCCTTGGCGGCCCCGTAGTTGGCCTGCCCGACCGGGCCCACCAGGCCCGCCTCCGACGCGGTGTTGACGATCCGGCCGAAGACCGATCCGCCCGCGTCCTTGGCCTTGGAGCGCCAGTAGGTGGCCGCGTTGCGCGTGAGCAGGAAATGGCCGCGCAGGTGGACCGCGATGACGAGGTCCCATTCCTCGTCGGACATGTTGAACAGCATCCGGTCGCGGGTGATCCCGGCGTTGTTCACCACGACGTCCAGGCCGCCCAGGCCGTCGGCCGTGGCCACCAGCTCGTCGGCGGTCGCGCGCTGGCTGATGTCGCCGGCGACGGCGACGGCCTTGGAGCCGGCGGCGGTGATCTCGTCGATGACGTCCGAGGCGTCCAGCGCCGCGGCGATGTCGTTGACGACGACGGTGGCGCCCAGCCGGGCCAGGCCCAGCGCCTCGGCCCGTCCCAGCCCCGCGGCCGCACCGGTCACCACCGCGACCTTTCGGGATAGATCGGTCGCGTTCGTGCTGCTAGTCAATTTATGAATACCTCTAGTTTCGGGTTACCGGTGCCGGCCGCGGCCTAGTCCTCGCGCAGCAACGCGGCGCGCGGGCATTCGGCGATTGCTTGCTCGGCCAGTTGTTCTTGGTCGGACGGAATCGGATCGGTCTTCACGACGGCATAGTCCTCATCGTCCAGGTCGAAGATATCCGGCGCGATTCCCAAGCACACCGCGTTACCTTCACACCGGTCACGATCGACGATCACCCGCACGGCACCCTCCTTGAACCTGGCCTTCAACCTGAGCACGCGCCCCATCGGTAGGTAGCTCCACCATAGGGCCCCGGTGCGTCTGGCGAAACGGTCGCTGGATTCCCAGACTAGAACGTGTTACAACCGGGAAGACGAACGGGTAGCCGTTGGTCGAGCCGCGGCCGCCAGAATGGCCGGTCACGTTGAACAAAGGACGGCTGGAATGCGCATCAGTTACACCCCTGAACAGGAGGAGCTGCGTCGCGAGCTGCGGTCGTACTTCACCACGCTGATGACCCCGGAGCGCCGCGAGGCGCTGAGCTCGACGCAGGGCGAAATCGGCGTCGGCAACGTGTACCGCGAGACGGTCGCGCAGATGGGCAAGGACGGCTGGCTCACCCTGAACTGGCCCAAGGAGTACGGCGGCCAGGATCGGTCCCCGATGGACTCGTTGATCTTCACCGACGAGGCCGCCATCGCCGGCGCGCCGGTGCCGTTCCTGACCATCAACAGCGTGGCGCCGACGATCATGGCCTTCGGCACCGACGAGCAGAAGAAGTTCTTCCTACCCAAGATCGCCGCGGGCGATCTGCACTTCTCGATCGGCTACTCCGAGCCCGGCGCCGGCACCGACCTGGCCAACCTGCGCACCACCGCGGTCCGCGACGGCGACGACTACGTGGTCAACGGCCAGAAGATGTGGACCAGCCTGATTCAGTACGCGGACTACGTCTGGTTGGCGGTGCGCACCAATCCCGAGGCGAAAAAGCACCGCGGCATTTCGGTGCTGATCGTCCCGACGACCGCGGAGGGCTTCTCGTGGACGCCGGTGCACACCATGGCCGGCCCCGACACCAGCGCCACCTACTACTCCGATGTCCGGGTGCCGGTGACCAACCTGGTCGGCGAGGAGAACGGCGGCTGGAAGCTGGTGACCAACCAGCTGAACCACGAGCGGGTCGCCCTGGTGTCAGCACAACCCATCATCGTGGCCCTGCGCGAGGTCCGTGAGTGGGCGCAGCACACCAAGGACGCCAGCGGGGCCCGGCTGATCGACTCGGAGTGGGTGCAGCTCAACCTCGCCCGCGTGCACGCCAAGGCCGAGGTGCTCAAGCTGATCAACTGGGAGCTGGCATCGGCGGCAAGTGAGAACCTGGGGCCGGCCGACGCGTCGGCGGCCAAGGTGTTCGGCACCGAGCTGGCCACCGAGGCCTACCGGCTGCTGATGGAGGTCCTGGGCACCGCGGCGACCCTGCGTCCGGACTCGCCGGGCGCGTTGCTACGCGGCCGCGTCGAGCGGATGCACCGGGCGTGCCTGATCCTGACCTTCGGCGGCGGTACCAACGAAGTGCAGCGCGACATCATCGGGATGGTCGCGCTGGGATTGCCCCGAGCCAGCCGCTGAATTAAGGACGAACATTCATGGATTTCACGACAACCGAAGCGGCGAACGACCTCGGTGGGCTGGTCGACACCATCGTGGACGCGGTGTGCACACCGGAACACCAGCGCGAGCTGGACGGGCTTGACCAACGGTTCGACCGCGAGCTGTGGCGCAAGCTCGTCGACGCCGACATCTTGACCAGCGCGGCGCCGACGGCGCTGGGCGGCGACGGTTTCGGCGTGCTCGAGCAAACGGCCGTGCTGGTCGCGCTGGGCCACCAACTGGCCGCGGTGCCCTACCTGGACTCGGTCGTCCTGGCCGCCGGGGCGCTGGCCCGGTTCGGCTCCGAGGAACTGCAGCAGCAGTGGGGCGCGCCGGCGGTCAGCGGGGAGAAGATCCTCACGGTCGCCCTCGACGGCGAGATGGGTGAGGGGCCGGTCCAGGCCGTCGCCGCCGGCGATGGCTACCGTCTCACCGGCACTCGAACCCAGGTCGGCTTCGGGCCGGTCGCGGACGCATTTCTGGTTCCCGCCCAGACCGATTCCGGCGCCGCCGTCTTTCTGATCGCTGCGGACGATCCGGGCGTCACGGTGACCGCACTGCAAACCACGGGCTTGGGCAGCGTGGGGCAGCTGACGCTGGACGGGACCGAGGTGGGCGCGGGCCGGAAGGTGGGCGGCGCCGAGGTGGTGGTCTGGCTCGAGACGCTTGCCACCCTGGGCCGCAGCGCCTTTCAGCTCGGCGCGCTCGAGCGGGGTTTGCAGATGACGGCCGAATATGCGCGCACCCGCGAGCAGTTCGATCGGCCGATCGGCAGTTTCCAGGCCGTCGGGCAGCGGCTGGCCGATGGATACATCGACGTCAAGGGATTGCGGCTGACGCTCACGCAGGCGGCCTGGCGCGTCTCGGAGGATCTCCCCGCGGACATCGACGTGGCCAGTGCGGCGTTTTGGGCCGCCGATGCCGGACATCGGGTGGCGCACACCATCGTGCACGTGCACGGCGGCGTCGGCGTCGACACCGATCACCCGGTGCACCGCTATTTCCTGGCCGCCAAGGAGACCGAGTTCGCGCTGGGCGGCGCGACCGGCCAGCTGCGTCGGATCGGCCGTGAGCTGGCGGAAACCCCTGCTTAGCCCCGCGGGAACGTCGAACGGGGAGCGCGCGAATTGAGCTTCGTGATCCCGGCCGACCTCACGGTCACCGACCTGCTGGTGCCGCTGGCTGAGATCGACGACCGGGGCGTCTACTTCGAGGACTCGTTCACCAGCTGGCGTGATCACATCCGGCAGGGCGCCGGGATCGCCGCAACGCTGCGCGAGCGCCTCGACCCCGCACGACCACCGCACGTCGGCGTGCTGCTGGAAAACACTCCGTTCTTCTCGGCAATGTTGGTCGCGGCCGGGATGTCGGGCATCGTGCCGGTCGGGCTCAATCCCGTGCGGAGGGGCGAGGCGCTGACCCGCGATATCGACCGGGCCGACTGCCAGCTGGTCCTGGCCGATTCGAACTCGGCTGCCACACTGGGCGATATCGAGCACCTCAACGTCGATTCCGGCGAATGGGCCGACGAGCTGGCCGCGCACTCCGACGCCGAACCCAGCTTCCAGTCCGCCTCGCCCACCGACCTGTTCATGCTGATCTTCACGTCGGGCACCAGCGGCGATCCCAAGGCGGTGAAGTGCAGCCACGGGAAGGTCGCTATCGCCGGCGTGACGATGACCCAGCGATTCGATCTCGGCCCCGACGACGTCTGCTATGTGTCGATGCCGTTGTTTCACTCCAACGCGGTGCTGGTGGGCTGGGCGGTGGCGGCAGCGTGCCGGGGATCAATGGCCTTGCGGCGCAAGTTCTCTGCGTCGAACTTCCTAAGCGATGTTCGTCGCTACGGCGCCACCTACGCCAACTACGTCGGCAAGCCGTTGTCGTATGTCCTTGCCACACCCGAGCGGCCCGACGACGGGGACAATCCGCTGCGGGCGGTGTACGGCAACGAGGGCGTGCCCGCCGACGTCGAGCGCTTCGGGCAACGGTTCGGCTGTGTGGTGCAGGACGGATTCGGTTCCACCGAGGGCGGGGTGGCCATTGCGCGCACCCCCGACACCCCGCCCGGTGCGTTGGGTCCGCTCACCGAGGGGCTCGACATCGTCGACCCGGACACCGGCAAGCCCTGCCCGGCGGGAGTGGTCGGCGAGCTGGTGAACACGGCCGGGTCGGGCCGTTTCGAGGGTTACTACAACGACGAGGCCGCCGAGGCCGAGCGGATGGCCGGCGGTATCTATCACAGCGGCGACCTCGCCTATCGCGACGAGTCCGGCTACGCCTACTTTGCTGGGAGACTTGGTGATTGGATGCGGGTCGACGGCGAGAACCTCGGCGCGGCGCCGATCGAGCGGGTGCTGCTGCGCTATCCTGATGCGACCGAGGTGGCGGTGTACGCGGTGCCCGATCCGGTCGTCGGTGACCAGGTGATGGCGGCGTTGGTGCTGGCGCCCGGGAGCGAGTTCGACCCCGAGAAATTCCGGGCCTTCCTGGCCGAACAACCGGACTTAGGACCCAAGCAGTGGCCGTCGTACGTCAGGGTGAGCGCGGAGCTGCCGCGGACGGTGACCTTCAAGGTGCTCAAGCGACAGTTGTCGTCCGAGGGTGTCGACTGCGGCGAACCCGTCTGGCCGATCCGCCGGTAAGCACATGACGTCCCGCCCCCTCGAGCTCGCGCTGGAAGCGAGTTTCGAACAGCTTGCCGCCGCGGTGCCCGCGAGTGTCGGCATCGCGATCGCCCGCCCGGACCGGACCTACTCGCTGGGCCGGTGGTGGTCCGGCGTCGCCTGGTCGACGATCAAAGTGCCGCTGGCAATCGCGGCGTTGCGCAGCGACTGGTTGCGCGCCAAAGACCTGGCCGTGAAGGCCATCACGGAATCCGACAATCGCGCGTCCGAGCAGTTGTGGTCCGGGCTGGGCGATCCGGCGGACGCGGCACGGCTGGTGCAGGGCGTCATCGCCGAGGGCGGCGACACCGCCACCGTGGTCGAATCGCGCCGACTTCGCCGCGGTTACACGGCATTTGGCCAAACACCGTGGACGCTGCAGCGGCAGGCGCGGTTCGCCGCCGAGCTGACGTCGATCCCCGACGCGGCCGACGTCATCGACCTGATGCAGCGCCTCACCGCGGGCCAGCAATGGGGCCTGGCCGCTAAAGGCCTCGCGGCGAAGGGCGGTTGGGGCCCGGGGGTAAATGGTGACTATTTGGTCCGGCAGTTCGGGATCGTCCCCACACCGTCCGGCCAATGGGGCGTGGCGCTGGCGGCCGAGGTCCACGATGGGGCGTTCGAGACGGGCGTCGAGGTCGTCAACGCGCTGTCGGAGTGGCTCCTCAGCCGTATTCCCGGGCTAGCGCGTTATTGACGGGACGACGGCGTCGATCAGGTGCGGCCCAGGTTCGGCGAAGGCTACTTGCAGGGCATCGGCGAATTCTTCCGGGGTGGTGACGCGGCGGGCCGGAACTCCCATGCCTTCGCTGATCTTGACGAAATCCATTGTCGGGCGCGACAAGTCGAGGAGGTCCAGCGCTCTGGGACCGGGCGCAGACCCGGCGCCCACCCGGGCCAGCTCGATCCGCAGGATGTCGTAGGCGCTGTTGTCGTAGACGACGGTGGTCACGTTGAGGTTTTCCCGCGCCTGGCTCCACAGGCCCGAAATCGTGTACATGGCCGATCCGTCGGACTCCAGGCACAGCACCGGCCGTTCGGGTGCGGCGACCGCGGCGCCGACCGCGGTCGGGATGCCGTAGCCGATCGCCCCGCCGGTCAGCGTCAGCCAGTCGTGGGCGGGCGCGCCGGCGGTGGCCTGCGGCAGCAGCACGCCCGACGTGTTCGCCTCGTCGACGACGATCGCCCGTTCCGGCAGCAGCGCACCGATCACGTCGGCCGCCGACGCGGCGGTCAGCTCCCCGGTCGGCAGCTGCGGGCGCGACGGGGCCGCGACCTCCGCGACCGTCCCGGGCGCGATCTCGTCGGCCAACGCGGCCAGCGCGCCGGCCGCGCCGCTGTGTCCGGCGAGCGTGTGCACCTCGCAGCCGGCCGGGACCAGGTCGCTGGGCATCCCCGGGTAGGCGAAGAAGGACACCGGCGACTTGGCGCCGGCCAGGACGAGGTGTTTGGCGCCGTCCAGCTGGGCCGCGGCGGCCTCGGCGAAGTATGCGAGCCGCTCGACGGCGGGCACACCGGCGCCTCGTTCCAGCCGCGTCGGGAACGTCTCGCAGAGCAGGCGCGCGCTCGTCGCCGCGGCGATCCGCGCGGCCGCGGCCAGCCCGGGTCCGCGGGTGGCGTCCCCGCCCAGCATGATCACCGCGGGCTCCCCCGACCGCAGCACCTCCAGCACCTTGGGTGCCAGGAGCGGATCGGCGCCCGCGGGTTGCGCGGGTACCACCTTGGCGGGCTGGGCGCCGTCCGACCAGGACGCGTCCGCGGGCAGGATCAGGGTGGAAATGCATGAGCCCGACCTGCTGGCCGCGATGGCCTCGGCGGCATCGGACGCGACATCGCCGGCCGCACCCGTCCGGCGCACCCATCCCGAGACGCTGCCGGCAAGCGCGTCGATGTCGGATTCCAGTGGGGCGTCGTACTTCTTGTGATAGGTGGCATGGTCGCCGACGACGACCACCATCGGTACCCGGGCCCGGCGCGCGTTGTGCAGGTTGGCCAGGCCGTTGCCCAATCCGGGGCCCAGATGCAGCAGCACCGCCGCGGGCCGGTCCGCGATGCGCGCATAACCGTCGGCCGCGCCGGTGGCGACACCTTCGAAGAGGGCCAGCACACCGCGCATCCCCGCGACGTCGTCGAGCGCGGCAACAAAGTGCATCTCCGAGGTGCCAGGGTTGGCGAAGCACACGTCGACGCCGCCGTCCACCAGCGTGTTGATCAGGGCCTGGGCACCGTTCACTTGACTGCCTCCAGTTTGAAGACGCGTTCGGCGTTGCCGCGCAGAAAGTCGCGGCGAGCCTCGTCGTCGAGTCCGAGTTCGTCGAGCCCCGCGAGCGCGTGGGCGTGGCCGATCATCGGGTAGTTAGTGCCGAACAAGACTTTGCGTTGTCCGGTAGGTGTTTTCATGAAGCGGACGAGCTCTTGCGGGAGCCGCTTGATCGTGTAGGCCGAGGTGTCGATGTAGACGTTCTCGTGCTTGCGGGCGACGGCGACCATCTCCTCGGTCCACGGATAGCCGACGTGCCCGCACACGATCACCAACTCCGGAAAGTCGAGGGCCACCTGGTCGACGTAGGGGATGGGTCGTCCCGTCTCCGACGGCCGCAGCGGGCCCGTGTGACCGACCTGGGTGCAGAACGGCACACCGGATTCGACGCATTCGGCGAACAGCGGGTAGTAGCGGCGATCGGTGGGCGGGGCGTTCCACAGCCAGGGCACTACCCGAAGGCCCACGAATCCCTCACTCACGCGGCGCCTCAGCTCGCGGACCGCCTCCATCGGGCGATCGAGATCGACCGCGGCCAGGCCGGCAAACCGGGTGGGGTGCAACCGAATCCATTCGGCGACCTCGTCGTTGGAGACGAGATCCAGCCCGCCGGGCCCGCGCCACGCGCTGAGCAAGCCCAGCTGCACGTCGGCCGCATCCATCGACGCGACGGTCGCGTCGATCGGGATGTCGCCCTCCGGAATGGTGCCACCGGTCCAGCGCCGCAACGAGGCCAGCATGTCGCTGCGCAGGAACCGCGCGGTCGGATGCTGCATCCAGACGTCGATCGTCATCGAGAACTGACTCTAGACCGGCGTTCAGGCGGCCAGCGCGGCGCGGGCGGCGGCCAGCGTCTGCCCCACATATCCGCCCCCGTAAAGCGCGACGTGCGCCAGCAGCGGAAAGAGTTGGTGCAATCCAATGCGGTTGGGCCAGCCGGGTTTCAGCGGTCGCACCTCCTGGTAGCCGGCGAGGACCGCGTCGTAGTGCGGGCAGCCGAACAGCGCGAGCATCGCGAGGTCGGTCTCGCGGTGCCCCGCGTGCGCGGCCGGATCGATCACGACCACCCCGCCGGGCGTCCACATCACGTTGCCGCTCCACAAATCGCCGTGCAGCCGTGCGGGCGGATCGTCGTCGTCGAAGTCGCCCGCACGGCAGCGCGCCGCCACCGAGTCGACCGCGTCGCGCGTCGATGCGTCCAGCACCGGCGCCGCGAGCTCGGCCATCGGGAGCAGCCGTTCGTCGGCGTAGAAATCGCCCCAGCGCCGGTGTTGCCGCAACGACATTGGCAAGGGCTGGGATAAGGGCCCGAAGAACCCCGGCCCATCCCAGTCGTCGGGACCCGCGCCGAACGCCGCCCCACCCGCGTCGTGCGTGACGGCGAGCCGGTTGCCGAACACGCGCGCCGCCTCGCGGCTCGGGGCCGCCGACTCAAGTCGCCGCAGGGTCAGGCTGGTCGCGTCGAAAGAAACAACCTGCGCGCAGGGCACGCCGCCGTCGACGCTTGCAAGCCAGCGCAGCCCGGCCGCTTCCCAGCCGAAGTAGCCGGCGGGCGCGCCCGCGTGCTGTTTGACGAAGTCGGTCAGGGCGTCAGGCGGTTACGTGAGCGGCATGCACGTCATCGGCGGGCCGCGCCTCGGTCTGCTCCTTGGCCCAGCGGTAGTCGGGTTTGCCGGCCGGCGAGCGCTTGACCTCGTCGACCAGCCAAAGGCTGCGCGGCACTTTGTATCCCGCGATCTCGGAGCGCACGAAGCCGTCCAGCTCCGACAGCGTCGGCCGCGAGCCCGGCCGGGCCTGCACAACGGCCGCCACGTGCTGGCCGTAGCGGGGATCCGGCACGCCGACCACCAGGGCGTCGAAGACGTCGGGGTGGGCCTTGAGCGCGGCCTCGACCTCCTCGGGGTAGATCTTCTCGCCGCCGCTGTTGATCGACACCGATCCGCGGCCCAGCATCGTGACGGTGCCGTCCTCCTCGACCAGCGCCCAGTCTCCGGGAATGGCATAGCGCACGCCGTTGATGGTCTTGAACGTCTCGGCGGTCTTCTTCTCGTCCTTGTAGTAGCCGACGGGAATGTTGCCCTTCTTGGCGATGAAGCCCCGCACGCCCGAGCCCGGCTTGACCTCGTTGCCCTCCTCGTCGAGGACGACGGTGCGGTGGTCGATCGTCACCCGCGGGCCGCCGCTGTGCGGTGCGTCCTTGGCGACGATGCTGGTGCCGCCGAAGCCGGTCTCCGAGGAGCCGATGGAGTCGGTGATCACCCGGTTGGGCAGCAGCTCCACCAGCTTCTCCTTGATGCTCGGCGAGAACAGCGCCGCGGTGCTGGCAAGCACGAACAGCGACGACAGGTCGTAGTCGTTGTCCTTCTCGAGCGCATCGAGCAACGGCCGCGCCATCGCGTCGCCGGTGAAGAACAACATGTTGACCTTGTGTTTGTGAATCGTGCGCCACACCTCGTCAGCGTTGAATTCTGGTGCGAGCACGGTGGTTTGGCCGGCGAAGAGTGCCATCCAGGTGGCCGACTGGGTGGCGCCGTGGATCATCGGCGGAATCGGATACCGGACCATCGGCGGGTTCTCGGTGGCGCCCTTGGCGAGGTCGTACTCGTCCTTGACGAATTCGCCTGTGGCGAAGTCGGTTCCGCCGAGCAGCACCCGGTAGATGTCCTCGTGGCGCCACATCACGCCCTTCGGGAAGCCGGTGGTGCCGCCGGTATACAGCAGGTAGATGTCGTCGGCGCTGCGTTCGCCGAAGTCCCGCTCGGGCGCGCCCTGCGCGATCGCCGCGTAGAACTCGACGCCGCCGTAGCGCTGGTAGTCGTTGTCGCTGCCGTCCTCGACGACCAGGATCGTCTTGACGTTCGGCGTCTCCGGCAGCACGTTGGCCACACGGTCGGAGTACTGGCGCTCGTGCACCAGCGCGACCATGTCGGAGTTGTCGAACAGGTAGCGCAGTTCGCTCTCGACGTAGCGGTAGTTGATGTTCACCAGGATCGCGCCCGCCTTGACGATGCCGAGCATCGCGATGACGATCTCGATGCGGTTGCGGCAGTAGAGCCCGACCTTGTCGTCCTTCTTCACCCCCTGGTCGATCAGGTAGTGCGCCAGGCGGTTGGCCTTCTCCTCGAGTTGCGCGTAGGTCAGTTTCTCGTCGCCGCAGATCAGGGCGACACGGTCGGGCACAGCGTCAATGGCGTGCTCTGCGAGATCGGCAATATTCAGGGCCACGGCCACCAAATTAGAACGTGTTACATTTCTTGACAAGCTCGTGCCCCATGTCGACGGAAAGGCGGTAGCCGTGGCCGACGCTCCAGCAAACGAACAGACCGGTCCCGACGCGCTGGTCGAGCAGCGCGGCCACACCCTGATCGTCACGTTGAACCGGCCGCACGCCCGCAACGCGCTGAGCACGGAAATGATGGAGATCATGGTTCAGGCCTGGGATCGCGTCGACAATGACGACGACATCCGGTGCTGCATCCTCACCGGGGCGGGTGGCTACTTCTGCGCGGGCATGGACCTCAAGACAGCAACCAAAAAGCCGCCGGGCGATTCGTTCAAGGACGGCAGCTACGACCCGTCGCGCATCGACGCCCTGCTGAAGGGCCGCCGGCTGACCAAACCACTCATCGCCGCCGTCGAAGGCCCCGCAATCGCGGGCGGAACCGAGATCCTGCAGGGCACCGACATCCGGGTCGCCGGCGAAAGCGCCAAGTTCGGCATCTCGGAGGCCAAGTGGAGCCTGTACCCGATGGGCGGATCGGCCGTCCGGCTGGTACGGCAGATCCCATACACGGTGGCGTGCGACCTGCTGCTGACCGGACGCCACATCACCGCCGCCGAGGCCAAGGAGATAGGCCTGATCGGCTACCTCGTCCCCGACGGGCAGGCGCTGACGAAGGCGCTGGAGATCGCCGAGCTCATCGAGAACAACGGTCCCCTGGCCGTGCAGGCGATCCTGCGGGCGATCCGCGAGACGGAGGGCCTCAACGAGAACGACGCCTTCAAGATCGACACCCAGATCGGCATCAAGGTGTTCCTGTCCGACGACGCCAAGGAAGGGCCGCGGGCTTTCGCCGAGAAGCGCAAGCCCAACTTCCAAAACCGCTAACCCGTTGCGCCGAACGTGTACTCAGGGCGATTTTTTGGCCATTTCCTCGCCTTGAGAACACGTTCGGCGAGGGTGTCGGTGCCGATAGGCACACTTCGCGCATGCAGGGACCATTCGTCGGCAGCGAGGCGCTCGCATCGGGCGCACTGACGCGTCACCAGCTGCGCAGCCGATATGTCTCGCTGCATCCGGACGTCTAGTGGCATGCGGCACAAACCTCACCGCGGTACAGCGAGCCCACGCTGCCTGGCTGTGGTCGCGGCGGCGTGGGGTCGTCGCCGGCCTCTCGGCATCGGCACTGCATGGCGCCAGGTGGGTGGATGATCGGGCGCCGGCGCAGTTGCTGTACGAGCACCGTCGCCCGCCGGCCGGCATCCACACCTGGTCGGACACCATCGCGGACGACGAGACCCAAGCCATCGGTGAAATGCCCGCAACCACCCCGGCCCGTACCGCGTTCGACCTGGCCTGTCGTTATCCCGTCGGCAAAGCCGTGGCCGCTATCGATGCGCTGGCCCGAGCAACCGGGCTGAAGGTTGCCGATGCCGAATTGATCGCCGAACGGTACAAAGGCCACCGAAACATCCGGCGCGCGCGGCGTGCGCTGACCCTCGTCGACCCCGGTGCGCAGTCACCGCAAGAAACGTGGCTCCGACTACTGGTCATCGAGGCCGGTTACCCACCCCCGCAGACCCAGCTACCGGTCCAAGGCGAGCATGGAGAGCTTGTCGCCGTTGTCGACATGGGTTGGGACGACATGAGAATCGCGCTCGACTACGAGGGACTCCACCACTGGACCGATCCCGAGCAATTCCGCAGGGACGTCGAGCGCTTCGAAGCGCTAGCGCAGCTGGGTTGGATCGCAATCCGGGTCACGGCCGGAAACACGCGCGGCGGCATCCTGGGACGATTGGCGGCGGCCTGGGCCCGCCGAACGTGAAGTCACGGTGAAAATTTGGCCTGATTCTCGCCCTGAGAACACGCTCGGCGCGGGTGGCTCAGCCCAGCGGCGCGCTCGGGGTGAACGCCACCGGCATCTTCTCGAGGCCGGACACGAAATTCGCGGGCCGCAGGGGCAGCGCGGCGTCTGGAGACGCCAGTCGCAAGTCCGGAAGCCGCTGCAGCAGGCGGGTTTGCATGATCGACAGCTCCAGCCGGGCGAGCTGGTTGCCAAGGCAGAAGTGCGTCCCGAAGCCGAACGCGAGGTGGTTGTTCGGGTAGCGCTCGATGTCGAAGCTCTCCGGGTCGTCGAAGACCTTCTCGTCGAAGTTCGCCGACTCGAACAGCAGGATCATCTTCTCGCCCTGGTGCAGCGGCGTGCCGTGGAACTCGGTGTCGGCGGTGATGGTGCGCGCCATGTTCTTCACCGGCGCCGTCCAGCGCAGCATCTCTTCGATGGCGTTGGGCAGCAGCTCCAGGTCGTTGACCAGACGGCGGTGCTGATCGGGGTGCAGCAGCAGCTGCCTCGTCCCGCCGGACAGCGTGTGACGGGTGGTCTCGTCGCCACCGATCAGCAGCAGCAGCACCTCGGTGACGATCTGATGGTCCTCCAGGCGTGATCCCTCGACCTCCGCGTGCACCAGGACGCTGACCAGGTCATCGGTCGGCTCCTCCTTGCGGGCCGCGATCATCCCCATCATGTATTCGGTGTAGGCGGCGAAGGCATCCATCGACACCTGGAAATCCTCTTGCGCCGCGGTGCTGCTCAAGAAGCTGACCAAATCGTCGGACCACTTGAGGAACATCTTGCGTTCCTCCGGGCGCACACCGAGCATGTCGCCGATCACCGCCATCGGAAGCGGCGCGGCCAGGTCCCAGACGAAGTCGCACTCCCCGCGCTCGCACACCGCGTCAATCAGCGTGTCACACAACGAAACGATCTTGGCCTCTTGGTCTTTCACGCGCTTGCGGGTGAAACCGGAGTTGACGAGCTTGCGGCGCAACAGATGTTGCGGATCGTCCATCTCGATCATCATCTCGACGCCGTCCTGGTCAGGTCGGATGCCACCGGCGTTCGAGAACAACTCGGGGTTGCGTTCGGCGTCGATCACGGCCTGATACGTCGACGCGGCGGCCAACCCGTTGCGGTCGCGAAAGACCGGCTCGTTCTCCCGCATCCAGCGGTAGACGGCTCGGGAGTCACCGGCGTAGAAAGCGCCGTCGGTGAGGTCGACGTCGGGTCTGGTCATCGCAGTCGTCATGAGATCTCCTGAGCGTCACCGAATGTCATCTGTACGTTCTCCACCGAGCTGGACAGCATCGCGCGCTTCGGAAGGCCCAGCGTGGCCAGCTCTTTCGCATACGGGTGATCGCCCAGCCGGACGCGCACCCCGCCGAATCGGGTGCGCACGCCGTCAAGTGTGTGTTCGAACGCCGTCTCGCGGGTGACACCGTCGCGGTGCGAGTAGGTGCGCTGCTCCTGCTGGCGCGGGCTCAGCGAAAACGGCAGGCCGCGACCGAATTCCATGTCGATCACCAGTTGCCCGTCGACGGTGCAATCGAACCCGAACTGGCGGCCCTCGCGAACGGTGAAGTCCGCCATGACTTTCGGGTAACCCCAGATCTTCGTTCCGGCTTCCAGCGTGAACGGCTGGTCGACGGGCAGGTGATGAATGAAGGCGCCCGCCGACTGCAGCGCGCGGGGCCCGCTCGCGTCCGATCCGGGCGGGTTGACCATCACGCTGGTCCCGAACTCGTGGTACTGGCCGAGGTCGCCGTCGATGTAGTGCATCAACATCAGGACCACGATCGCGCGCCCGGGCAGGTAACGGCAGACCCGCAGGCCGCTGTAGTCGATCATCCGCTGGGCGGCGCCGGCGTCCACCGAGAACATCGCCATGTGCTGGGTCGCCTTGCGGATCCGTACCGGCATCGTCAGTACGGTGCCCGCGATGGTGTGCTGCGAGGCTGTCATCGGGCCAATCTAGAACGCGTTCTACTGCCCTGGCAAGGAACGCCTAAACCAGCGTGGCAAGCTCGCTGATCTGCGCGGCAGTGCGCCCGTTGACCACCATCATGGTCACGCCCGCGGCCTCCCACACCTTGACCTGCTCACGCACGTAGTCAATGTCGCCGACGATCGCGGCGTCGTCGACGAGTTCGTCCGGGATGATCTCCGCAGCCTTGTCCTTCTGGTTGCTGCGGAAGAGTTTCGTCACGTCGTCGACGACCTCGGCGTAGCCCATCCGGCGGTAGACGTCGGCGTGGAAGTTGGTGTCCTCGGCGCCCATGCCGCCCATGTAGAGGGCCAGATAGGGCTTCATGGCCGCGAAGGC
Source organism: Mycobacterium sp. IS-2888 (assembly GCF_001954215.1). Classification (NCBI taxonomy): domain Bacteria; kingdom Bacillati; phylum Actinomycetota; class Actinomycetes; order Mycobacteriales; family Mycobacteriaceae; genus Mycobacterium; species Mycobacterium sp. IS-2888. Next base: position 143,447 of record NZ_MBET01000066.1, read on the forward strand.
GGCGCTGCGGTCGTCGGTGATGACGATGGTGGCCGTCGCACAGACCTCGAAGTCCTCTCGGCCGCGGCGCGCGCCGGGCCGGGCGAACCCTTCGTCGAGCCACTCGTTGTACATGCCGGCCAGCCGCGGGGTGTAGAAGATGGGCAGCCAGCCATCGCAGATCTCGGCGGCCAGCGCGACATTCTTCGGTCCCTCGGCGCCCAGCATGATCGGGATGTCGGCGCGCAGCGGGTGGGTGATGGGCTTCAGCGGCTTGCCCAGGCCGGTCGTGCCCTCTCCGCTCAGCGGCAGCGGGTAGTGGGGGCCGTCGCTGGTCACCGGCTTCTCCCGGGCCCAGACCTGCCGCAGGATGTCGACGTACTCCCGGGTGCGGGCCAGCGGCTTGGGGAATCGTTGGCCGTACCAGCCCTCCACCACCTGCGGGCCGGAGACGCCCAGGCCGAGGATGTGCCGGCCGCCGGACAGGTGATCGAGGGTCAGCGCCGCCATCGCGCAGGCCGTCGGGGTGCGCGCGGACAGCTGAATCACCGACGTGCCCAGCCGCAGCCGCTGCGTCGACGAGCCCCACCAGGCCAACGGGGTGTAGGCGTCGGATCCCCACGCCTCGGCGGTGAACACGGCGTCGAAACCGGCCGACTCCGCCGCGGCGACGAGTTCCCCGGCATTCTCCGGCGGCGAAGCGCCCCAATACCCCAGCTGCAAACCCAGCTTCATGACGTTCGCCCTTCCAGCCGACCCGATGTTGAAACCATTCTTAGAACCTGTTCTACTCGAAGGCGTGACACCCAGTTCGAGCGGCCCGACCCTGATCGATCACCCTGAGCCACCACTCTCCGCGCCACTGACGTTGTCCTTCGACTACACCCGTTCGGTCGGCCCCACGCTGAGCAAGTTCTTCACCGCACTGCGTGAGCGCCGCATCCTCGGGGTGCGCGGATCCGATGGCCGGGTACACGTACCTCCGGCGGAATATGACCCGGTTACCTATGAGCCGCTGGCCGAGATGGTACCGGTGTCGGCGGTCGGGACCGTGGTGTCCTGGGCCTGGCAGCCCGAGCCGCTGGAAGGCCAGCCGCTGGACCGGCCGTTCGCGTGGGCGCTGATCAAGCTCGACGGTGCCGACATCCCGCTGCTACACGCGGTGGATGCCGGCGAACCCGCGGCCATCCGGCGCGGCGCCCGGGTGCACGTGCACTGGGCCGACGAGCCGGTGGGTGCGATCACCGACATCGCGTACTTCGCCCTGGGGGGGGAAGCCGAGCCGGTGGCGGAGCAACCCGAGGACGACCGGGAACCGGTCACCGTGATCGTCACACCCATCGAGATGACGATCCAGCACACCGCCTCGCACGAGGAAAGCGCGTACCTGCGCGCCATCGCCGAGGGCAAGCTGCTGGGCGCGAAGACCGGCAAAAACGGCAAGGTCTATTTCCCGCCGCACGGCGCGGATCCCGCCACCGGCCAGCCCACCACCGAGTTCGTCGAGCTGCCCGACAAGGGCACGGTGACGACATTCGCGATCATCAACATCCCGTTCAAGGGTCAGCGCATCAAACCGCCCTACGTGGCGGCCTATGTGCTGCTCGACGGCGCCGACATCCCGTTCCTGCATCTGGTCGCCGATATCGACGCGCACGAGGTGCGGATGGGCATGCGCGTCGAGGCGGTTTGGAAACCTCGCGAGGAGTGGGGTTTTGGCATCGACAACATCGAGTACTTCCGGCCGACCGGCGAACCCGACGCCGACTACGACACCTACAAGCACCACCTGTAAAGGGCTTACCTGCAATGAGCGCTCGCAACGTTGCGGTCGTCGGCTTTGCCCACGCCCCGCATGTCCGCCGCACCGACGGCACCACCAACGGCGTCGAGATGTTGATGCCGTGCTTCGCCGAGCTCTATGAAGAACTCGGCATCTCCCAGGCCGACATCGGCTTCTGGTGTTCAGGTTCTTCGGATTACCTTGCCGGACGGGCGTTTTCGTTCATCTCGGCGATCGACTCGATCGGCGCGGTTCCGCCGATCAACGAATCGCACGTCGAGATGGACGCGGCGTGGGCCCTCTACGAGGCCTACATCAAGATCCTGACCGGCGAGGTCGACACCGCGCTGGTGTACGGCTTCGGCAAGTCCTCGGCCGGAACCCTGCGCCGTGTCCTATCGCGGCAGACCGACCCCTACACCGTCGCGCCGCTCTGGCCGGACTCGGTGTCGATCGCGGGGCTACAGGCCCGCATCGGACTCGACGCCGAGAAGTGGAGTTTCGAGCAGATGGCGCGCGTCGCCCTGGATTCCTTCGCGCAGGCCAAGCGGGTGGACTCCGTCGAATCCGCGATCACCATCGACGATTTGCTCGACCGGCCGTTCTTCGCCGACCCACTGCGGCGCCACGACATCGCCCCGATCACCGACGGTGCCGCGGCGATCGTGCTCGCGGCCGACGACCGCGCCCGTGAATTGCGCGAAAACCCCGCCTGGATCACGGGAATCGAACACCGCATCGAGACGCCGGTGCTGGGCGCACGCGACCTCACCGAGTCGCCGTCGACGACGGCCGCGACCAAGGCAGCCACCGGCGGACACATCCGCAACCTCGACGTCGCCGAAATCCATGCGCCCTTCACCCATCAGCACCTGATCATCGCGGAGGCGATCCGGATTCCGGGGGCGACGAAGGTCAATCCGTCCGGCGGCACGCTGTCGGCCAACCCGATGTTCGTCGCCGGTCTTGAGCGCATCGGATTTGCGGCCCAACATATCTGGGATGGGTCGGCCCAGCGTGTGCTGGCGCATGCCACCAGCGGACCGGCGCTGCAACAGAACCTGGTCGCGGTCATGGAAGGGAAGAACTGATGGCCGGTGCGGGAGCGGTCCTCGCCGCGGTACTGGGTACCGGGCAGACCAAGTATGTCGCGAAGCGGCAAGACGTTTCGATGAACGGCCTGGTGCGCGAGGCCATCGACCGTGCCCTTGCCGACTCCGGGTCGACCTTCGATGACATCGACGCCGTCGTGGTCGGCAAGGCGCCCGACTTCTTCGAGGGCGTCATGATGCCGGAGCTGTTCATGGCCGACGCCATGGGAGCCACCGGCAAGCCACTGATCCGGGTGCACACCGCGGGCTCGGTGGGCGGATCCACCGGCGTGGTGGCGGCCAGCCTGGTCCAGTCGGGCAAATACCGCCGCGTGCTGGCGATGGCCTGGGAAAAGCAGTCGGAATCAAATGCCATGTGGGCGTTGTCGATTCCGATCCCGTTCATCAAGCCGGTCGGCGCCGGAGCGGGCGGCTATTTCGCCCCGCACGTTCGGTCGTACATCCGCCGGTCGGGCGCTCCGTTGAACATCGGCGCCATGGTCGCGGTGAAGGACCGGCTCAACGGGGCCCGCAACCCGCTGGCGCACCTGCACCAGCCCGACATCACCCTCGAAAAGGTGATGGAGTCCCCCATGCTGTGGGACCCGATCCGCTACGACGAGACATGCCCGTCGTCCGATGGCGCGGCCGCGGTCGTCATCGGCAACGAGGAGATCGCCGAATCCCGGTTGGCACAAGGACATCCGGTCGCCTGGATCCACGCGACGGCGCTGCGCACCGAGCCGCTGCAATTCTCGGGCCGCGACCAGGTCAGCCCGCAGGCGGGCCGCGACGCGGCCGCCGCGCTGTGGAAGGCGGCCGGCATCACCAGCCCCATCGACGAGATCGACGCCGCCGAAATCTACGTGCCGTTCTCGTGGTTCGAGCCGATGTGGTTGGAAAACCTCGGGTTTGCGCCCGAGGGCGAGGGCTGGAAGCTCACCGAGGCCGGCGAGACCCGGATCGGCGGGCGGCTCCCGGTGAACCCGTCGGGCGGCGTGCTGTCGTCGAACCCAATCGGCGCGTCGGGCCTGATTCGCTTCGCCGAGGCGGCGATCCAGGTCATGGGCAAGGGCGGGGATCACCAGGTGCCGGGCGCGCGAAAGGCGTTGGGGCACGCCTACGGCGGCGGCTCGCAGTACTACTCGATGTGGGTGGTCGGCGCCGACAAGCCCGAAAGGGGTTGACAATGACGGAGACTCAGCAAGAGACCATGAACCCCGCCCACGAGGCCGGCCGCCGGTCCCGCGAGGCCGTCATCGCCAGGGACAAAGAGGCGTGGCTGGCGGTGTTCGCCGACGACGCCATCGTCGAGGACCCGATCGGGCCGTCGCCGTTCGACCCGGAGGGCAAGGGGCACCGAGGCCGCGACGCGATCTCGGCGTTCTGGGACAAGGCGATCGCCCCCACCACCAAGATCGAGTTCGTCTTCCGCGACACCTACCAGTGCGGCAACGAGGAAGCGAACGTCGGGCACATCCTGATCACCACGGGCGACTACCAGACCACCGCGGAGGGCGTGTTCACCTACAGGGCCGACGACGAGGGCAAGATGCTCGCCCTGCGCGCGTACTGGGAGATGGATCGCGCGGTCGCGAACACCAAGAAGGTCTGACGCCGGACGCGAGCGTGCGGCCAGCCGCACACTCGGTTTCCACCGTGCGGCTGGCTGCACGCTCGGCGCCTGAAGCCGCGGGTGGCAACGTCTAGATCGGCTCGAGCCCGGCGATATGCCGCTGCGCCAGGTCTCGATAGGCCTGCGGGTTGAGGTTGACCCACATCTCCGCGCCGGTTCCGGCGATCGGCCCTTTCACCTGGGCCGGTGATCCGACGGCGAGCATCCCGGCCGGAATCTGGGTGCCCGCCAGCACCAGCGACCCGGCCGCGATCAGGCTGCGCGCGCCGATCACCGCGCCGTCGAGAACGGTGGCGTGGTTGGCGATCAGCGCCTCGGATCCGACGTGAGCCCCATGGATGCAGCACAGATGCGCCACGGTCGCCCCGGGACCGATGTCCACCGGGATGCCCGGCGGCGCGTGCAGCATCGACCCGTCCTGCACGTTGGCACCCTCGCGCACCACGATGGGCCCGTAGTCGCCGCGCAGCACGGCGTTGAACCACACCGACGCGCCCGCCTCGACCGTGACGTCGCCGATCAGGGTGGCGGTCGGGGCCACGAACGCGGTGGGATCGATCCGGGGCGAACGACCCTCGAAAGAGAACAGCGGCATCGTTTACATATACCGCAGCGCGAATATCACGTGGCCAGACGCACCGTCATTGCGCATGGCGACCGCAAAACTGTAACGTGTTCTAGTTAGAGGGCTCGCAAGTTGGAGGTGACAGGTGAGTACCGATACCAAAGCGGTCGGCATCCGGGAAATCGATCCCGGCCCCTTGCCGACCAGGTACGCCCGCGGCTGGCACTGCCTGGGCGTCGCAAAAGACTTCCGGGACGGTAAGCCGCACTCGATCGAGGCGTTCGGCACCAAACTGGTCGTTTTCGCCGACTCGCACGGGGACCTGAAGGTTCTGGACGGCTATTGCCGCCACATGGGCGGCGACCTGTCGGAGGGCACCATCAAGGGTGACGAGGTCGCGTGCCCGTTCCACGACTGGCGCTGGGGCGGCGACGGCCGCTGCAAGCTGGTGCCGTACGCCAAGCGCACGCCGAAGACGGCGCGCACCCGGTCCTGGACGACCGACGTGCGTGGTGGCCTGCTGTTCGTCTGGCACGACCACGAGGGCAATCCGCCGGACCCCGCGGTCCAGATCCCCGAGATTCCCGAAGCCCACAGCGACGAATGGACCGACTGGCGATGGAACAGCGTCCTGATCGAGGGTTCCAACTGCCGCGACATCATCGACAACGTCACCGATATGGCGCACTTCTTCTACATCCATTTCGGTCTGCCGACCTATTTCAAGAACGTCTTCGAGGGCCACATCGCTTCGCAGTACCTGCACAACGTGGGCCGGCCGGACGTCAACGACCTGGGCACCTCGTATGGGGAGGCGCACCTGGATTCGGAGGCGTCCTACTTCGGGCCGTCGTTCATGATCAACTGGCTGCACAACAAATACGGTGACTACAAGGCCGAGTCGATCCTGATCAACTGCCACTACCCGGTGACGCAGAATTCGTTCGTCCTGCAGTGGGGTGTCATCGTCGAAAAGCCCAAGGGCATGGACGAAAAGATGACCGACAAGCTCTCGCGGGTGTTCACCGAGGGCGTCAGCAAGGGCTTCATGCAGGACGTCGAGATCTGGAAACACAAGACCCGCATCGACAACCCGCTGCTGGTCGAGGAGGACGGTGCCGTCTATCAGCTGCGCCGTTGGTATCAGCAGTTCTACGTCGACGTCGCCGACATCCAGCCGGAAATGGTGGAGCGCTTCGAGATCGAGGTGGACACCACGCGCGCCAACGAATACTGGAACGCCGAGGTCGAAGAGAACCTGAAGGCGCGGGAATCCGACCCCACATCCGACGAGGTACCCGCCGAGCAACACTAGGCCCATGTCCGAAGATCAGCCCGCGGTCCCCGACGTCGACCGACTCGCGCGTTCGATGTTGTTGCTGCACGGCGATCATCACAACCACGACGAGCGCGACGCCCCGACCGGCCGCGGCGGTGGATCCTGGTCGAAGTCAAGAGATTTCGCCAATGACCCGCAGCGCGCCGCCCAGGTCGCCGACGCCACCCGCGCCGACCGCGAGCGCTACCTCACCTCGGGGCTGCTGCCGGTGGATTGCCGGTTCTGCCACGTCACGGTCACCGTCAGGCGGCTGGGCCCGGGCCACACCGCGGTGCAATGGAACAGCGAGGCGTCGCAGCGATGCGCACACTTCGCCGAGGTGCGCCAGTCCGGTGGGGATACCGCGCGCACCCGGTCCTGCCCGAAGTTGAGCGACAGCATCGAGCACGCGGTCGCGGAGGGCTATCTGGACTCGGTTCCGGAGGATTACTGAGTCAATCGCCTTGGGGCAGTTTGGTGATCGCTTCGAAGGCCTCCAGGAACACCGCGGCGATGTCGTCGTCGCGCGCGCTGGCCATGGGTTTTTTCTGCAAGAGCACACGCTGCACGCCGATGCCCAGCAGTAGCGCCGTGATCATGTCGGCGCGAATCCGGGCGTGGTCGGCGGTTATCCGCTTGGACAGGTTGCGGGTGAGGCCGCGCTCGAGTTGCGAGTTCAGCCGGCTCACCACCGAGGGATCCCCGCTGGAGCGCAGCAGGGCGAACAGCGGCGCGTCGACGTCCCGCCGGGCCCCCAGGACGCGGGCGATCATGCGCCGGCCCACGGCGGCGTCGGCGGCGTTGCGGATTTCGTCGGTGTCCTCCGAGACGTCGGTGGCCTCCGTGAAAAGCCGTTGCTTCGAGCCGAAATAGCGGCGAACCAGGGTGACGTCGACGCCGGCTTTCGCGGCCACCTCGCGCAGGCCGACGGCGTTGTACCCCTGACCGAGAAACAGCTCGCGAGCAGCATCGAGAAGTCGTGTCCTGGTGGCGGCCGCGTCTCGCATCATGTCTACAACTGTAGACATTATGGCGCCGCCGCACTAGTGTGGTGGATATGTCTACGACTGTAGACATAGATGTTACTCGAAGGAGGTCCTCATGACCGGAGTCATGCTGGTCAAGCAGCGAGTAGCCAGCGTCGACCGATGGGATGACGTGTTTCGCGACCCGGAACTGGACGCGACCCGGCGCCGGCATGGGCTCGTGGTAACCGGTACCTACGTCGACGGCGACGATCCGAACACCGTTCTCGTCGTCATGGACATGGAAAACATCGACGCCGCACGGCAATTCGCGGCGTCGGCCGAGCTCGCCGAGGCGCGGGAGCGGGCGGGCGCGATCGGGGCCCCCGACGGGGTGTGGTTGGGGGCGCGGCGGATCGACGCCTGATCACAGCCCGGCGAAGCGCTCCTTGACCGCGTCGACCGTCAGCCCGTAATCGGCCAGTGAATAGGTGTGTTTGGGCGCACGGGCGCCGGACTGGCTTTCGGCATGGCTTTTTTCCATGGCGGCCCGCGCCTCGTCGGTCAGCGTCAGCCCGAAGTGCCGGTAGATGTCGGCGACCGTTCCCAAGGGATCGGCGATCAGTTCCCGGTATTCGACGTCGTAGAACTGCGCAGGGTCGTATTTGGCACGCGCGGTATTGAATCGCTCCAATCCACGCGACCAGGTTTCCATTGAGTCGGCACCGATTTGGGCGCCGACGTACGTCGTCGACCAGCCCTCGGCTGTGTGCTGAGCCAGCGAGCACATCGAGGCCATGATCGTCTCGACCGGCCGATGAGTCTGGATCACCAGTGCATCGGGGTAGGTCTTCATCAAGGCGTCCAGCGCGAAGAGATGGCTGGGGTTCTTTAGCACCCAACGCTTGTCGGCGTCGTTCAGCCCGATCAATTGCAGGTTCTTGCGGTGTCGACGATACGACGGCGTCCAGTCCTGCTCCGACAACCACTTTGAGTAGCTCGGCAGGTGCGCAAGGGTTTCATAGGACACCGAATGCAGCGATTGCCGCAGCAGCTGCCAGCACTCCTCCAGCTCGTATGCGGCCATGAAGTGCAGCCCGGTATATCCGGGGTTTTCCGCGTGATGCTGGGTGAACTGCGCATCGAGCTGGCGATACAGCGGGTTTGATTCCCAGGTTTCGCGTGGCGGGCGCGGCTGCGGGAACTCGGCCAGCCACATGTGCAGGCCCTGGTGCGCCGGGTCGGCACCGAGCAGCCGGTGCAGCGCCGTGGTGCCGGTGCGCACCAGCCCGGTGACGAAGATGGGCCGTTCGATGGCGACGTCGGCGTGCTGCGGGTGTTGCTTCCACGCGGATTCGGACAGCAGCCTGGCCACCAGTGCGCCGCGCAAGAAGAACCGATTCATCTTGCTGCCCAACACCGTTAGGCCCGCTTCGCGCCGGTATGAATCCAGCAAGACCTCCAGCGCTTCGAGGTAGTTGTCGTCGTTGGTGCCGAAGTCGTCCAGACCGATCAGCTTGGTGGCTGATGCGTGCAACTCGTCAACGGTGCCGATATCGGTGCGATCTGACATCAGGTGTGGTACTCCCCGCAGTTGACATCCAGGGTCTGTCCGGTGATGCCGCTGGACAGGTCGCTGGCCAGGAACAGGATCGCCGAAGCCACCTCGTCCTCGGTGGGCAGCCGCTTGAGGTCGGAGTTCGCGGCGGTGGCCTGGTAGATCTGGTCCATCGTGGTGCCGTACTTGCCGGCTTGATGTTCGAAGTAAGACTGCAACGTGTCGCCCCAGATATATCCGGGCGCAACCGAATTGACGCGAATACCCTTCTCGCCCAGTTCGGTGGCCAGCGACTGCGACATCGACAGCAGGGCGGACTTGGCCATCTTGTACGCGCCGTATTTCGCCTGCGAGTGCCGCAGGACCATGGAGTTGACGTTCACGATAGATCCGCTCGACTTTTCCAGCGCCGGCGTGAAGGCTTGGATAAGCCGCAGCGCGCCCAGCGCGCTGAGCTCGATCGCGTCCCGGATGTGCTGAAATGTGGTGCCGGCCAACGGCTTCATCGACGGCACCCGGAACGCGTTGTTGATCAGCACGTCCACCTTGCCGTAGGTCTCCATGGTTGCCTCGACGAGGTTGTTCACCGCGTCGTCGTCGGTGATGTCGGTGCGCACCGCGAGCGCCTGGTGCCCGGTATCGGTGATCTCCTTTGCGACGCCCTCGAGCCGTTCCACGGTGCGTGCCGCGAGTACCAGATCGGCGCCGTCGCGTGCGCACCGGTGCGCCAGCGTGGTGCCGAGGCCCGGCCCGACCCCGCTGATGACCACGACCTTTCGTTTGAGCATGCCCGACATCGTCACCCCAGCATCCTGGCCGCAATTTGACTTTGGCGCAACGCGATTCGCTCGCGCCACTGCTCCTCGGAGATCTTGTTGTGCTCGAAATGCGGCAGCGCGGCCGGTACGGCGTCGAAGTCGACCACCTCTACGGCGGGCCCGTCGGCCTCGGTGAGTTCACGCGACACCCGCTGCCAGCGGAACTGCAGAAAACCGCGCCGATGGCCCAGCGTTTCGACCCAGTTGGTCACCCCCGGATTCTGGTCGGCCACGACGATGCGGACCTTGCCGTCCGGATCCGCCTGAGCCTGGGTGTTGTTCAGCGAGGTTTGGTGGTTGATGTAGTCCAGCGAGATGTACCACAGGCTGCCCAGCTGGAAGCCCAGATACGGGGCGTCCGAGACCGGGATCGTGATCACCAGCGCCTGATCGGGCCGCAGATCGAAGTGCCCCACCGACGAGTACTGGGTTGCCAGGCCACCCGGGGTCAGCCGGGGCGGCACCATGGTGTTGACCGGGAGGTCAAGGTAGAACCACTGCGGGAACTGCAACCAGGTCTTCACCCGGTTCACCAGCTGCTTACCCGCTGTGGCATAACGCTTTTCGATCGTCTGCCGGGTCAATGGCGGCGGCGCGGTGCCGGCCGTGTCCAGCCTGGAGATGGTCAGCGTGCCGCGCTGCGCCGACCAGTCGCCGTAGACCTCACGAATCACCAACTGCCCGTTGCTGGTCGGCCGCACCCGCCACTCGAAGCTGCCGTCCACGGCGATCTCGAGTTCCCGGTCGTCGAACGCGGCCTGGCTGGCGGGCACGTTGTCGTCGGTGTACTCGCCGCCGAGCAGCTGGAAGCTCAGGTCGGTGGTGGTGCCACGCCGGCCGGTGACCACATAGTCATGGTCGGCATGCACCCGCGTGCCGAAGTAGAGGGTGTCGGGGTTGTCCAGGCCCATCTTGGTGAAGGGGCCGGTGCCCGACTGCAGGAAGGGATGGTCACGCTCGTAGTCGAAGGCCAGGTGCTCGCACGCGGCTATACAGCCGGCCAGGTACTGCAGTCCTTCGAGCAGGTCGGCTTCGGATTCGATGTGCGGCGCGGCGGCGACGAGTTTCTCCGCTTCGGCGATCGCTTCGATGAGGGGATCAGAGAACACGCCTAGACGCTAGAACGTGTTCTACTTTTTCGTCAATGGCGAACATTCCCCCGCGTCGTCGACGGCGCGCGACGACAACTGCCGCTCACTACGGCACGCACTGCTGCGACAGGTCGATCAGATGCTGCCGCACGTCCGGGTGCCGGTTCAGGTAGTCGAGGACCGTGCCGTTGCCGCCCTCCGCCCGCGACCTGGCTTCCAGCTGCTGGTGAAGGTCGGGATGGCGCTGGAGGTAAGCGTCGATGGAATTACCCACCGTTTGATTGCACGGGGGATCAGCGTTGGCCACCGGCAGTGCGATCACCGCCGATGCGGCGGCAGTTAGCAGTCCACCGGCGAGCACACCGCAGATTCCGCGGCGAGAACGGCTCGCTGTGTTGGATGTCATGCGCGACAGGCTACTCCCGCAAAATTAGCCGCGTCAGTGCGTGACGGCCGCACCGCTACCCTGCTCGCGCTTGATTTCCAGCGCGATGTCGATGAGTTGGTCTTCCTGGCCGCCGATGAGCTTGCGCTGACCGGCCCGGTGCAACAGCGCCGCCGCGGGCACCCCGTAGCGTTCGGCCTGGCGCACCGCGTGCTTGAGGAAGCTCGAGTACACCCCGGAGTAGCCCATGATCAGCGCGTTGCGGTCGAGCAGACACTCGGCCGGCATCGCGGGCCGCACCACGTCCTCTGCGGCGTCGGCGATGTCGAAGAAGTCGATGCCGGTCTTGACGCCGATCTTGTCGAACACCCCGATCAGGGCCTCAACGGGGGCATTGCCCGCGCCGGCCCCGAAACGGCGCACGCTGCCGTCGATCTGCTTGGCGCCGGCCCGGACGGCCTCGACCGAGTTGGCCACCCCCAGGCCGAGGTTTTCGTGCCCGTGGAAGCCAACCTGGGCGTCGTCCCCGAGTTCGGCGACCAGTGCGGCCACCCGCTCGCGCACCCCTTCGAGGACCAGCGCCCCGGCCGAATCGACCACGTAGACGCACTGGCATCCGGCGTCGGCCATGATGCGGGCCTGCGCGGCCAGCTTCTCCGGCGGGATGGTGTGGGACATCATCAGGAACCCGACGGTCTCCAGGCCCAGCTCGCGGGCCAGCCCGAAGTGCTGAATCGACACGTCGGCTTCGGTGCAGTGGGTGGCGATACGGCAGATCGACCCGCCGTTGTCCTGCGCTTCCTTGATGTCGTCTTTGGTGCCCACTCCGGGCAGCATCAAGAACGCGATCCTGGCCTCCTTGGCGGTCTCCGCCGCGAGCTTGATCAGCTCCTGCTCGGGTGTCTTGGAGAACCCGTAGTTGAAGCTCGAGCCGCCCAGTCCGTCGCCGTGCGTCACCTCGATGACCGGCACGCCGGCCGCGTCCAGGGCGGCCACGATGGCGTGGACCTCGTCCTTGGTGAACTGATGGCGTTTGTGGTGCGACCCGTCGCGCAGCGAAGTGTCCGTGATCCGGACGTCCCAAATGCCGGTCATCGTGTACCTCCCGCAACCGAAAGCGTTTCCTTGGCGATCTCCTCGCCGACCTTGGTGGCCGCCGCGGTCATGATGTCGAGGTTTCCCGCATACGGGGGCAGGTAATCGCCCGCGCCCTCGACCTCGATGAACGTGGTGACCAGCGCGCGGCCGCCGGAGTTCATCGACGGCTCGTCGAACTGCGGCTCGTTGAGCAGCCGGTAGCCCGGCACATAGGTCTGCACCTCCGCCACCACGTCGTGGATCGATTTGGCGATCGCGTCGCGGTCGGCGTCCTCGGGGATGGCGCAGAAGATGGTGTCGCGCATGATCATCGGCGGATCGGCCGGGTTCAGGATGATGATCGCCTTGCCGCGCTCGGCCCCGCCGATGGTTTCCACGCCCTTGCTTGTGGTCTTGGTGAACTCGTCGATGTTCGCGCGGGTGCCCGGCCCGGCCGACACCGACGCCACCGACGCAACGATTTCGGCGTAGGGCACGCCGACGACCCGGGACACGGCGTACACGATCGGGATGGTCGCCTGCCCGCCGCAGGTGATCATGTTGACGTTGGGCGCATCCAGATGTTCGCGCAGGTTCGCCGGCGGGATCACTGCGGGGCCCACGGCGGCGGGTGTCAGGTCGATGGCCCGGATGCCGGCGGCCGCGTACTTAGGGGCGGCGTCCCGGTGCACGTACGCGCTCGTCGCCTCGAACACCAGGTCGGGCTTCTCGGACTGCGCCAGCAGCCAATCGACGCCTTCGTGGGTGGTCTCCAGACCCAGCTTGCGGGCCCGGGCCAGGCCCTCGCTCTCCGGGTCGATCCCCACCATCCAGCGCGGCTCCAGCCAGTCCGATCTCAGCAGCTTGTAGAGCAGATCCGTGCTGATATTTCCCGACCCGACGATGGCCACGCTTGCCTTAGACGGCATGTCGATTCTCCTGGTATTTGGACTAGTTCAAAAGTAATCCGACGTTATTCGAAGGACAACCGGACCGAACCGAGGCCCGTGAAGTCGGCAACGAACTCGTCTCCGGCGCGTGCGTCGATCGCGCGGGTGCACGATCCGGGTAACACGATGTCACCTTTTCGCAGCCGGACGCCGAAGCTTTCCACCTTGCGGGACAACCACGCGACCGCGGTGACCGGGTTACCGAGCACTGCGTCGCTGCGGCCCTCGGCGATCACCTCGCCGTTGCGGGTCAGCACCGCGTCGATCGTCTTGACGTCGACGTCGCCCGGCGCCACCCGGGCCTGGCCCAGCACGAAACCCGCCGACGAGGCGTTGTCGGCGATGGTGTCGCACAGCGCGATCTTCCAGTCGGTGATCCTGGTGTCGATCAGTTCGATCGACGGAGCCAGGGCTTCGGTGGCCGCCAGCACGTCGTCCTCGGTGCAACCGGCCCCCGGGAGGTCGGCGCCCAGGATGAACGCGACTTCGACCTCCACCCTCGGCAGCAGGTAGCGGCCCGCCTTGACCGGGGTGTCCTCGAACACCTGCATCTCGTCGAGCAGATGCCCGTAGTCCGGCTCGTCGACACCCATCATCTGCTGCATCGCCTTCGACGAGAGTCCGACTTTGTGGCCCAGGACCCGGGCCCCCTCGGCGACGCGCTGCCGGATATTGATCAGTTGGATCTCGTAGGCGTCCACGACGTCGATGTCCGGGTAGGCCACGGTCAGCGGAGCGATCGCCTCACGGCTTCGCTCGGCCTGCGCCAGGTCGGCTGCCAGCTCATCGCGCGTGGCAACACTGAGCATTTACCGAAGTCCCCTCGTCCGTGTGACCGGGCCAGTAGCGCCCGACCCGGGCAATTCTATAACGTGTTCTACATGACAGCGCAGGAGTACGACGTCGTCGTGGTCGGGAGCGGCGGAGCCGGCATGGTTGCTGCCCTCGCCGCCGCGCACCGAGGCCTTTCGACAGTAGTCATCGAAAAGGCCCCCCACTTCGGCGGCTCCACCGCGCGGTCCGGGGGTGGGGTCTGGATTCCGAACAACGAGGTGCTGCGACGCGACGGCGTGAAGGACACCCCCGAGGCGGCCCGCACCTACCTGCACGGAATCGTCGGAGATATCGTCGAGCCCGAACGCATCGACGCCTACCTCGAACGCGGGCCCGAGATGCTGTCGTTCGTGCTCAAGCACACGCCACTGAAGATGTGCTGGGTGCCGCGCTACTCCGACTACTACCCCGAGGCCCCGGGCGGCCGCGCCGGAGGGCGTTCGATCGAGCCCAAGCCGTTCAACGCCCGCAAGCTCGGCGCCGACGAGTCCGGGCTGGAGCCCGCGTATGGCAAGGTGCCGCTGAATGTGGTTGTGATGCAACAGGACTACGTGCGGCTGAATCAGCTGAAGCGACACCCTCGCGGGGTGCTGCGCAGCCTGAAGGTCGGCGCGCGCACGATGTGGGCCAAGGCGACCGGGAAAAACCTGGTCGGTATGGGCCGGGCCCTGATCGGCCCGCTGCGGATCGGTCTGCAACGGGCCGGGGTCCCCGTGCTGCTCAACACCGCCCTCACCGACCTGTACGTCGAGGACGGAGTGGTGCGTGGGGTCTACGTCCGCGACACGAGCGCCTCAGAATCTGCTGAGCCCCAGCTGATCCGGGCCCGACGCGGCGTGATACTGGCCAGCGGCGGATTCGAGCACAACGAACAGATGCGGGTGAAATACCAGCGCGCGCCGATCACCACCGAATGGACCGTCGGCGCCAAGGCCAATACCGGCGACGGCATCATCGCCGGCGAAAAGCTCGGTGCCGCATTGGATCTCATGGAAGACGCGTGGTGGGGGCCGACGGTGCCGCTGGTCGGTGCGCCGTGGTTCGCCCTCTCCGAGCGCAATTCGCCGGGATCGATCATCGTCAACATGTCCGGCAAGCGGTTCATGAACGAATCGATGCCGTACGTCGAAGCCTGCCATCACATGTACGGCGGGGAATTCGGCCAGGGGCCGGGGCCGGGCGAGAACATCCCGGCGTGGCTGGTGTTCGATCAGCGATACCGCGACCGCTACATCTTCGCGGGTTTGCAGCCCGGGCAACGCATTCCACGCAAATGGCTGGAATCCGGGGTGATCATCCAGGCCGCCACGCTGGAGGAGCTGGCATCCAAGGCCGGTTTGCCCGTGACCGACTTCGCCGCGACGGTAGAGCGGTTCAACGGCTTTGCGCGCTCGGGGCTTGACGAGGACTACCACCGCGGCGAAAGCGCCTACGACCAGTATTACGGCGACCCGACCAACAAGCCGAATCCCAATCTCGGCGAGATCAATCAGCCGCCGTACTACGCCGCCAAGATGGTGCCAGGGGACCTCGGCACGAAGGGCGGCATCCGCACCGACGTCCACGGCCGCGCCCTGCGCGACGACGGGACGATCATCGAAGGCCTTTACGCCGCAGGCAATGTCAGTGCCCCGGTGATGGGACACACCTATCCCGGCCCCGGCGGCACGATCGGACCGGCGATGACCTTCGGGTACCTGGCGGCGCTGCACATTGCCGATCAGGCGGGAGAAAACTGATATGCCGATTGACGTGGACGTCGCGCTGGCGGCGGAGCTGGACCCGATCGAATTCTCTTGGGTCAGTAGCGATATCCAGCTTTACCACCTCGGGCTGGGTGCCGGCGCCGACCCGATGGACCCCCGCGAGCTTCGCTACCTGATCGACGACACGCCCCAGGTGCTACCGACGTTCGGCAACGTGGCCGCGACGTTTCACGCCACCAAACCACCGACGGTGAAGTTTCCCGGGATCGACATCGAGCTGGGCAAGGTACTGCACGCCAGCGAGCGGGTGGAAGTGCCCGGGCCGCTGCCGCCGTCGGGTTCCGCGCGCGCCGTCACGCGGTTCACCGACATCTGGGACAAGGGCAAGGCCGCGGTGATTTGGAGCGAGACGACGGTCAGCGCGCCCGACGGCACCCTGCTGTGGACTCAGAAGCGATCGATCTTCGCCCGCGGCGAGGGCGGATTCGGCGGGGAACGCGGGCCGTCTTCGGCTGACGCGGCGCCGGACCGCGCCCCCGACCTGGAGGTCGACATGCCGATCCTGCCGCAGCAGGCGCTGCTCTACCGGTTGTGCGGCGATCGCAATCCGCTGCACTCGGATCCGGAATTCGCCGCCGCCGCAGGCTTTTCCCGGCCCATCCTGCACGGCCTGTGCACCTACGGCATGACCTGCAAGGCGATCACCGACGCACTGCTGGACGGCGATGCCGGGGCGGTGGCCGCCTACGGCGCGCGTTTCGCCGGTGTGGCGTTCCCCGGCGAAACGCTCAGGGTCGGCATCTGGAAGGAGAACGGCCGATTCCTGGCCAGCGTCGTCGCGCCATCGCGTGACGACGCCGTCGTGCTGAGCGGCGTCGAACTTCTGCCCGCATAGCGCCTTTGCGCGCAGCAACTACCGCTAAACTGCGGAACATGCTTTCCGCCCTGGGGCCGGGACACCAATAGCAGTACCTCATGAGCCCCGAACGGGAGTCACCCGTACCGCATGCGGTCGATGAGCGAACCGCACTGCGGAGTATTCCGATATTCGCTGAGATCGAGGACGAGCAACTCGATCGACTCTCGAGCGCCGTAGCTCGCCAGTACATTCCCGCGAACGAGTGGCTGTTTCGCATGGGAGACCCGCCCGACGCCTTCTATGTCATCGCCTCGGGGCGATTCGCGGCGGTCGGTCCTGATGGACAGGTGTTTCGTGAGATGGCGGCCGGCGAGTCGGTCGGAGACCTGGGCGTGATCACCGGCGCCGCTCGATCGGCCGGAATACGCGCCCTTCGGGACGGCGTCGTCTGGAAGATCGCCGCGGACACGTTCACCGAGGTACTCGCGAAGGCTCCGTCACTGCAATACGCGATGTTCCGGGCGATGGCGGGGATGCTTCGGGAATCACGATCTGCCAACGTCTCTCGGGGTCGCCGGGTGGTCGGCGTGCTGTCGACCGGGGATGTGCCCGCGGCGCCGATCGTCGACACGATCGTGACTCGCCTGGGCCCGCACGGTGAGGCCGCGGTGGTCGCGCCGCCCGTCGACACTACGGCCGCGGCCAATCACTACGGCGAGCTCGTCGAAGCGTTCAGCGAGACCGTTGACCGGATGGAGCGCAGCAACGATTGGGTCTTGCTGGTGGCCGATCGAGGCTCGGGCGACAACTGGCGACGATATGTCGTCGCGCAAAGCGACCGACTCGTGGTCCTTGCGGATCAGGCCCGTCCGCCGGAAGCGCTCGATCCACCCGTTACGCAAAAGCCCGTCCACCTGGTCACGCGCGACGTGGTGCCCGATCCCAGCTGGTGGGACCTGCTGCAACCGGTCTCTCATCACCGGGCCGACGACGGCGGAATCGGTGCCCTGGCCCGCAGGATCGCCGGCCGATCGTTGGGTCTGGTGCTCGGCGGTGGTGGCGCTCGGGGGCTCGCGCATTACGGCGTCTACGAGGAGCTCACCCGGGCGGGCATCGTCATCGACAGGTTCGGCGGAACGAGCGCCGGTGCCCTCGCCGCGGCAACCTTCGCGCTGGGGATCGACGCCCGAGAGGCGACCGCCGCGGCGCGAGAGCACATCGCGGAAACCAGGCCAGTCAGCGACTACACGATCCCGGCGATAGCCCTTACCCGAGGTCGGCGCGTCGATCGGCTGATCGAAGGGTTCTTCGGCAGCACCACGTTGATCGAGCACCTGCCGAGGGAGTTTTTCTCCGTCTCCACGGACATGATCACGGGCGATCAGATCATCCATCAGCGTGGGCTGCTGTGGGTCGCCGTGCGGGCATCGATCTCGATACCCGGTCTGCTGCCGCCGGTGCAACAGCGCGAGCAGCTCCTGGTCGACGGTGGACTGATGAACATTCTGCCGGCCGACATCATGTGCGCCGACCCGGATGGCGAAGTCATCTGCGTCGACCTACGGACAACGTATGTGCCATCGAAGGGCTTTGGTCCGCTGCCGGCAATGCTGCAGCCTCCCGCGTTCGTCCGGCGCCTGCTGACCGGCACGGATGTAGCCCTGCCACCGCTGCAGGAGACCTTGCTGCGCAGCGTCGAACTCGCCGCCCCGAAGGGAAACCTGCGCGAGCTTCCCCGGGTTGCGGCGATCATCGAGCCAGACGTCTCGGCGATCGGCCCGTTGGACTTCAAGAACATCGATGCCGCCCTCGATGCCGGTCGGATCGCAACCCGGGCGGCCCTGGAAGCACAGCCTGGGCTCGTCTCCTCGAGCTTGTAGCATTACCTCTGCAGCAAACGGCTCTTCAGATGGCGGACGCTTCGTGTGTGCACTAGGTCGTCAAGCCGGGCGGGGCAGACAACGCGGGGTCTCGCTCGCGACACGGCACGCGGCCGTTCCAGCGCGGCTAGGTTGGTAAGCGATGCGCTCCGATTGGTGGGACAAGCCACAGGCCCATCTCGACATGCGCATAAACGGCGCCGACGTGAGCGTGCCGATTTTCGATCAACTGTTCGTCGGCCGTCAGTGCGCCGGGATCGACGAACAACGCCGACTTGTTATCCCCGACCCGAACATCTCGCGTAACCACCTCGAGATTCGCTTGGACGTCACCACCGACCGGGCTTACCTCATCGACACCAGCACCAACGGGACGTTGCTCAACGGCATGCCGCTCGAGCGCGCCGTACAGGTCCCGATCAAGCCCGACGACCGGATCTCGGTGGGCGACGTCGTACTCACCTTCCGATCGGACCGGTTCAATGCCGTCGGGGTGACCAACACCAGCCCGACCCTGACGCGGATCGTCGAGGAGACCATGGTGATGGTGGTCGGGGATATCACCAACTACTCGACGATCTCCGAAGTCACCGACAACCAGGTGATCGCCCGGAGCCTGAACTACCTTTGGCACGAACTCGGCCGCGTCCTGCGCGCCCACCGCGGCACGCTCAACCATTACGCCGGCGACGCACTGTACGCGGTCTGGGAACTGCGGACGATTCCCGCGGCCAACGAGCTCGCGATCGACTTCGCGCTCGCCGCGAACCGGAGGGTCGAGGAACTCGGGCCCTCGCTGCCGCTGCGGGCGCCGGACGGCTCGCCGATCCGCATGGGCTGGGGCGTGGTGCAGGGCCGGGCCGCGATCGCGGCGATGACAAGAACGGTCACGGCCGTCATCGGCGACGCGACCAACGTGGCGTTCCGGCTGGCAGGCATTGCCGGGCGCGCCGGGTATGCGGACGTGATGGTTAGCGCCGGCGTGCATGCCGCCGTCGAGGCGCAATACGTCTGGGGCCACTCCCAGCAGGTGGAGATCAAGGGCCGACGCGGGACCGAGACAGTGTTCCCGGTTGTCGGCCGCTGCTAGCCGGCCGCTGCCTCCCCTTGCGCCGAACGTGCGGCTGGACGCACGCTCAACCACGAACGTGCGGCTGGCCGCACATTCGGCACCGAGAAAGCTAGCCGAGGATGAGGCCCGACGTCGGGACGCCCGTCCCCGCGGTGACCAACACGTGCTCGACGTCGGGCACCGGGTTCACGGAGGTGCCGCGCAACTGCCGCACACCCTCGGCGATGCCGTTCATCCCATGGATGTAGGCCTCACCGAGCTGGCCGCCATGCGTGTTGATGGGCAGCCGGCCGCCGACCTCGACGGCACCGCCGGCGATGAAGTCCTTCGCTTCACCCTTGCCGCAGAACCCCAACTCCTCCAACTGAATCAGGGTGAACGGGGTGAAGTGGTCGTACAAGACAGCGGTCTGGATATCCGACGGCTTGAGCCCGGACTGCTGCCACAACTGCCGGCCAACCAGACCCATCTCGGGCAGACCCAGCTCCGGGCGGTAGTAGCTCACCATCGTGTACTGGTCCGGGCTGGAACCCTGCGACGCCGCCTCGATGACGGCCGGCCGCTGCTTGAGGTCCCGCGCACGCTCCGCGGACGTCACAACGATCGCCACCGCGCCATCGGTTTCCTGGCAGCAGTCCAGCAGCCGCAACGGCTCGGCGATCCACCGCGAATTCTGGTGGTCCTCAATGGTTATCGGCTTCTCGTAGAAGTAGGCCTTGGGATTGTTGGCCGCGTGCTTGCGGTCGGCCACCGAGATGACGCCGAAGTCCCGGCTGGTCGCGCCGGACAGATGCATGTACCGCTGGGCGATCATCGCCACCTGCGCGGCCGGCGTGGACAGCCCGTGGGGATAGGAGAAGGAATTGTCCGCCGTCGTCGAATCGGCTTGGGCGCCAGCGTCACCCACCAACCGCGACTGAACCTGGCCGAACCGCATGCCGGAGCGCTCGTTGAATGCCCGATACGCCACCACGACATCGGCCACTCCGGTCGCGACGGCCATCGCCGCGTGCTGGATGGTCGCGCACGCGGCTCCGCCGCCGTAGTGGACCTTGGAGAAGAACTTCAGCTCGCCGATGCCGACCGCACGCGCGACGGCGATTTCGGTGTTGGTGTCCATCGTGAACGTGGTCAGCCCGTCGACGTCGGCCGGGCTCAGGCCGGCATCATCGAGGGCGTCCTGCACCGCCTCGGCGGCCAGGCGCAGCTCGCTTCGGCCGGAGTCCTTCGAGAAGTCGGTGGCCCCGATGCCGACGATCGCAGCTTTACCCGACAACACTAGGCGTCCCCCATCGTGAGCGTGGCTGTGGCGACGACGTGGTCGCCAAGGCTGTTGCTGCCCACCACCTTTACGGTGATCAGGCCGTCGTCCACGGCGGTCACCTCACCGGAGAATGTCACGGTGTCGTAGGCGTACCACGGCACGCCCAGTCGCAGTCCGATCGACTTGATCAGCGCCGACGGCCCCGCCCAGTCGGTGACGTAGCGCTGCACCAGCCCGGTGTCGGTGAGGATGTTGACGAAGATGTCCTTCGAGCCCTTGGCCTGCGCCTTGTCGCGGTCGTGGTGCACGTCCTGGAAGTCGCGGGTGGCCAGGGCCGTCGAGATGATGAACGTCGGATCGCCGTGTAGCTTCAGCTCGGGCAGCTTCGTGCCCACCTCAATCACCGGTGCACTCATGCCGCGGGCTCCCACGCGTAGAGGGTCCACTCCGGCCCCGTCTCACCGGCCGGGAAGTCGATATAGGTTGCGCGAACGGGCATTCCGATCGCCACCGCGGCCGGGTCGGCGCCGCGCAGCTCGCCCAGCATCCGCACGCCTTCCTCCAACTCGACGAGGGCGATGACGAACGGCAGCGTGCGGCCCGGCACCTTCGGCGCGTGGTGCACGACGAAACTGAATACGGTGCCCTTACCGCTGGCCACCACGTAGTCGATCGGCTCGGCCTTGTCCTGCCACACCGCGGGCACCGGCGGGTGCTGCAGGCTGCCGTCCGGCCGGCGCTGGATCCGCAGCTCGTGCGCCTTGACGCCCTCCCAGAAGAATGCGGTGTCCCGCGACATCGAGGGGCGCATCATGGTGTCGGGATCGAGGTCGTCAGGCACCGAGCCGGAGGACTCCGACGACTCGCGCGGCTTGAATTTGAGGATGCGCCAGTTCATCTCGGCGACGTCCTCGTCGCCGACCCGCCAGATGATGTGCTGGTTGACGAAGAAACCTTCGCCCAGCGCGGTCTGCTTGGGCCCGACCACGTCACCCATCTCAGAGGTGATGCTGACTTCCTCGCCGGGCTGGAGATAGCGGTGATAGGTCTGCTCGCAGTTGGTGGCCACCACACCGATGTAGCCGTTGTCGTCGAACAGTTGCATGATCGGGCCGAGCGGATCGTCCTTCGGACGTTCGCCGCCCAGGCCGAACATCGTCCAGACTTGAATCATTGCCGGCGGTGCGACAATTCCCGGGTGACCGGCGGCCCGGGCCGCGGCCTCGTCGGTGTAGATCGGGTTGCGGTCGCCCAGTGCCTCCACCCAGTTGTTGATCGTCGGCTGATTCACCGGATCGCGGGCCGCGCGCGGTTTACTGCTGCCGGCGGCCTTGATCTGCGCGACGGCTTCCTGGATATCGGTCATCTGGGCACCCTCGGCACCTTGAGGCCAGCGGCCGCGATCATCTCACGCATGACTTCGTTGACGCCTCCACCGAAGGTGATCACCAGGTTGCGCTTGGTTTGCGAGTCCAGCCAGTTGAGCAGGTCGGCCGTGTCGGAGTCCGCGGGGTTGCCGTACTTGCCGACGATCTCCTCGGCGAGCCGGCCGATGTACTGAATGCGCTCGGTACCAAAGACTTTCGTCGACGCGGCGTCGGCCACGTTGATGTCCTCGCCTGCGGCTGCCACCTGCCAGTTGAGCAACTCGTTGATCCGCCACATCGCGTGGATCTCGCCGAGCGCCCGCTTGACGTCCTGGTGATCGATCGGCGTAACACCGTCGCTTCCGGGCTTCGAAGCCCAGGCGTGCACGCGGTCGTAGATACCGGCTACCCGGCCCGCCGGGCCGAGCATCACCCGCTCGTTGTTGAGCTGCGTGGTGATCAGCCGCCATCCGCCGTTCTCCTCGCCGACCAGCATGTCGGCGGGCACCCGCACGTCGTTGTAGTACGTGGCGTTCGTGTGGTGGGCACCGTCGGACAGGATGATCGGCGTCCAGGAGTAGCCGGGATCCTTCGTGTCGACGATGAGGATCGAAATGCCTTTGTGCTTAACGGCTTCCGGATCGGTGCGGCACGCCAGCCAGATGTAGTCGGCATCGTGCGCGCCGGTGGTGAAGATCTTCTGGCCGTTGACGATGTACTCGTCACCGTGGCGGACGGCCGTGGTCCGCAGGGAAGCCAGGTCGGTTCCCGCCTCGGGTTCGGTATAGCCGATCGCGAAGTGGACCTCGCCGGCCAGGATCGCGGGCAGGAACTTCTTCTTCTGCATCTCGTTGCCGAAGACCTGCAGTGTCGGCCCTACGGTCTGCAACGTCACCGCCGGCAGCGGCACGTCGGCCCGGTGCGCCTCGTTGACGAAAATCGACTGCTCGATCGGGCCAAAGCCCAAGCCCCCGAACTCCTTTGGCCATCCGACCCCGAGCTTGCGGTCCTTGCCCATTCGCCGGATCACGGCGCGATAGGCCTCGTTGTGCCGGTCCTGCTCCATCGCCTTCATCTCGTCGGACGAGATCAGGGTCGAAAAGTATTCCCGTAGTTCCGCTTGCAGCTGACGCTGCTCGGGCGTGAGGTCTATGAACATTGCGCTCCCACCAAGTCGAGGCGATGAGAAGGTCCGCCCAGTAGCCGTGCCAGGTCCTTGATCGTCGAGTAGTAGCGGTGCATCGGGTACGTGATGTCCATCCCCATCCCGCCGTGCAGGTGATGACACGTCTGCATCACCGGCGGCGCCTGCGACGCGATCCAATAACCGAGCACGTCGAGGTCGTCGTCGGCGTCGCGGCCTTCGGACAGTCGCCAGACCACCGACTTGGCGGCCAAATCTATAGTGCGCGAGGCGATATAGACCTCGGACAGCTGCGCCGCCACCGTCTGGAAGGTGGACAGCGGCTTGCCGAACTGCTTGCGGTTGGCCACGTAGTCGGCGGTGAGCCGCAGCGCCCCGGCGACCAGCCCGTCGGCGTATGCGCCGATCGCGGCCAACGCCAGCTGATTGACTCGGCGCGCCGTCGCGCCCGCCAGAATGTCGCCGTCGGGAACGGCGACGTCGGCGAACGTGACCGTGTACTCGTCCGAACCGTTCGACGTCGGCGTGCGAACCAGCCGCACCCCGTCCGCCTTCGGCGACACCAGGACGACCGCGCTGTCGGACGTCACCATGATCCAGTCCGCCTGTTCGGCATGGGCCACACCGACTTTGGTGCCCGACAACCCCCCATGAACGAAGGTGGTGGCCGGCCGGTCGGGCAGCGCCGCGCCGGGTTCGTTCAGCGCCGCGGTCAACACGCCGCCCTTGGCGACTCCGGCAAGGAAACGGTCCTGCTGTTCGTCGGACGCCAGGTCGAGCAGCGGCACCACGCCGAGGCCCAGCGTGGCCAGCGCCGGGGTGATGGCGCCACGGCGGCCGACTTCGGTGAGCACCGTCGCGACCTCGGGCAGACCCACGCCGTCGCCGCCCAGCCGTTCCGGCACCGGCAACGCCGTCACGCCGCCGTCAACCAAAGCGCTCCACGAGATCTCGCGGTCGAGCACCGACGTGACGACGTCGGCGACCGCGTTTTGCTCGGCGCTGAGGTCGAAGTCCATCAGTGATTCACCGGGCACTTGCCGGTGTAGTCGACCTGCCAATGCTTGATGCCGTTGAGCCAGCCCGACCGCAGTCGCTCGGGCGCCGAGATCGGCTTCAGGTCGGGCATGTGGTCCGCCACCGCGTTGAAGATCAGGTTGATGGTCATCTTGGCCAGGTTGGCGCCGATGCAGTAGTGCGCACCGGTGCCGCCAAAACCGACGTGCGGGTTGGGATTCCGCAGGATGTTGAAGGTGAACGGGTCCTCGAAGACCTCTTCGTCGAAGTTGGCCGAACGGTAGAACATGAGCACCCGCTGGCCTTTTTTGATCTGCACGCCCGACAGCTCGTAGTCCTCGAGCGCGGTGCGCTGGAAGCAGGTCACCGGGGTGGCCCACCGCACGATCTCGTCGGCGGCGGTCTCCGGGCGCTCCTTCTTGTAAAGCTCCCACTGGTCGGGGAATTCGGCGAACGCCATCATCCCCTGGGTGATGGAGTTGCGGGTGGTCTCGTTGCCTGCCACCGCGAGCATCACCACGAAGAAGCCGAATTCGTCGTCGGAGAGCTTCTCCCCGTCGATGTCGGCCTCGATCAGTTGAGTCACGATGTCGTCGCCGGGATTGCGTCCCTTTTCCTCGGCCATCTTCATCGCGTACGAAATCAACTCGAACGACGACATCTGCGGGTCGATGTCCGCGTACTCCGGATCATCGTTGCCGGTCATCTCGTTCGACCACCGGAAGATCTTGTCGCGGTCGTCCTGTGGCACGCCGAGCAAGCCGGCGATCGCCTGGAGCGGCAGCTCGCAGGACACCTGCTCGACGAAGTCACCCGACCCCGCGGCCGCCGCGGTCTTGGCGATTTTCTGGGCGCGTTCCCTGAGTTCGGCCTCGAGGCGTCCGACCGCGCGCGGCGTGAAGCCACGGGAGATGATCTTGCGCAGCCGGGTGTGGTGCGGCGCGTCCATGTTGAGCAGGACCGCCCGCTGCATGTCGATGTTCTCGCGCGGAATGTCGTTCTGGAACCGCGGGATCACGCAGTTTTCGAAGCTGGAGAAGACGTCACTGCGCCGCGACACTTCCTTGACGTCGTTGAGCTTGGAGATCGCCCAATAGCCGCCGTCGTGGAACCCGCCGCCGGTACCGGGCGCTTGTTCGTTCCACCAGATGGGCGCAGTTGCCCGCAACTCGGCAAATTCCTCGACCGGAATCCGCTCGGCGTAGACGTCGGGGTCGGTGAAATCCCACCCGGGCGGAAGATTGGGGCTGGGCACGCTAATTCTCCTTCACTGCAGTCCTCGATGACCTGCGATCCCAGGACACTAGCTGTCCTAGTGATGCTCTGGTGCCAGTAAAACATGCCTCCACCGCAGACAAAAGGCGCCCAAGCATCCTCGCTTGTCAGAGTAATGAAACGTGTTCTAGCCTGACCCCATGGGTAACCCGGTAATCGTTGAAGCCACCCGCAGCCCGATCGGCAAGCGCAACGGATGGCTGTCAGGACTGCACGCCACCGAGCTGCTGGGCGCGGTGCAAAAGGCCCTGGTTGAAAAGGCCGGCATCGACGCCGGCGACGTCGAGCAGGTCGTCGGCGGTTGCGTCACGCAGTTCGGCGAGCAGTCCAACAACATCACGCGGGTGAGCTGGCTCGTCGCCGGCCTGCCGGAGCACGTCGGCGCCACCACCGTGGACTGCCAGTGCGGCAGCAGCCAGCAGGCCAACGGCCTCGTCGCGGGCCTGATCGCCGCGGGCGCCATCGACATCGGCATCGCGTGCGGAATCGAGGCCATGAGCCGCGTCGGCCTGGGCGCCAATGCGGGTCCGGACCGGACCATCCTGCGGCCCGCGTCGTGGGACATCGATCTGCCCGACCAGTTCACCGCCGCCGAGCGGATCGCCAAGCGCCGCGGCATCACCCGCGAGGACATCGACGCCTGGGGGTTCGAGTCGCAACTGCGCGCCAAGCGGGCCTGGGAGGAGGGCCGCTTCGACCGGGAAATCTCGCCGATCGAGGCACCGGTCCTCGACGAGCAAAAGCAGCCCACCAGCGACCGCCACATGGTCTCCCGGGACCAGGGCCTGCGCGACACCACCCTCGAGGGCCTGAGCCAGCTCAAGCCGGTCATCGAGGGCGGGATCCACACGGCGGGCACCTCGTCGCAGATTTCCGACGGTGCGGCCGCGGTGTTGTGGATGGACGAGGACAAAGCCAAGGCGCTCGGGCTGCGGCCACGTGCCCGGATCGTCAGCCAGGCGCTCGTCGGCGCCGAGCCCTACTACCACCTGGACGGACCGGTGCAGTCGACGGCAAAGGTGCTGGAGAAGGCCGGCATGAAGATCGGCGACATCGACCTCACCGAGATCAACGAGGCGTTCGCCTCGGTGGTGCTGTCCTGGGCGCGGGTCCACGAGCCCGACATGGCCAGGGTGAACGTGAACGGCGGCGCGATCGCGCTCGGACATCCGGTGGGCAGCACCGGCAGCCGGCTGATCACCACTGCACTGCACGAACTGGAGCGCACCGATCAGAGCACGGCCCTGATCACGATGTGCGCCGGGGGCGCCCTGTCCACCGGCACCATCATCGAACGCATCTAGGTGGTTGTCTCCGAGGAAAGCCGCATCGCCGCGGCGCAGGCGTACATCGACGCGCTCGTCAGCCATGACGGCGACAGTGTTCCGTTCGCCGCTCGCTGCACCCGCATCGAGCAGGGAGTGAAGAACGGATTCTCCGGGAATCACTTGCGACGCAGCCTGAATCGCGGCCCGCAGTATTGGGTCATCGCCGACACCACGCCGCCGGATTACCGCATCACCGGCGACGAGGTGCACGCGGCGTACGACGTGGTGACCAAGGCGGGCTTCGGCCGCAGGCGGCTCGCTGCCCGGGTTGACGAAACGTTCGTGATCCCCGCCGAAAGCGCTAGCGGCCGCGCCGAAATACAGCACGTCAGGGTTCGCTTCCACCCATTCATCAAGCGCTAACGGGTCTCTAGGATGACGTCATGCCAAAATCACCGCCGCGGTTTCTGAATACGCCCTACACCGACTTCCTGATCAAGTGGATGTCGCGCCTCAATACATTCATGTACCGCCGCAACGGCGGAGAGGGCCTTGGCGGGACATTCCAGAAGATTCCGGTCGCCCTGCTGACCACCACTGGCCGCAAGACCGGCGAGCCGCGCGTGAGCCCGCTGTACTTTCTGCGCGACGGTGACCGGGTGGTGGTCGCGGCGTCCAAGGGCGGCTCCGCGAAAAACCCGATGTGGTACCTCAACCTGAAGGCCAACCCCAAGGTTCAGGTGCAGATCAAAAAAGAGGTGCTCGACCTGACGGCGCGGGATGCCACCGACGAAGAGCGCGCCAAGTACTGGCCCAAATTGGTCGACATGTATCCGTCCTACGACGATTACCAGTCCTGGACCGACCGGACCATCCCGATCGTCATCTGCGACCCCTAGCGTTGCCGAGCCGACACCGGATCCGCAATTCCCGCCCGGTCGCGCTGTTGCTCAAATACTTTGCGCGTGCCCATATTTGGGCATATCGCAGGACTGACGGCAGGATCGGCGCGAAGCTGTTGTGGCTTCCGGCGGCGCTGCTGACGACGACCGGCCGCGCGTCCAGCGAGCCGCGAACCACCGCGACGCTGTACCTGCGCGACGGTGATCGGGTGATCCTGCCGGCGTCGTTCGTTGGGCGCGACGAGCACCCGTTGTGGTACCGCAACCTGAAAGAAGACCCCGAGGTGCGGGTGCAGATTCGCGGTGAACGCCTGGACCTGGTCGCCCGGGACGCAACGGACTCCGAACGCGACCGCTACTGGCCGCCCTTGATGCGGATGTATCCGCCCTACCGCAAGTACCGCGAGGCCGCGGACCGGGTGATTCCGTTGGTGGTGTGCGAACCGCGCTAGGCGCCGTAAACCGGGACCGGCGGTCGCGCCTTGGCGAGCAGGTCGGCCACCACCGGCCCTAGTTCGGCGGGCTCCCATCTCGCACCCTTGTCGATCTGCGGTCCGTGTGCCCAGCCCTCGGCGACGCGGATCTTGCCGCCCTCGACCTCGAACACCTTCCCGGTGACGTCGCGTGATTCGGCGCTGCCCAACCAGACGACCAGCGGCGAGACGTTCTCCGGCGCCATGGCGTCGAAATCCTGGTCCTGCGTCGCCATCATCTCGGCGAAGACGGTCTCGGTCATGCGGGTGCGGGCCGACGGTGCGATGGCGTTGACGGTCACGCCGTAGCGACCCATCTCGGCGGCGCCGACCAACGTCATCGCCGCGATACCGGCCTTGGCGGCGCTGTAGTTGCCCTGCCCGACACTGCCCTGCAGGCCGGCGCCCGAACTGGTGTTAATGATCCGTGCGTCAACGGTTTTGCCCTCTTTGGACAGCCCGCGCCAATACGACGCCGCGTGCCGCATCGTCGCGAAGTGGCCCTTGAGGTGCACGGCGATGACGGCGTCGAACTCCTCCTCGCTGGTGTTGGCCATCATCCGGTCGCGCACGATGCCGGCGTTGTTCACCAAAACGTCGAGCCCGCCAAAGGTTTCGACGGCGGTCCGGACGAGGCCGGCCGCTTGATTCCAGTCCGCGACGTTGGATCCGTCGGCGACGGCCTCGCCACCGGCCGCGGTGATCTCGTCGACCACACCCTGCGCGGCGCTGCCTCCCCCGGCGGGCGACCCGTCCAGGCCGACGCCGATGTCGTTGACGACGACGCGCGCGCCCTCGGCTGCGAAGGCCAGCGCGTGCGCGCGCCCGATACCGCCTCCCGCGCCGGTGACGATGACGACTCGGCCGTCGACCACTCCCATATGCCTTATCTCCTCTACTGGATCTTTACTTGATCGAGCTCGCGTTCGTGGTGGCCAGATAGTGCGGTGGCTCGCCGCCGCCGTGCACCTCCAACGAGGCGCCGCTGATGTAGCACGCCGCGTCCGAGGCCAAAAACGCTGCGGCCCAACCGACATCCGCCGGCTTGGCCAGCCGGCCCAACGGCACGTTCTTCGAAATCGCGGCGATCGACTCCGCGTCGCCGTAGAACAGGTCGGCCTGTTCGGTTTCCACCATCCCGACCACGCAGGCGTTGACCCGCACCTTGGGTCCCCATTCCACCGCCAGTGTCTGCGTCAGGCTCTCCAGGCCGGCCTTGGCCGCCCCGTATGCGCCGGTGCCCGGCGACGGCCGCCGGCCGGACAGGCTGCAGATGTTGACGATCGACCCGCCGCCCGGCTGGTCCTGCATCTTGTCGTTGGCAAACTGCGAAACCAGCAGCGCACCAATGAGGTTGAGCTCGATGATCTTGCGGTTGAATTTGGGGCTGGATTCCGCGGTCGGCACGTAGGGCGACCCTCCGGCGTTGTTGACGACCACGTCCAACCGGCCGTGTTTGTCGAGGATGGAGTCGATCAGCGACTTGACGGCCTCCTCGTCGCGCACGTCGCACGGGTGAAACTCGTAGGGCACGCCCTCGACGGCGCGGCGCGCGCAGGTGATCACGGTGGCGCCCTGTTCGGCGAAAACCGAACTGATACCGGCGCCTACGCCTCGCACGCCGCCGGTGACCAACACCACCCGCCCGGCCAGCCCTAGGTTGATACCGTCGGCTGCTTCGGCGTGAGTCACTGTGCTAGCGTACCAAGCAAGTGCTTGCTTAGGTAACCGCCCACCAGGAAGTGCCAATGACGATCACATCCACCACCACGGAACCCGGCATAGTCGCCGTCACCGTGGACTACCCGCCGGTCAACGCCATCCCGTCGCAGGGCTGGTTCGAACTCGCCGATGCCATCACGGCCGCCGGCGCCGATAACGCCACTCATGCGGTGATCCTGCGGGCCGAGGGGCGCGGCTTCAACGCCGGCGTCGACATCAAGGAAATGCAGCGCACCGAGGGATTCACCGCGCTCATCGACGCCAACCGCGGCTGCTTCGCTGCCTTTCGCGCGGTCTACGAATGCGCGGTGCCGGTGATCGCGGCCGTGAACGGATTCTGCGTCGGCGGCGGCATCGGCCTGGTCGGCAACTCCGACGTCATCGTCGCCTCCGACGACGCGACCTTCGGGCTCCCGGAGGTGGAGCGCGGTGCGCTCGGGGCGGCCACCCACCTGTCGAGGCTGGTGCCCCAGCACCTGATGCGGCGCCTGTTCTTCACAGCGGCCACCGTCGATGCCGCCACCCTGCACCACTTCGGCTCGGTGCACGAGGTGGTGCCGCGGGAGGAATTGGACGAGGCCGCGCTGCGGGTGGCGCGCGACATCGCCGCCAAGGACACGCGGGTGATCCGGGCGGCGAAGGAGGCGCTCAACTTGATCGACGTGCAACGGGTCAACTCGAGTTATCGCATGGAGCAAGGCTTTACCTTCGAGCTCAACCTCGCCGGGGTGTCCGACGAGCACCGCGACGCGTTCGCCGGAACAGCGAAGGGCAAGAAGGAGTGAGCGACAAAAGGACGACGCTGGACGAGGCGGTCGCGCAATTGCGCAGCGGCATGACGATCGGCATCGGGGGCTGGGGGTCGCGGCGCAAGCCGATGGCCTTCGTGCGCGCGATGCTGCGTACCGAGATCACGGACTTGACGGTGGTCACCTACGGTGGCCCCGACCTGGGGCTGCTGTGTTCTGCGGGCAAGGTCAAGCGCGTGTACTACGGGTTCGTCTCGCTGGATTCGCCGCCGTTCTACGATCCGTGGTTCGCCAAGGCGCGCACCGCCGGCGCGATCGAAGCCCGGGAAATGGACGAGGGCATGTTGCGCTGCGGGCTGCAGGCGGCGGCGCAGCGGCTGCCGTTCCTGCCGATCCGCGCGGGGCTGGGCAGCTCGGTGCCCGACTTCTGGGAAGGCGAATTGCGGACCGTAACCAGCCCGTACCCCGCCCCGGGCGGCGGACACGAGACCCTGATCGCCATGCCCGCATTGCGATTGGACGCCGCATTCGTGCACCTCAATCTCGGTGATAGTCAAGGCAATGCGGCCTACACCGGCATCGACCCCTACTTCGACGATCTCTTCCTGATGGCCGCCGAGCGGCGCTACCTGTCGGTGGAACGTGTCGTGCCGACCGACGAGCTGATCAAGGCGGTGCCACCGCAGGCGCTGCTGGTGAACCGGATGATGGTCGACGCGGTGGTAGAGGCGCCCGGCGGGGCCCACTTCACCACCGCCGCACCGGATTACGGGCGGGACGAGAAGTTCCAGCGACACTACGCCGAGGCCGCCTCGACAGAAGACGGCTGGCAGCGCTTCGTCCAGACCTACCTCTCGGGTAGCGAAGATGACTACCAGGCGGCCGTGCGCGCGTTCACGGAGGAGGCGTCGTCATGAGCGGGGAAATGCCCACCCGGGCCGAGGTCTGCGCCGTCGCCTGCGCCGAGTTGTTCAGGGACGCGGGCGAAATCATGGTCAGCCCGATGACGAACATGGCCTCCGTAGGCGCGCGGCTGGCGCGGCTGACGTTCTCACCGGACATCCTGCTCACCGATGGCGAGGCCCAGCTCCTGGCTGACACCCCGGCGCTGGGCAAGACCGGAGCGGTCGAAGGCTGGATGCCGTTCGGCCGGGTGTTCGAGACCCTGGCCTGGGGCCGGCGGCATGTGATCATGGGCGCCAATCAGGTCGATCGCTTTGGGAATCAGAACATCTCGGCGTTCGGCCCGCTGCAGCACCCCACCCGGCAGATGTTCGGCCTCCGCGGCGCGCCCGGCAACGCGATCAACCACGCGACCAGCTACTGGGTCGGCAACCACTCGAAGCGGGTGTTCTGCGAAGCCGTCGACGTCGTCTGCGGCATCGGCTGGGACAAGATCGACGAGGCAAACCCGGCGTTCCGGTTCGCCAACCCCTACCGGGTGGTGTCCAACCTCGGGGTGTTCGACTTCGGCGGCCCGGACAAGGCCATGCGCGCGGTGTCCCTGCACCCGGGCGTATCGCCCGACGAGGTCCGCGAGAACACGTCGTTCGAGGTGCACGGCATTGACGGCGCCGAGGAGACGAGGCTGCCGACCGACGACGAGCTGAACCTGATCCGTTCGGTCATCGACCCGAAGTCGCTGCGCGACAGAGAGATACGTTCATGATTGTTCCGCCTCCTCCTCATCGCTTTGCTCTGCATCGTCGGCGGTGGCTATGAGATTGCGCACGCCGCTGACCGAACTGGTCGGCGTCGAGCATCCGGTGGTGCAGACCGGGATGGGCTGGGTGGCCGGTGCCCGGCTGGTGTCCGCCACGGCCAACGCGGGCGGCCTGGGCATCCTGGCGTCGGCGACGATGACGCTGGACGAGCTGGCGACCGCGATCGGCAAGGTCAAGGCGGCTACCGACAAGCCGTTCGGCGTGAACATCCGCGCCGACGCGGCCGACGCGGGTGACCGGGTCGAGTTGATGATCCGCGAGGGTGTGAAGGTCGCGTCGTTTGCGCTGGCACCCAAACCAGAGTTGATAGCGCGGCTGAAAGATGCTGGGGCGGTGGTCATCCCCTCGATCGGTGCGGCCAAGCATGCACGGAAGGTCGCGGGCTGGGGCGCCGACGCGATGATCGTCCAGGGCGGCGAGGGCGGCGGGCACACCGGGCCCGTCGCGACGACGCTGCTGCTGCCGTCCGTGCTGGACGCGGTCAAGGGCACCGGCATCCCCGTGATCGCGGCGGGCGGATTCTTCGACGGGCGTGGCCTCGCCGCGGCGCTGTCCTACGGCGCCGCCGGGGTCGCGATGGGCACCCGGTTCTTGCTCACCTCGGATTCCACCGTGCCCGACGCGGTCAAGCAGCGGTACTTAGAGGCGGCGCTGGACGGCACGGTGGTCACCACGCGCGTTGACGGCATGCCGCACCGGGTGCTGCGCACCGGGTTAGTCGAGAAGCTGGAAAGCGGTTCACGGGCAAGGGGTTTCACCGCGGCGCTGCGCAATGCCGCCAAGTTCAAGAAGATGTCGCAGATGACTTGGCGCTCGATGATCAGCGACGGGCTGGCGATGCGGCACGGCAAGGAGCTGACCTGGTCGCAGGTGGTGATGGCGGCCAATACGCCGATGCTGCTGAAGGCCGGCCTCGTCGAGGGCAACACCGACGCCGGTGTGCTGGCGTCGGGACAGGTGGCCGGCATCCTCGACGACCTGCCGTCGTGCGCCGAGCTGATCGAAGCGATCGTGCGCGACGCAATCGAACACCTCCAGGCGGCATCGTCTTACGTCGTGGAGTAGCCATCGCTTTTCGGCGGGCGTGCGCAGTTGTACACGAATTGCGGCGTGTCGGCGTACAGACACGCACGTTCGCCGCAGTGTGTTAGAGCCGCTCGATGATGGTGACGTTGGCCGTGCCGCCGCCCTCGCACATCGTCTGCAGCCCATAGCGGCCGCCGATGCGCTCCAACTCGTTCAGCATGGTGGCGAACAGCTTGGCCCCGGTGGCGCCCAGCGGATGACCGAGGGCGATCGCGCCGCCGTTGGGGTTGACCTTCTCCGGGTCGGCCTTGATCTCCTTGAGCCAGGCCATCACAACGGGTGCGAACGCCTCGTTGATCTCCACGGTATCGATGTCGCTGATCGACAGCCCGGTCTTCTCCAGCGCGTGGCGGGTGGCCGGGATCGGGCCGGTCAGCATGAACACCGGGTCGGCGGCGCGCGCGCTGATGTGGTGGATGCGGGCCCTGGGCGTCAATCCGTGGTCCTTGACGGCCTGCTCGGAAGCCAGCAGCACCGCACTGGCGCCGTCGGAAATCTGACTGGCCATCGCCGCCGTCAGCCGTCCCCCCTCGACGAGCGGTTTCAGGCCGGCCATCTTCTCCATCGACGACTCGCGCGGGCCTTCGTCGACGCGGAACGGCCCGGATTCGGTTTCGACGGTGAGGATTTCGTTGTCGAAGTGGCCGCCGCGGATCGCCGCGAACGCGCGCTCGTGGCTGGTCAGCGCGTAGCGCTCCATCTCCTCGCGCGACAGGTTCCACTTTTCGGCGATCAGCTCCGAGCCGCGGAACTGTGAGATCTCCTGATCGCCATAGCGATGCAGCCACTGCTTGGATTCATTGGTCGGTGAAGTGAACCCGAACTGCTCGGCGACGGTCATCGCCGACGAGATCGGGATCTGGCTCATGTTCTGCACGCCGCCGGCCACGATGAGGTCGGCCGTGCCGGACATGATCGCTTGCGCGCCAAAGGAAATCGCCTGCTGGCTGGAGCCGCACTGGCGATCCACGGTGACACCGGGAACCTCTTCGGGGTAGCCGGCGGCCAGCCAGGAGAGCCGGGCGATGTTGCCCGCCTGTCCCCCGATGGCGTCGACGCAGCCGGCGATCACGTCGTCGACGGCGGCGGGGTCGACGTCGATCCGGTCCAGAAGTCCGCGCCACCCCAGCGCGCCCAGGTCGATGGGATGGATCCCGGCCAGCGATCCGCCGCGCTTGCCGACCGCAGTACGCACAGCGTCGATGACGTACGCCTCAGGCATCTTTCAAACTCCTTCTTTGGTGATCCCGCCGAGCACGATGGCGAGATATTGCTGACCCACCTGCTGCGCGGTGAGCGGTCCGCCGGGTTGATACCAGCGCACCGACACCCAGGTGGTGTCGCGGATGAATCGGTAGACGAGGTCGACGTCGAGGTCGGGCCGGAAGTAGCCCTCGTCGACGCCCTGGTTGAGCACCTCGACCCACATCTTGCGTTGCTGGCGGTTCATGTCCTCGATGTAGGAGAACCGGGCCTGCGACAGCAGCCGTTTGGCTTCGTCCTGATAGATGACGACTTGCGCGTGACGATCCTCGATCGCCTCGAACGACGCCATGAACAGGCCCTTGAGCCGCTCGAGCGGGTTGGCCTCGCTGTCCACGATCTCGCGGTAGCGGGCGAACAACCAGTCCAGGAAGCTGCGCAGCAGCTCGTCGACGATCTCCTCTTTCGAGGAGAAGTGGTGGTACAGACTGCCGGACAGGATGCCGGCACCGTCGGCGATGTCGCGCACGGTGGTGGCGCGCAGGCCCCGCTCGGCGAACATGGTCGCGGCGAGGTCCAGCAGCTCGTCTCGCCGGCTGTTCGCCTGACCGGGCACTCGGTCCACCGGATCAGAGTATCAACCAAGCGCTTGCTTGGCCAGTCGCCTTGCTCACGGATGCTGGCTCGAGACGGAGATGACCTCGCCCGTGAGGTAACTCGAGTAGTCGCTGGCCAGGAACGCGATGGTGGCCGCCACCTCCCACGGCTCGGCGGCTCGCCCGAACGCCTCGCCCGCGGAGAGCTGGTCGAGTAGCTCCGCCGACGTGGTCTTGTCCAGAAATTTGTGCCGGGCGATGCTCGGCGACACCGCGTTGATTCGGACGCCGTACTCGACGGCTTCGATTGCGCTGCAACGGGTTAACGCCATCACCCCGGCCTTGGCGGCCGCGTAGTGCGACTGCGAGTGCTGCGCGCGCCAACCCAGGACGCTGGCGTTGTTGACGATCACCCCGCCGTGTGGGGCGTCGCGGAAGTATCGCAGCGCAGCGCGAGTCGCCCGAAACACCGACGTCAGGGTGACGTTCAGGACGCGATCCCACTCCTCGTCGGTCATGTCGACCACCGGCGTCTGCCCACCGAGCCCGGCGTTGTTGACCAGTACGTCGATGCGGCCCATCCGGGCATGGGCCGACGCGAACAACGCGTCGACCTGGACGCTCGACGTCACGTCGCACACCACCTTCTCGACGCGACCCTGCCCCAGCGCCGACAGCTCGTCGGCTGCCTCGCCCAACCGTCGTTCGTGGTGGTCGGAGATCACCACGTCGGCACCCTCGGCCAGGGCCCGCCGTGCGGTCGCCGATCCGATGCCGGTGCCCGCGGCGGCCGTCACGATGACCACCTTGCCGGCCAGAAGCCCGTGTCCGGCAACCTCTTTCGGTGCTTCGGCCAGACTCATCCCTTAACCTCTCGCGGTAGGCCGAGCACCCGCTCGGCGATGATGTTGCGCTGGATCTCGTTGGACCCGCCGTAGATGGTGTCGGCGCGGGTGAACAGGTACAGCCGCTGCCACTCGTCGAACTCGCCATCGGTGAGCGTCAGGCCGGGCTTGCCGATGACGTCCATCGCCAGCTCGCCCAGATCGCGATGCCAGTTGGCCCACAACAGCTTCGACACGTTGTCCTGGCCTGGCTGCTCGACATCCATGGTGGCTAGCGCGTACGAACGCATCGCCCGCAGCCCCGTCCACGCCCGCGTCAGCCGCTCCCGGATGAACGGATCGTCGGCTGCGCCGTTGCGCTGTGCGAGCTCGGCGAGGTTGGAAAGCTCACGGGCATAACGGATTTGCTGCCCCAGCGTCGAGACGCCGCGCTCGAACGTCAGCGTTCCCATGGCGACCCGCCAGCCATCGCCCGGCTGGCCGACCACCATCGATGCGTCGGTGCGGGCGTCGTCGAAGAACACCTCGTTGAACTCCGCGGTGCCGGTGATCTGGACAATAGGCCGGATCTGCACGCCCGGCTGGTCCAGCGGCACCAGCAGATACGACAGCCCGGCGTGCCGCTTGGAGCCCTTCTCGGTGCGCGCCACCACGAAGCACCACTGCGACAGGTGCGCCAGCGACGTCCAGACCTTCTGGCCGTTGATCACCCACTGGTCGCCGTCGAGCTCGGCGGTGGTCGAGACGTTGGCCAGGTCGCTGCCGGCGCCGGGCTCCGAATATCCCTGGCACCACAGTTCGGTGACGTCCAGGATCCGGGGCAGGAAGCGCTCCTGCTGCTCGGGTGTCCCGAACGCGATCAGCGTCGGGCCGAGCAGCTCCTCACCGAAGTGGTTGACCTTGTCCGGGGCGTCGGCGCGGGCGTATTCCTCGTAGAAGGCCACCCGATGCGCCGTCGAAAGGCCGCGGCCGCCGTGCTCGACCGGCCAGCCCAGACAGGTCAGCCCCGCCGCGGCCAGATGCTGGTTCCAGGCCCGGCGCTCTTCGAACGCTTCGTGTTCACGCCCGGGGCCACCGAGGCCCTTGAGCGCTGCGAATTCGCCGACCAGATTGTCGGCGAGCCAATCTCGGACCTCCGCCCGGAACTCCTCGACATCCTGCATGCACTGTAGGCTAACCTACCAAGCACTTGCTTTGTTAGGAGCATCGATGACTGACGATC
Organism: Mycobacterium sp. IS-2888; assembly: GCF_001954215.1. Taxonomy (NCBI): domain Bacteria; kingdom Bacillati; phylum Actinomycetota; class Actinomycetes; order Mycobacteriales; family Mycobacteriaceae; genus Mycobacterium; species Mycobacterium sp. IS-2888. The sequence continues at coordinate 180,871 of NZ_MBET01000066.1, forward strand.
CGCGCACCGTGCCCGCGGCGCTGGACCGTTTCGTCGACCAGCTCCCCGACCACGCCGCGCTGATCACCGACGACCGTTCGTTCACCGCGGCCGAGCTGCGCGACGAGGTGCACCGCGCGACGGCCGCGCTCATCGCGCTCGGCGTCCAACACCGCGACCGGGTGGCCATCTGGTCGCCGAACACCTGGCACTGGGTGGTCGCCTGCCTGGCGATTCACCACGCCGGGGCCGCGATGGTGCCGCTCAATACGCGCTACACCGCCTCGGAGGCCGCCGACATCCTGGCCCGCACCGAGGCGCCGGTGCTGTTCGGGATGGGCCGATTTCTCGGTAACGATCGACTCGCCGACCTCGACCGCGCGGCCCTGCCCGCGCTGCGGCACATCGTGCGCATCCCGATCGAAGCCGAGGACGGCACCTGGGACGAATTCATCGCCCAGGGTTCCGGGTCCGCCGCCGTCTCCGAACGTGCCGCGGCCGTGGTCCCCGACGACGTCAGCGACATCCTGTTCACCTCCGGGACCACCGGTCGCAGCAAAGGCGTGCTGTGCGCGCACCGGCAATCGCTCTCGGCGTCGGCCTCGTGGGCCGCCAACGGCAAGATCACGAGCGACGACCGCTACCTGTGCATCAACCCGTTCTTCCACAACTTCGGATACAAGGCCGGCATTCTGGCCTGCCTGCAGACCGGGGCGACGCTGATCCCGCACCTGACCTTCGATCCGCTGCGCACGCTGCAGGCCATCGAGCAATACCGCATCACCGTGTTGCCCGGGCCGCCCACGATCTACCAGACCCTGCTCGATCACCCGGCCCGCAACGACTACGACCTGAGCTCGCTGCGGTTCGCGGTGACCGGCGCGGCCACCGTTCCCGTGGTGTTGGTCGAACGCATGCAGTCCGAGCTCGACATCGACATCGTGCTGACCGCCTATGGCCTGACCGAGGCCAATGGCATGGGCACCATGTGCCGAGCCGACGACGACGCGGTGACCGTCGCCACCACCTGCGGCCGCCCGTTCGCGGACTTCGAATTGCGCATCGACGCAACGGAACCCGGCGAATCGGGAGAGGTGCTGCTGCGCGGGCCCAACGTGATGCTGGGCTATCTCGACGATCCGGAGGCCACCGCCGCGGCCATCGACGCCGACGGCTGGCTGCACACCGGTGACATCGGCGCCGTCGACAAGGCCGGAAACCTGCGCATCACCGACCGGCTCAAGGACATGTACATCTGTGGCGGCTTCAACGTCTATCCCGCCGAGGTCGAGCAGGTGCTGGCCCGACTGGAGGGCGTGGCCGACGCCGCCGTGATAGGGGTTCCCGACGAGCGCCTGGGCGAGGTGGGCCGGGCGTTCGTGGTGACCCGGCCCGGCTCGGACCTCGACGAGCAATCGGTAATCGCTTATACCCGTGAACATTTGGCGAACTTCAAGGCACCGCGGTCGGTGCGATTCGTCGACGCGTTGCCGCGCAATGCGGGCGGCAAGGTGGTTAAACCACAACTGCGAGAGCTGGCCTGAATTGGATCTGGAACTAGACGAAGAGACATTGGCCTTCCAGGCCGAGGTGCGCGACTTCCTCTCCGCCAACGCCGAGGCGATCCCGACGAAGTCCTACGACAGCGCGGAAGGCTTTGCGCAACACCGGCATTGGGACAAGGTGCTCTTCGATGCGGGCCTGTCGGTGATCACCTGGCCGAAGAAGTACGGCGGCCGCGACGCGCCGCTGCTGCACTGGGTGGTGTTCGAAGAGGAGTACTTCCACGCCGGGGCGCCGGGACGCGCCAGCGCCAACGGCACCTCGATGCTGGCCCCGACGTTGTTCGCGCACGGCACCGAGGAACAACTCGACCGGATACTGCCGAAAATGGCCAGCGGCGAACAGATCTGGGCCCAGGCCTGGTCGGAACCCGAATCCGGCAGCGACCTGGCGTCGCTGCGGTCCACCGCGACCAAGACCGACGGCGGCTGGCTGCTGAACGGGCAGAAGATCTGGAGTTCGCGGGCACCGTTCGCCGAGATGGGCTTCGGGTTGTTTCGATCCGACCCCTCGGCGGAGCGACACCACGGGCTGACGTACTTCATGTTCGACCTGAAAGCCAAGGGCATCACCGTGCGGCCTATTGTCCAGCTGGGCGGCGACACCGGCTTCGGTGAGATCTTCCTCGACGACGTCTTCGTGCCCGACGAGGACGTCATCGGCACGCCCAACGACGGCTGGCGGGCCGCCATGAGCACGTCCAGCAACGAGCGTGGCATGTCGCTGCGCAGCCCGGCCCGCTTCCTGGCGGCCGCCGAGCGGCTGGTGCGGCTGTGGAAGGACACCGGCTCGCCCGCTGAGTTCGCCGACCGGGTCGCCGACGCCTGGATCAAGGCGCAGGCCTACCGGCTGCAGACCTTCGGCACGGTGACCAGGCTGGCCGCCGGCGGCGAGCTGGGCGCCGAATCGTCGGTGACCAAGGTGTTCTGGTCCGATCTCGACGTGGCCATCCATCAGACCGCGATCGACCTGCGGGGCGCCGACGGCGAGCTCGCCGGGCCGTGGACCGATGGCCTGCTGTTCGCGCTGGGCGGCCCGATCTATGCCGGTACCAACGAGATTCAACGCAACATCATCTCCGAACGCCTGCTGGGCCTGCCCAGGGAGAAGCGGTAATGGACTTTGCGCTAGACCAACAGCAACGCGACTTCGCGAACAGCATCGACGCGGCGCTCGGCGCGGCCGACCTGCCCGGGGCGGTGCGCGCCTGGTCAGCCGGCGACGTCGCGCCCGGCCGCAAGGTGTGGGAGCAGCTCGCCAACCTCGGCGTCACCGCCCTGGCCGTGCCCGAGAAATACGATGGCCTGGACGCGCACCCGGTGGACCTGGTCGTCGCGCTGGAGCGCCTCGGTCGGTGGTGCGTGCCGGGCCCGGTGGCCGAATCCATCGCCGTCGCACCGGTTTTGCTTGCCGAAGACGATCGAAGCGCCGGGCTGGCGTCCGGTGAGCTGATCGCCACCGTCGCACTGCCACCCGAGACCCCGCGCGCGGTGGACGCCGAGGCGGCCGGGCTGGTGCTGCTGGCCACCGACGCCGGTGTCAGCGAAGCCGTAGCGGGTGAGTGCCACCAATCCGTCGATCCCAGCCGCCGCCTCTACGACGTGACGGCAACCGGCGACACCTGGCAGGGGGACGTCGAGCGTGCCTACCGGTTCGGCGCGCTGGCCACCGCGGCGCAGCTGGTCGGCGCCGCGGAGGCGCTGCTCAACGGCGCGGTCGATTACGCGAAGCAGCGCACGCAGTTCGGCCGGGTGATCGGTTCGTATCAGGCCATCAAGCACAAGCTGGCCGATGTGCACATCGCGATCGAGCTGACCCGTCCGTTGGTGTACGGCGCGGCGCTGACGTTGGAGCCGCGCGACGTGAGCGCCGCCAAGGCGGCCGCGTCCGAGGCCGGGCTGTTGGCGGCGCGGGCGTCGTTGCAGACGCACGGCGCGATCGGCTTCACCCAGGAGCACGACCTTTCGCTGTGGCTGCTGCGGGTGCAGGCATTACGCTCGGCGTGGGGTGATCCCGAGGCGCATCGGCGCAGGGTGCTGGAGGCGTTATGAGCGAAGAACGGGAGATGCTGCGCGAGACCGTCGCAGCCCTGGTCACCAAACACGCGGACCCGGCGGCCGTGCGCGCCGCGATCGAGTCGGAGGCGGGCTACGACGAATCGCTGTGGCGGCTGCTGTGTGAGCAGGTCGGCGCCGCCGCGCTGGTGGTGCCCGAGGAGCTCGGCGGTGCGGACGGCGAATTGGCCGATGCCGCAACGGTTTTGCAGGAACTGGGCCGCGCGCTGGTGCCCTCCCCGCTGCTGGGCACCACGCTGGCCGAGCTGGCGCTGCTGGCGGCGCCGGAGCCGGACCCCGACGCATTGGCGGGACTGGCGGAGGGTAGCTCGATCGGCGCGCTGGTGCTCGACGCCGACTATGTGGTCAACGGCGACATCGCCGACGTGGTCGTCGCCGCGGTGGACGGCGAGCTGGCCAGGTGGACCCGGTTCAGCGCGCACCCGGTGACGACCATGGACCCCACCCGCCGGCTGGCCCGGGTGCGGCCCGAGGAGACCACCGCGCTGGGCCCCGACCCCGGCCTGGCCGACTCCGCGGCGATCCTGGTGGCCGCCGAGCAGATCGGGGCCGCCGAGCGCTGCCTGGAGCTGACCGTCGAATATGCCAAGAGCAGAGTGCAATTCGGCCGTCCGATCGGCAGCTTCCAGGCGCTCAAGCATCGGATGGCGGATCTGTATGTCGCGATCGCGGCGGCGCGGGCCGTCGTCGCCGACGCGTGCGTCGACCCCACACCCACCAACGCCGCCACCGCGCGCCTCGCCGCAAGCGAGGCGCTGAGCAGGGCGGCCGCCGAAGGCATTCAGCTACACGGTGGCATCGCGATCACCTGGGAACACGACATGCACCTGTATTTCAAACGCGCACACGGCAGTGCCCAGCTGCTGGGCGCACCGCGAGACTTGCTGAGCCGGCTGGAATCCGAGGTGCTCAAAACGCCGTGAACGCCTCCGTCGCGCTGCGTGCCGGCATCCCGCCGTTCTATGTGATGGATGTCTGGCTGGCGGCCGCGGAGCGCCAGCGCAGTCATGGCGATCTGGTGAACCTATCGGCGGGACAACCGAGTGTCGGTGCCCCCGAGCCGGTGCGGGCGGCCGCGGCGAGCGCGCTGCATCTCAACGAGTTGGGTTACACCGTGGCGCTGGGCATCCCGGAACTGCGCGACGCGATCGCGGCGGATTACCAGCGCCAGCACGGAATCTACGTCGAGTCCGACGCCGTGGTGATCACCACGGGCTCCTCGGGCGGGTTTCTGCTCGCTTTTCTCGCATGCTTTGACGTCGGCGATCGGGTGGCGCTGGCCAGTCCCGGCTACCCCTGTTATCGAAACATCCTGTCGGCGCTGGGATGCGAGGTGGTGGAGATCCCGTGCGGGCCGGAGACTCGGTTCCAGCCGACCGCGCGGATGCTGGCCGAACTGGACCCGCCGGTGGCCGGAGTCGTCGTCGCCAGCCCGGCCAACCCCACCGGGACGGTCATACCGCCGGCCGAGTTGGCGGCGATCGCGTCGTGGTGCGAGGCCTCGGGGGTGCGGCTGATCAGCGACGAGGTCTACCACGGCCTGGTCTACCCGGGCGCCCCGCAAACCAGCTGCGCCTGGCAGACGTCGCGAAACGCGGTGGTAGTCAACAGCTTTTCCAAATATTACGCGATGACGGGCTGGCGGCTGGGCTGGCTGCTGGTGCCGCCGGAGCTGCGCCGCGCGGTGGACTGCCTGACCGGCAACTTCACCATCTGCCCGCCCGTGCTGTCGCAGATCGCTGCGGTGGCGGCGTTCACGCCCGAGGCGATCGCCGAGGCCGACGGCCATCTGCGTCACTACGCCGTCAACCGCTCGCTGCTGCTCGACGGGCTGCGCCGGATCGGGATCGACCGGCTGGCGCCGACCGACGGCGCGTTCTACGTGTACGCCGACGTCTCCGACTTCACCGACGATTCGCTGGGTTTCTGCGCAAAGCTGCTGTCCGACACCGGCGTTGCCATCGCACCGGGCATCGACTTCGACCCCGCGCGCGGCAATGCGTTCGTCCGGCTGTCCTTCGCCGGGCCGACCACCGACATCGAGGAGGCGCTGCGGCGCATGGGGCCCTGGCTGGTGCGCCGCTAAGCGTCGAGGACCTTGTCGATGCGCGCCTCGAGGGCACCGCGCTCGGCGACGTCATCGACATTGATGCCGAACCGGTCGCGCAGCGCGTCGACGACCGCTGCGGCGTCCTCGAGCCGGGTTTTCTCGCTACCATCGGCGCGGTGAACGGTCAGGTTGCGCCCCGCCAGGTTCATTCGGGCGCCGTCGGTCAACCGCGCGACCGTCAGGCTCGTCACGAAGTGCGACGACGGGTGGGTCGACACCCACCAGCTACCCACCCGCAGGTCGATGTCCGGCCTGGTTCGCGTGGTGAACTCGTAGAGCGACTGCCACTCGCCGCGGATCTGGGCCTCCAGCACCAGTCCGTCGCGGCGGTCCCGCAACCGGTACGGTTCCAGCGTCGTCTGCTGGACGCTGCCCGTTTCCAGCCGGATGGGCGAAGGCAGGGTCTGGCCGCCGAAACCGACGTCCACGAGATATGGGCCCGCGGAACCGGGGAACGTCACCGCCAACACCGTATGAGTCTGCGCCCCGACCGGCGCGTCGGGCGGGACCATCCAGATCACCCGCCCGGCGAATCGCCGTACCCGAAAGCCGATTTCGGCGAGCGCATAGCCCATTAGGCCGTTCTGCTCGTAGCAGTAGCCGCCCCGACCCCGGCGAACCAGCTTGTCGGCGAGGGATTCCGGGCTCAGGTCGTCGACCGGCACCCCCAACAGCGGATCGAGGTTCTCGAAGGGAATGGTCCGAGTGTGGGCGGTCACCAGATCCTGTAATACCTCGAGGTTCGGCTCGGCGGCGCCGTGGTAGTCGATGCGATCGAAGTATCCGTTCAGATCGAGCGTCATGACGCCATTCTGGCCCAGGGAGGCGTCAGAATATGTCCGGCGGAAACTATCCTCGCCGAATCTTCTCCGCGGGAGATCGCGAGCGATACTCTTGACCTCGCTAATTCATTCATTGCACAGATTGGCGCCCAGAAATGGCTGAAGGACCTGCCAGCGACGGTCCGACGCCGGCCCCGAGCGGGCTCGCTGCGGAGTTGGCTTCCGCCGGATTCGAAGATGCCCGCCAAGTCGCCCGGGGCGGCGCCGGCGTGATCTATTGCTGCTACGAGACGGCGCTCGGGCGAAATGTCGCGGTCAAGGTGCTGCCATCGCATTTCGACGAAGACAGCAGGGAGCGCTTTCTGCGCGAGGGCTATGCGATGGGGGGCCTCTCGGGGCATCCGAATATTGTCAACATCTTGCGCGTCGGCGTGACCGAGAGCGGCAAGCCGTACATCGTGATGCCCTACCACGCAGCGGATTCGCTGGCCGTCAGGTTGCGCCGCGAGGGGCCAATTTCTTGGCCCGAGGCATTGCGGATCGGGGTGAAGTTGTGCGGGGCACTGGAAACCGCACACAAGAGCGGAACTTTGCACCGCGATATCAAGCCCGCAAACGTGCTTATCAACGACTACGGCGAGCCCCAGCTGAGCGATTTCGGGATCGCCCACATCGAAGGCGGGTATGAAACCGCGACCGGGTTCTTCTCCGGCACAATCGACTACACCGCGCCCGAGGTTATGACCGGTAATCCGGCAACGGTGAGTTCCGACCTTTACTCTCTCGGCGCCACAATTTATGCGCTCATTGCCGGCAGCGCCGCACACGAACGCCGCAGCGGCGAGGACCTCATTGCGCAGTATCTGCGGATCAGCACGACACGGGTCCCGGACATGCGTCCGGACGGGATCCCGGACGCGGTGTGCGCGGCGATCGAGCATGCGATGGCCATCGATCCGGCCGAGCGGCCCACGTCCGCGGCGCAGTTCGGCCGCGAATTGCAATCGGCGCAGCGCCAGAATGGCCTGAAACCCGATTCGATGGCGATCACCAGCGTCGGTGTCGAGCCGGGGCACACGGTCAACGTGACGGCGGGCCTCACCGCGACTCCCTCCGCTTCCCCCCGCGGACACACGGCAACGGGGCGGCCGCCGGATCGCACGACGTCGTCCGTTCCCAAACCGCCGCCGCCGAGCGAGTCCGCCCCCGCGACCGCGCCGCTGGCGGCGTCCGGGTCCGACGAGTACTCCGCCGCGGCGACCAGATTGCGCGGCGGAGGCATCACCGGAACGCAGCGGCCGGTGCCCGCTCCGCCGCCCCCGCCGTCGGGAAACGGCAACGCAATGACCCCACCGAGGATCCCCGCGCAGCCGCCGGGCGCCGTCCCGCCCCCGGGTGGGAAACCGCCGCTGCAGGCGCGGGCCGCCGCTTGGTTCGGCGAGCCGGGAAAGAAGCGGAGTCGCATTGCGCTGGTCGCCGGCGCGGCCGCCGCCGTCGTGCTGCTGGTGATCGTCGTTGTGGTTTTCGCGATTCCGGGCGACAACGGCCACAAGACCGCCGCGAGCCAACCGAGCACGGAGGCGCCGGTCGAATGGAAACCGATCACGAATGCGCGCGTCGCTCGCGACGCCGGGGCCACCACCCAGGTCGACGGCACGATCTGGATCTTCGGCGGGATTCGAAGCGACGGAGCCCTCAGCGCGATGCAGGAGGGCTACGACCCAGTCATCGATAGCTGGAAGGGCGGCGACGATCTACCGGTTGCCGTCCAGCGCGCGACCGCGGTCAATTGGCAGGGAAACCCCGTCGTGCTGGGCGGGCTCAAGTCAGTGGGCGGCAAAAGCGTTGCGTCGGACCAGGTTTGGCGTGTGATCAACAGTCGCTGGGTAGAGATGCCGCACCTGTTGCAGCCCAGGGCGGCGGCGGCAGCGGCCGTCGTCGGTGATCGGCTCGTTGTCACCGGCGGTGTCGACGCGGGCGGTGCGCTGCTGAACACGACCGAGGTCTTCGACGGCAACTCTTGGAGCCTGGGCGCGCCCATACCGACTCCGCGGCAGATGCTTGCCGCGGCCTCCGACGGAAAGTTGGTGTACGCGGTCGGCGGTACCAACGGCGGCTCGGATCTGCCGACGCTCGAGGCGTATGACCCGGCGGCGAAAGCCTGGACGTCGTTGCCCGCGCTTCCCCAGGCGCGCAGTGACCTCGGCGTGGCCATCACGGACGGCCGCCTGGTGGCCGTCGGCGGCGTGTCGTCGGGGCAAGTCCTCAAAACCGTTTCGGTGTTCGATCTGATGACCAAAACGTGGACCGGGTTGCCGGACATGACGACCCCGCGCCACGGGATGGCCGTCGCGGCGGTGGAGAAATCCGTCTACGCGATCGGCGGGTCCACCGGTGTCGGAGATGGCCAGGTAACCGCTGCGGCGGAGGTGCTGAAGCTGCCGGCCCGCAAGATCCAGCCGGCCTCGCAGTGGCGGTCCCTGCCCGACGCGCCGACGGCCCGGTTGATGATGGCCTGGGCGGTCCTCAACAACAAGATCTGGATCCTCGGCGGCCTGCAGAACGGAGTAGCGCTCCAGACCGTCGAAAGCTACGACCCGCGCAGCGGCGCCTGGGAAACCGGCCCTCCGTTGCCCATCCCGCTGCACCACGCGGCGGCAGCGACGTACCGCGGCGAGGTGGTGGTGCTCGGCGGTGCGAGCGACAACCTCGCGAACGCGTCCAACAAGGTGTTCGCGCTGCGGGGTGGCAGCTGGGTGGAGCTGCCGAGCCTCACGCACGCTCGGGCGGCGCCGGCCGCCGCCGTGGTGGGTGACAAACTCGTGGCGGTCGGCGGGCAGAACGCCAAGCAGCTCGTCCCGCAGACCGAGGTCTTCGACGGCACTTCGTGGAACGACGCCGCCGACATGCCGACGCCGCGCGAACACCTGGCCGCGGTCTCCGACGGCACCTACGTGTACACGGTCGGCGGCCGGTTCCTCTCGGCTGACAAGAATTCCGCGGCCCTCGAACGGTTCGACCCCGCGGCGGGGACCTGGACCAAGCTGGTGGGCATGCCGACGCCGCGGGGAAGTTACGGCGCCACCTATATCGATGGCGGCATCGTGGCCGTCGGTGGCGAAGAGCCGACGATGGTGCTGAACACGGTCGAGATGTATGACATCGCCAGCGGGAAGTGGAGCACGCTGGCGCCCATGCCGACGGCGCGGCACGCCGAGGTGGTGGCGACCGTCGGCAACACGGTGTACTGCATCGGCGGGGCAAACCGGCCGACCCACGAGGGTCCGATCGCGACGGTCGAGGCGCTGGACTTCATGTAGCGGCGCCGGCGCCGGCATTGGCTGTTTGGCATACGTCGAGTACGGGGACCCCGGGTAGACGGGCAGACCAATACACCGAGCAACGGAGCCCCATTTATGAGCACCAGCAATATCGTCTGGATGGTGATCGCCGCGGCGGTGGCAGTCCTCGTGGTCGTTGCCCTGATCGTCATCGCGACCAGGGCAACGCGGCGACGCCGGCAGCGGCGGGCCGAAGAGATTCGCGAACACGCGCGGTCCGAGGAGGCCAAAATCGATCGGCGTCAGGCGCTAGCCGATGAAACAGCGGCGAAGGCACGCGCTGCGCAGGCTGAGGCCGAGGTCAAGGCCGCCGAAGCCGCCAAGCTGCAGGAGCGAGCGGCCACGCATCAGAGCCAGGTGGCGACATCGCGGGAGGAACTGCAGGAGCAGCAGCAACGTGCCGATCGCATCGACCCGACGGTCAAGGCCGAGACTCAGGAAGCTGCGTCTGGGTCCGCAAACGTTCGTGATGAATCGACTCGTGATGAGTCGACGAGCGGGTCGGCTACACCAGCAACCGACACCGGGGCCGCCCACCGGCAATAAGCCCAGCGATCCTTGGGCCTCGGTGCGCAAGACCGCCGCCCAAAATGGCCAAAGTGCATCACGGACCAACGCTTGTTTGATATATGTCTAATAGGGCAACTCGTAGAGACGGGTCCCACCCGGTGGCCCGCCCCCTCAGCGGGCCACCGGGAATCACCCCTTATTGTCCGCTTCCCAACGGCCTATCGCGGGTGAATGGGTGAATGCATACCAAATGCACTTCCGAAGCCCGCCGAACATCGCGACGCCGCCGTAAAGCGCGTTAGAGCCAGGTGTCCTGGGTAGTGGTCGTGAGGAACGCTTCCAGGTCGTCGCGCCATTGCGCCGGCGTGGTCTTGTCCGGCTCGATTCCCGTGTAGTCGCCGCGGTAGAAAAGCAGGGGTCGGGGCTTGATCTTCGGGGCTTCCGACAGCGACTGGACCGCGCCGAACACCACGAAGTGATCGCCGCCGTCGTGCACCGATGCGACGGTGCAGTCGATGTAGGCCAGTGAGCCGTCGATGACCGGCGAACCGAGCTCTGAGGGGTGCCAGTCGATGCCGGCGAACTTGTCCGGCTCTTTCGACCCGAATCGAGCGGAGACGGCCTTCTGCTTTTCGGTCAGCACGTTGACGCAGAACCGCCCCGACGCCTCGATCGCCTTCCAGGACCGCGACACCTTCGTCGGGCAGAACAGCACCAGCGGCGGATCCAGGGACAACGCCGCGAACGACTGGCACGCAAAGCCGATCGGTGCCTCGTCGTGCACGGTGGTGATGATGGTGATCCCGGTGCAGAACTGACCCAGCACCTGCCGGAAGGCCCGCGGATCGATCGGCGCCGACATGGCTAGCCGCGCATGCCCACGGTGAAGTCGTGGCCCCACAGGCTCACCGCGGTGCTTTCCCGGGCGATCCAGTCGTGATCCTCGACCTGCCTACCCTCACAACCGAATTCGACGTCGAACCCACCGGGCGTCTTCATGTAGAAGGACAGCATCAGGTCGTTGACGTGCCGGCCCAGGGTGGCCGACATCGGCACGTTGCGGCGCAGCGCCCGGTCCAGGCACAGGCCCACGTCGTCGGCGTTTTCGACCTCGACCATCAGGTGCACGATGCCGCTCGGGGTCGGCAGCGGCAGGAAAGCCAGGCTGTGGTGGCGCGGGTTGCAGCCGAAGAAGCGCAGCCAGGCCGGCGCGCCGTCGGCGGGCCGCCCAACCATCTGCGGCGGCATCCGCATCGAGTCACGAAGCTTGAACCCGAGCACGTCCCGGTAGAAGTGCAGCGCCTCGTCGTCGTCGCGGGTGGTCAGCACGACGTGGCCCAGGCCCTGCTCGGCGGTGACGAATTTGTGGCCGTACGGGCTGACCACGCGGCGGTGTTCCAGTGCGGCGCCATGGAAGACGGCCAGCGGGTTGCCGGAGGGGTCGGAGAACTGAATCATCTCGTCCACCCGCCGCTCGGCCAAATCGGCGGCGGTGGCCTCCTTGTACGGGGTGCCCTCCACGTCGAGCCGGTTGCGGATCTCTTGCAGCCCTTCGGCATTCGCGCATTCCCATCCGGCCTCCGCAAGCCGGTCCTGCTCGCCGGGAACAATCACCAACCGGGCCGGGAAATCGTCCATGCGTAGATAGAGCGCGCCCTCGGTGGCGCCCTTGCCCTCGACCATGCCGAGGACCTTCAGGCCGTAGTCGCGCCAGGCCGCCATGTCGGTGGCCTCGATGCGTAGATAGCCCAGCGAGCGGATGCTCATCACGCACCTCCCAGGAAATCGATGGTGAGTTTGTTGAACTCGTCGAACTTCTCCACCTGCGCCCAATGTCCACACTGCCCGAAGACATGCAGTTGCGCACGGGGAATGGTCTTCAGCGCGACCAGCGCGCCGTCCAGCGGGTTGACCCGGTCCTCGCGTCCCCAGATCAGCAGCACCGGCTGGCGCAGCTTGTACACCTCGCGCCACATCATGCCGAGCTCGAAGTCGGCCCCGGAGAACGACATTCCCATCGCGCGGGTCGCGGTCAGCGACTCCGGCGTGCTGGCCAGGGCGAAGCGCTCGTCGACCAGCTCGGGGGTGATGAGCTTCTGGTCGTAGACCATCACGCGCAGGAACGCCTCGAGGTTCTCTTTCGTGGGTTCGACGGAGAACTTGCCGAGGCGCTTGACGCCCTCGGTGGGGTCCGGCGCAAACAGGTTGACGCTGAGCCCCCCGGGACCCATCAGAACCAGGCGTCCGGCCAGATCCGGGTAGTCGAGCGCGAACCGCACCGCGGTGCCCCCGCCCAGCGAATTACCCACCAGCGGAACGCGTCCCAGACCCAACTGCTCGAAGAGGCCTTTGAGCGCCCGCGCGGCGTAGCGGTTGAATTGCCCATGCTCGGCGCGCTTGTCGGAGTGGCCGTAGCCGGGCTGGTCGACGGCGAGCACGTGAAATTGCCGGGCCAGCACCGGGATATTGCGCGAGAAGTTCGTCCAGCTCGCCGCCCCGGGCCCACCGCCGTGCAGTAGCACCACGGTCTGGTCGTTGCCGACTCCCGCCTCGTGGTAGTGCAGCTTCAGCGGCCCGTCGACGTCGACCTCCACGAAGCGCGACGTGGACTCGAACGTCAGCTCTTCGGTAGCCGTCACTGTCACTAAGCGCCGCTCCTCCTCATCGCTTCGCTCTGCATCGTCACCGGCGCGCATCAGACCATCGTGTCGCCGGGCGGCAACCCGAACTCGTGGTTCCCGAAGATCACGTACGCCCGCTCGGGGTCGTTGGCGGCGTGCACCCGGCCCGCGTGCGCGTCGCGCCAGAAGCGTTGCACCGGCTGGTCATTGGCCAGCGCGGTGGCACCCGACGCCTCGAACAGCCGGTCGATCGCGGCGATCGAGCGGCCGGTGGCGCGCACCTGGTCGCGGCGGGCGCGGGCGCGCAGCTCGAACGGGATCTCCTTGCCGGCGGACAGCAGCGCGTACTCGTCGGCGACGTTGCCGGACAGCTGACGCCAGGCGGCGTCGATATCGCTGGCCGCCTCGGCGATGCGGACCTTGGCGAACGGGTCGTCCTTGGCCTTCTCGCCGGCGAACGCCGCGCGCACCCGCTTGCCCTGGTGCTCGACGTGCGCCTCGTACGCGCCGTACGCCATGCCGACGATCGGCGCCGAGATTGTGGTGGGATGCATTGTGCCCCACGGCATTTTGTAGACCGGTGCAGTATTGGTCTGGTATCCCCCGGCGGTGCCGTCGTTCATCGCCTTGTAGGACAGGAACCGATGCCGGGGCACGAAGACGTCCTTGACCACCAGCGTGTTGCTGCCGGTGCCGCGCAGTCCGACCACATGCCACACGTCGTCGATGCGGTATTCACTGCGCGGGATCAGGAAGCTGCCGAAATCCACCGGGCGGCCGTCCTTGATGACCGGGCCGCCGACGAACGTCCAGCTGGCGTGGTCACAGCCCGACGACCAGTTCCACGAGCCGTTGACGATGTAGCCCCCGTCGGTCACCACGCCCGCCCCCATCGGGGCATACGACGACGAGATCCGCGTCTTGGGGTCCTCGCCCCAGACCTCTTCCTGCGCCTGCTGGTCGAACAGCGCCAGATGCCAGTTGTGCACCCCGACGATCGAGCTCACCCAGCCGGTGGAGCCGCACGCACTCGCCAGTCGCCGCGTCGCCTCGTAGAACAGCGTGGGATCGCATTGCAGACCGCCCCACTGCTCGGGCTGCAGCAGGGTGAAGAAGCCGACGTCCTCGAGCGCCTGAACGGTCTCATCGGGCAGCCGGCGCAAGTCCTCCGTCGCCTGAGCGCGCTCCCGAATCTGCGGAAGCAGATCATCGATGCCAGCCAGAATCGACTGTGCATCACGCTGTTGAATGGAAGTCACCTACGTTTGCCTCCTGGGAGTGCGGATTTACACAGAAGACTAGAACACGTTCCGATTTGTGTCGAGCAGGGTATTCCTGCGGCTGGTAGCGGTACCAATCGGGTTTTCTGTAACATGTTCTAGTTGTCATCGAAGGAAGGGCTGGTCTTGACGGAAGCAATTCCCGACGAGCCACTCGGCGACCACGTCCTTGAACTGCAGATCGCCGAGGTCGTCGCCGAAACCGACGACGCGCGATCGCTGGTGTTCGCGGTGCCGGACACAGCGGGCGACCCCGGCATCCCCCCGGAGCGGCTACGCTACGCGCCCGGCCAGTTCCTGACATTGCGCGTGCCCAGCGATCGGACCGGATCGGTGGCCCGCTGCTACTCGCTGTGCAGCTCGCCGTTCACCGACGACGCGCTCACCGTCACGGTCAAGCGCACCGCGGACGGCTACGCGTCCAACTGGCTGTGCGACCACGCCCACAAAGGCATGCGCATCCACGTGCTGGCGCCGTCGGGCAACTTCGTGCCCAAGACGCTGGACGCCGACTTCCTGCTGATGGCAGCCGGCAGCGGGATCACCCCGATCATGTCGATCTGCAAGTCCGCCCTCGCCGAGGGCAGTGGGCAGGTGACGCTGCTCTACGCCAACCGCGACGACCGCTCGGTGATCTTCGCCGACGCGCTGCGCGAGCTGTCCGCCAAGTATCCCGACCGGCTCACTGTGCTGCATTGGCTGGAATCGCTGCAGGGGTTGCCGAGCGCCACGGCGCTGGCGAAGCTGGCGGCCCCGTACACCGATCGGCCCATCTACATCTGCGGGCCGGGCCCGTTCATGGACGCCTCGCGTGAGGCGCTGGAGACGCTGAAAGTGCCTGCGCCGCAAGTACATATCGAGGTGTTCAAGTCGCTGGACTCCGACCCCTTCGCGGCGGTCAAGATCGAGGACACCGCCGAAGGCGACGAGCCGCCGGCCACCGCGGTCGTCGAGCTGGACGGCGAAACGCATACCGTGTCCTGGCCGCGCAACGCCAAGCTGCTCGACGTTTTGCTCGCGAAGGGTTTGGACGCGCCGTTTTCCTGCCGAGAGGGCCACTGCGGCGCATGCGCCTGCACGCTGCGCAGCGGCAAGGTGAACATGGAGGTCAACGACGTGCTCGAGCAGCAGGATCTCGACGAAGGTTTGATTTTGGCCTGTCAATCTCACCCCGAATCTGATTCGGTAGAAGTCACCTACGACGATTAGTCGCGTAGCGAATCGGGAAGGGGAGCGCCGATGATGCGGCTAGTGACGGGATTCGCGGTGGTGGGGGCGATGGTGACGTTCCTGCCGGCGCCCGCGTCCTCGGCGGCCAGCAACACCGCCACCACCCTGTTTCCGCTCGACGGCCCCAACCAGCTCGAGACGCACATGTTCCTCAATTGCTTCAAGTCCGACGGTCACTGTGACTTCACTGCCGGGGCCGACGTGCGCGCCCCCGACGGCGGCGTGACCGGCTTCCCGCCGGGGCTGTGGGCCCGCCAGACCACCGAGGTCCGGTCGACGGATCGGTTGGCCTACCTGGACACGCACGCCAGCGGCCAGTACGAACGGGTCCACAAGGCGATGGGCAACGACGAGATCACCACCGTCTACTTCGGTGAGGGACCGCCGGACAAATACCAGACGACCGGGCGCATCGACTCGACCGATTGGCGGACCGGCCAGCCCAAGACCGACGTCAACGTCATCACCTGCACGCATATCCAGGTGGTCTACCCCGGGGTCAACATCACCTCGCCCAGCACCTGCGCGGTGACGACGTTCTCCTAGCTCCTGACGGCGCCGAGCCTGTAAATCTGCAGACAAAGTGCGAGTAGGGACCGCCAAAATTACAGGCTCGCCGCCAAAGCCGCTCAGCGCGGCAGACCGAGGAGGCGCTCGGCGGCCACGGTGAGCAGGATCTGCTCGGTACCCCCGGCGATAGTCAGGCAGCGGGTGTTGAGGAAGTCGAAGACCGCTTGGTTGTGGACCAGGCCGCCGCCCTCGGAGACGTCCATCGTGAATTCGGCCAGCGCCTGCCGGTAGCGGACGCCGATGAGCTTGCGCACGCTGGATTGCGCCCCCGGGTCCTTCCCGCCCACCGCGAGCTGCGCGATGCGCTGATCCAGCAGCGCTCCGGTCTGGGCGGTGACGATCAAGCGCCCCAGCCGGTCTTGCTGGGACGTGTCGAGGTCGATCCCCGCCAGCACCTTGAGCAGCTCTTCCATCGGGTTGCCCAGCGCGGTGCCGGTGGCCATCGCGATCCGCTCGTTGGCCAGCGTGGTGCGGGCCAGCCGCCAGCCGTCGTTCACCGTGCCGACCACCATCTCGTCGGGCACGAACACGTTGTCCAGGAACACCTCGTTGAACAGCGAGTCACCGGTGATCTCGCGCAATGGCCGGATTTCGATGCCCGGCGATTTCATGTCCAGCAGGAAGTAGGTGATGCCCTTATGTTTGGGCGCGTCGGGATCGGTGCGCGCCAGGCACACACCCCAGCGCGCCTTGTGGGCCGCGGACGTCCAGACCTTCTGCCCCGTCAACAGCCAGCCCCCGTCGCCGCGGACCGCCTTGGTGCGCAGGGACGCCAGGTCGGAGCCCGCTCCCGGCTCGGAAAACAGTTGGCACCAAAGGAATTCGCCGCGCAGGGTGGCCGGCACGAAGCGTTCGATCTGCTCGGGCGTGCCGTGCTCGAGGATGGTCGGCGCCGCCCACCAACCGATCACCAGGTCGGGCCGCACCACACCGGCGGCCGCCATCTCCTGATCGATCAGCAGCTGCTCGGCCGGTGACGCCGCGCGCCCGTACGGCGGCGGCCAATGCGGCGCCTGCAGCCGGGCGTCGGCCAGCGCCGCCTGACGTTTCTCCTCCGGCAGTGCGGCGACCTCAGCGACGGCCGCGGCGATCTCCGGCCGCAGGCCCTCCACCTCGGTGAGGTCGATGCCCAGCCGACGCCGCACGCCCGATTGCGTCAGCGCGGTGATGCGACGCAGCCAGCGCTCGGCGCCCCCTAGGAAACGGCCGATGGCATGCGCCCGGCGCAGGTACAGGTGCGCGTCGTGCTCCCAGGTGCACCCGATGCCGCCGAGCACCTGAATGCAGTCCTTGACGTTGGCCTTCGCGGCGGCGATGCCGATGCTCGCGGCCAGCGCCGCGGCGATCGAGAACTGGGCGGGGTCGGAGTCCGCCGCGGCCCGCGCGGCGTCGGCGGCGGCCACCTCGGCCTGTTCGGCCCGGCACAGCATCTCGGCGCACAGGTGCTTGACGGCCTGGAAACTGCCAATCGGCTTGCCGAACTGCTCCCGCACTTTGGCATATGCGACCGCGGTGTCCAGCGACCATCGGGTCACGCCCGCCGCCTCGGCGGCCAGCACGGTCGCGGCGAGTTCCTCGACCCGCTCCCGCGGCGCTTGGATCGCGGTGGCCGACGCCGACGTCAGTACCACCCGCGCCAACGGCCGGGAAAAGTCAGTGGCCCGCAAGGGTTCCAGCTGCACGCCGTCGCCCTGGGTGTCGACCAACACCCACGTCTCGCCGGCGGGTAGCAGCAACAGACCGCCGTCCGCGGCGCCCAGCACCAGGTCGACGGTCCCGGACGCAAGAGCGCCGTCGAACTGCACGGCGCCCTCGAGTGCGACGCCGGCGAAGCGTTCGCCGGAGGCCAGCGCGGCCAGCGTCTCGGGATCGTCGACGACGAGGGTGGCCAGCGCGGTGGTGGCGACGGGCCCGGGTACCAGCGCCTTGGCCGCTTCCTCGACCATCGCGCAGAGGTCCTCGACGCTACCGCCCGCCCCGCCGGAGTCCTCCGCAACCGCCACGCCGAACAGGCCCAGTTCGGCCAGGCCCGCGAACACCGGCCGCCACACGTCGGCGTTGCCCTGCTCGACGTCGCGGATCGCTTGGGTCCCGTTGGGTCCCGAGGAGGAATCGCGCGCCCAATCGCGCACCAGCTCACGGGCCGCGAACTGTTCGTCGGTGACGGTCGCTACCACGTGTGCGTCCTCCGCGTCCTTGATTCGAGGCAATAAATGGGGCCCCGGTGCCCACTAGAACGTGTTCTAATAGTGCCAGCGATCGAGCGTCAAGTCGAACGCCATTGCAGCAGGACAGCTCGTTGTCCCGGTGGGGTGGAGGTGGGAAATTCACAATCGGCTTGCGTATCGTTTGCGAACGAACCGCCCGGAAGAGGGGGAATCGGCCAGATGTCGCCAGCGAACACGAACCTGGGCCGCGTTTCTGAATCGCAGCCGCGCGAGGTCATAAACGTGGCGGTATTGGCGGAATCCGAGCTGGGCTCGGAGGCACAGCGGGAGCGCCGCAAACGCATCCTGGACGCAACCATGGCCATCGCGTCGAAGGGTGGCTACGAGGCGGTCCAGATGCGCGCGGTGGCGGACCGGGCCGACGTAGCGGTTGGGACGCTGTACCGCTATTTCCCGTCGAAGGTGCATCTGCTGGTGTCTGCCCTGGGCCGGGAGTTCAGCCGCATCGACGCCAAAACCGATCGCTCCGCGGTCGCCGGCGCCACGCCGTTCCTGCGGCTGAACTTCATGGTGGGCAAGCTCAACCGCGCGATGCAGCGCAATCCGCTACTCACCGAGGCGATGACGCGCGCCTATGTTTTCGCCGACGCATCCGCGGCCAGCGAGGTCGACCAGGTCGAGAAGCTCATCGATTCCATGTTCGCGCGTGCCATGGCCGACGGCGAGCCGACCGAGGACCAGTACCACATCGCCCGGGTGATCTCCGACGTGTGGCTGTCGAACCTGCTCGCGTGGCTCACCCGGCGCGCCTCGGCGACCGACGTCAGCAAGCGGCTGGACCTGGCCGTGCGGTTGCTCATCGGCGACACCGAATCCGGCTAGGCGGGCGGACCGGCGGTACGCCCGCGAATCAGCTCGGTGTCCAGCAGCTCGACGGCTGGCAGACCCGACCGCGGCGGGTTCAGCAGCAGTTCGCCCGCCCGGCGTCCCTTTTGCAAACTCGGCTGCGCGACCGTCGTCAGCCCGCGCCTGATCGCCTCGGGCACGCCGTCGAACCCGGTGACCGTCATCTGGCCGGGCACGTAAATGCCGTGTGCGCGAAGGTAATCCATCGCCGACAGGGCCAGTATGTCCGCGGTGCACATCAACGCGGTGATCCGCGGATTGGCCTGAAGCGCCGCCTTGGCCGCGTCGCCGCCCGACGCCGGGAGGTGTTCGTAGCTTTCCACCACGGTCAGCGAATCCGGGTCCAGCCCCGCGGCTTTCATCGCCTCCCACACGCCGATGATGCGCTCGCGCTGCACATCGAATGCCGGTGACCGCAGCCGCTCGGCGTCGACGAGTCCTTGCCGACGGTCCCGGCCCAATCGCATGGTCAGCAGCCCGATTTCACGATGTCCCAACCCCAGCACATAGTCGGTGAGCTCGCGCATCGCCGCTCGGTCGTCGATGCCGACGCGGGACACCTCGGACAGGCCTTTGGGCTGATCCACCACCACGACGGGAAGCCGACGTTGCAGCACCACCTGGAGATAGGGATCGTCGTCGCAGACGGAATAGACGACGAAGCCGTCCACCCCGGCACCCAGCACGGCGGCCGTCCCGTCCTCTAGTGTTCGGCTGCCGGCTACGGCTACCAGCAGCAGCCCCTGCCCCAGCTGCTCGCATGACTGTGCCACTCCCGCAACGAAATCCCGCGCCGCGGGATCGCTGAAGAAATAGGTCAGCGGTTCGGCCATCACCAGACCAACGGCCCCCGCTTTGCGCGTCCGCAACGATCGCGCCACCGGGTCGGGTCCGGCGTAACCGAGCCGCTTGGCCGTCGCCAGCACCCGTTCGCGAAGGTCGGCGGAGAGCTGATCCGGGCGGTTGAAGGCATTCGAGACGGTCGTGCGCGAGACGTTGAGTTCGGCCGCCAACGACGCCAGAGTCGCACGCCGGCGGGGGGTGGGACTCACGTTCGGTGACGCTACAGCGGATCCCCGTCGGCGCCTACGCAGCCTCGACCCCCTATTCCTAATGGAAACGATTGTCATTAGGATTAAGCTGTCTGAGGGACTCAGCGGGCTCACATCGGCGGACATGGGACACGAATGGCACTGGTAAATCCGACGCGGCGGCTGTCGGCCATTGTCGCTTGCTTGGCGGTCGCGAGCGCGCTCGCCGGCTGCGGGATCGCCAATTCGGCGCGCCCGCAGGCGGCCACCGTCGTGGCCTCCACCGATGTCTGGGGCAGCGTGGCACGAGCCGTCGTCGGCAGCCACGTCGCCGTCAAGTCCATCCTTAGCGGCGCGGATGAGGATCCGCACTCGTATCAGCCAAAGCCATCGGACGCCGCGGCGATCATCGACGCGGCCCTGGTGGTCTACAACGGCGGCGGCTACGACCCGTGGGTGGACCAGGTGCTGGCCGGGCATCGGTCCGTCAAACCCGTTGACGCCTACTCGTTTGTCGGTCGCGCGAACCCCGGCGATCCGCCCAACGAGCACGTCTTCTACGACCTGAGCGTCGCCAAATCGGTTGCCTCCGCCATCGCCGACCGGATGGCGGCCATCGATCCGGCGAATGCCGCCGACTATCGGGCCAACGCGGCCGAATTCTGCCGCGGCGCCGACTCGATCACCCGCTCCGAACACGCCATCGCCAGCGCGTACCCACACGCCGGAGTCATCGCGACCGAGCCCGTGGCGGACTACCTGCTGGAGGCCTCCGGCCTGACCGATCGCACCCCCGCCGCCTTTTCCGCCGCCAACGAGAACGAGACCGACCCAGCGCCGGCTGACATGGCATCGGTCCTCGATCTGATCAACCACCGGCGAGTCTCGGCGCTGCTGGTCAACCGGCAGACGTCCACCTCGGCTATCAACGGCGTGGCAGCCGCGGCCCGCCGCGCGGGTGTGCCGGTGACCGAAGTGACGGAGACGCTGCCCGACGGCACCGACTACCTGACCTGGCAGCGCAACACCGTCGACCAGTTGCTCGCCGCGCTGCGGTCGGGCCGGTGAGCGTCCAACCGGTCCAGCCCGTCGACCGTCCCGCCGTTTCTCTGACAGGCGCCCGGCTGGCGTTCGGTGATCGCGTGCTCTGGGATCACCTCGACCTGTCGGTCTCGCCCGGCGAGTTCATCGCCGTGCTGGGTCCCAACGGCAGCGGCAAGACGTCGTTACTCAAGGTCCTGCTCGGACAACTGCCGCTGAGCGCCGGCGCCGCATTGGTGGGCGGCAAGCCGATTACGGCGGGTAGCGGCGACATCGGCTATGTGCCGCAACACCGCCCGATCGACCGGGGCGTGATGCTGCGTGGGCGCGACCTGGTCCGGCTTGGCATCGACGGACGCCGCTGGGGCGGCACGCCGCTGCGCTCCGCCGACCGGGCCCGACGGCGCGCGGCCATGTGGCAGGCGCTGCGCCAGGTCAACGGCGAACACCTGGCCGACGTCCCGGTCGGGGTGATGTCGGGCGGCGAGTTGCAGCGCGTGCGGATCGCGCAGGCGCTCGTCAGCGACCCGACGCTGCTGCTGTGCGACGAACCGTTGCTGACCCTCGACCCCGCCAACACGAAATTGGTGTCGGCACTGATCGATCGGCGCCGGCGCGACGCCGGCACCACGGTCATCGTCGTCACCCACGAGATCAACCCTTTCCTGCCCTACGTCGACCGGGTGCTGTATCTGGTCGACGGCCGATTCAGGATCGGCACCGTCGAGCAGGTGATGACCACCGAGACGCTGTCGGACCTCTACCGCGCCGACATCGAGGTGGTCAAGGTCAAGGACGGCTATGCGGTGGTGGGCGAGCCGGATGAGGGGTGCACCGGATGAACCACCGGCTCGCCGACATGCTGGACCACCTGTTCGCCTTCGACGTGACCGCCAACCTGCTCGCCCATGACTTCGTCCAGCAGGCTCTGCTCGCGGCCGCGCTGCTGGGGTTGGTGGCCGGGCTGATCGGGCCGTTCATCGTGATGCGCCAGATGTCGTTCGCCGTGCACGGATCCAGCGAATTGTCGCTCACCGGAGCGGCATTCGCGCTGCTGGTCGGCTTCGAGGTGGGCTTGGGCGCGCTGATCGGCAGCGCCCTGGCCGCCGTGCTGTTCGGCCTGTTCGGCCAGCGGACCCGGGAGCGCGACTCGGCGATCGGGGTGGTGCTGGCGTTCGGGTTGGGCCTGGCCGTGCTTTTCATCCAGCTGTATCCGGGGCGCACGGCGACGAGCTTTGCGCTGCTGACCGGCCAGATCGTCGGGGTGGGCTACACCGGGCTGGCCATGCTCGCGCTGGTATGCCTGCTGGTCATCGCCGCGCTGGCGACGTGCTACCGCCCGCTGCTGTTCGCCACCGTCGATCCCGACGTCGCGGCCGCGCGCGGCGTGCCCGTTCGCGCGCTGGGCATCGTGTTCGCCGCGCTGGTCGGCGTGGTGGCCGCCCAGGCCGTCCAGATCGTCGGGGCGCTGCTGGTGATGTCGCTGCTGATCACGCCGGCGGCCGCGGCGGCCCGGGTGGTCGTCTCGCCGGCGGCGGCGATGGTCGCATCGGTGGTCTTCGCCGAGGTGTCCGCGGTCGGGGGCATCGTGCTCTCGCTGGCGCCCGGTGTCCCGGTGTCGGTTTTCGTCGCCAGCATCTCGTTCGTGATCTACGTGTTCTGCTGGGTTCTGGGGCGGCGACACCAGCCGTCCGATTAGCGCCCCAATAAGCTAGGCGGATGGCCGGTATCGACCTGAACTCCGATTTGGGCGAGGGCTTCGGCGTCTGGAGCCTCGGGGACGACGACGCCATGCTCGGCATCGTCACGAGCGCCAACGTGGCGTGCGGATTCCATGCCGGGGACCCCGCCGGCCTGCTGCGGGTGTGCCGCTCGGCCGCCGAGCGCGGCGTGCGCATCGGCGCGCAGGTCAGCTACCGGGACCTGGCCGGGTTCGGCCGGCGGTTCATCGACGTCGCGGCCGACGATCTCGTCGCCGACGTCGTCTATCAGATCGGCGCGTTGCAGGCTATCGCGCAGGCGTCCGGCTCGACGGTGTCCTATGTGAAACCCCATGGCGCGCTGTACAACACGATCGTGACCAACCGTGAGCAGGCCGCCGCCGTCGCGGAAGCGGTACGCCTGGTGAACGCCGAGCTGCCGGTGCTGGGCATGGCGGGCTCGGCGTTTTTCGACGAAGCCGCCCGCGCCGGGTTGCGCGCGGTGGCCGAGGCGTTCGCCGATCGCGCCTACCGGCCGGACGGCCAGCTGGTCTCCCGTCGCGAACCGGGCGCGGTGCTGCACGACCCGGCGGCAATCGCCGAGCGGGTGGTGACAATGGTGACCTCGGGACAGGTCACCGCGATCGACGGCGCCCAGATTCCGGTCAGCGTGGAATCCGTTTGCGTGCATGGTGATTCGCCGGGCGCGGTGGCGATCGCGGCCGCGGTACGCGAGCGACTCACCGCGGCCGGCGTCGACCTCAGGTCGTTCGCCTGATGCGCCTGCGGCTCGGTCGTCCCGATATCGCGCGGTATTCGGATCGGTTCGACGTGCCCGCGGCCGAAGCCGATTCGCTTTCGGTGACGTGGATGGGTGTGGCGACACTGCTGCTGGACGACGGGTCGTGCGCGCTGATGACCGACGGCTACTTCTCCCGGCCAAGCCTGGCGCGGGTCGCGGCCGGCAAGCTCTCGCCGTCATCGGCGCGGGTGGACGGCTGCCTGGCCCGGGCGAAGGTGTCGCGGCTGGTGGCCGTCATCCCGGTGCACACGCACATCGACCACGTGATGGATTCCGCGCTGGTCGCCGACCGCACCGGCGCGCAGCTGGTCGGGGGCGAGTCGGCGGCCAACGTCGGGCGCGGATACGGCCTGCCGGAAGACCGCCTCGTCGTCGCCGCCTCCGGTGAGCCAATTCGGTTGGGCGCCTACGAAGTAACGCTGGTGGAGTCGCACCACTGTCCACCCGACCGCTTTCCCGGAACGATCGACGCACCGCTGACGCCGCCGGTGAAGGTGTCGGCCTACCGGTGCGGTGAGGCGTGGTCGACGCTGGTCCACCACCTGCCGTCCGGGCAGCGGCTACTGATCCAGGGCAGCGCCGGCTACGTCGAGGGCGCGCTGGCGGGGCACCGCGCCGACGCGGTCTACCTCAGCGTCGGGCAGCTGGGCGTGCAGCCGCGCTCGTACCTGGATGCCTACTGGAATGAGACCGTGCGCGCGGTCGGCGCGCGACGGGTGATCCTGATCCACTGGGACGATTTCTTCCGCCCGTTGTCGAAACCGCTGCGGGCCTTGCCCTATGCGGGCGACGACTTAGACGCGTCCATCGCCGTCCTCGACGAGCTGGCCGGACGCGACGGCGTCGCCCTGCACATGCCCACGGTGTGGCGTCGCGAAAACCCCTGGGCGTGAAGCGGATCCGGCCAGCGTCTCGGGCATCGCGATCAGATAGAGGGCGAATCCCGCCGCGGCGATGGCGCCCAGTGACATGAACGCGGTGCCGTACCCGGCGGCGACCACGATCCCGCCGGCGACGAAATTCGACAGCGCCGCGCCCACTCCCCACGCGGTGGTTATCGCCCCGAGACTGACGTTGAACCGGCCCGTGCCGTGCGTGACATCCTGGACGACGATCGGAAACAGCGCCCCGAATATGCCAGCGCCGACACCGTCGAGCAACTGCACACCGACAAGCCAGTACGAGTTGTCCGACAGCGGGTACAGGAACGCGCGAACGGTCAACACGGCGAAACCGACCAGGAAGATCGGCTTTCGGCCCCAGACATCGGCTTTAGTGCCGACGAGGTAGGCCACCGGAACCATGACGACCTGCGCGGCGACGATGCACGCCGACATCAGCGCCGTCCCGACCTCTTTGTTGTGCAGGGCCAGCTCCTGGCCGACCAGCGGCAGCATCGCCGCATTGGCGAGGTGGAAGGCGAAGACCACCGCGGCGAAGATCATCAATTGCCGGTTGCGCAGCAGCACCGCGAATCCCGACGGCTCCCCGTGCCGCTTTCCGGTTGCCTTGTCCATACCGCGCGCGACGTCGTTGTCGATGGCGTCGCGCGGGACACGCAGCGTCGCAACAACGCTGATCGCCGCCATCGCCGCCAGCAGCCAAAACACCACCACGGGACCGACGAAGTACGCGAGCCCGCCCGCGGCGGCGGCGGCCGACGCGGTGCCGGCATGCCGGAACGATTCGTTGCGTCCGACCCGTCTGGAGAACAATTTCGGGCCGACGATGCCCAGCGTTATCGCGGCCAACGCCGGATTGAAAATGGACCCGGCGATCCCGGTAACCGCTTGCAGGAACGAGATCGTGTAGAAGCCGGGCAGCAGCGGCATGGCCAACGCGGCCGCGGCGACCCCCACCGCGCCGCCGATGACGAGGCCTCGCTTCGCGGTCGTCTTGTCGACCAACGCGCCGACCGGCGTCTGCGCCACCACGCCGGCGATACCGCCGACCGCCATGACGAATCCGATGGAAGCCTGATCCCAATGATGGGTCAGCAGGAGGTATACGGACAGATACGGGCCCAAACCATCGCGAACGTCGGCCAGCGAAAAGGACAGTAGATCCAGCGCGTGCACCGTCCGGCGCGGAAGCGCCGCAACGGTGTTCGGCTCCGTCATCGATTCCGCTCTCCCGGGACGGTCAGAAGGATCGACGTAGAGTAACCGATCCCGCCGCCGTTCAGCGCGCGCGGGATTGCGCCGCCGACAGGTACCATGCGGCGTCACCGCATTCAGCGTTAGGAGCCCCGCCGCATGGCCTTGACCCTCGGCCTGCTGCTCCTCGCCGTGGTTCTCGGCTTTGCGGTTGTCCGGCCCCGGGGATGGCCCGAGGCGGCCGCGGCGGTTCCGGCGGCGGCAATCCTGATCGCGGTCGGCGCGATATCGGTGCATCAGGCGGCCGACGAGATCGCCGGGCTGTCGGGCGTGGTCGCGTTCCTGGGCGCGGTGCTCGTGCTGGCCAAGCTGTGCGACGACGAAGGTCTGTTCGAGGCCGCGGGCGCGGCGATCGCCCAGGGGCGCGTCGGGTCGGCCGGCTTGCTGCTGCGGGTGTTCGGCATTGCGGCCGCGATCACCGCGGTGCTGAGCCTGGACGCCGCGGTGGTGTTGCTGACCCCGGTGGTGCTGGCCGCCGTCCGGCGGCTGCGGACCCCGGTGCGGCCCTACGCGTACGCGACCGCCCACCTTGCCAACGGCGCCTCGCTGCTGCTGCCGGTGTCGAACCTGACCAACCTGCTGGCCTTTCACACCGCCAACCTCTCGTTCACCAAGTTCACCCTGGCGATGGCGTTGCCGTGGGTGGCCGCCGTGGCCGTCGTCTACGTGGCGTTCCGCTTGTTTTTCGCCGGGGACCTACGCGTCCAGCCCGACCCGGAACGCACCGGGCCGGCACCGCGGCCGCCCGTCTTCGTCTTGGTGGTCGTCGGGCTCACGCTCGCCGGGTTCGCCCTCGGCCAATCCGTGGGGGTGGCCCCGGCGTGGGTCGCGCTGGTCGGCGCTTCGGTGCTGGCGGTACGTAGCCTGAGCCGCGGGCACACCTCAGTGGTCGAGATCGCGCGTTCGGCGCAACCGTCGTTCCTGGTGTTCGTGTTGGCGCTGGGTGTCGTTGTGCAGGCGGTGATGGTCCATGGGATGGACAGGGCGATGTCCACAGTGCTGCCGTCGGGCTCGGGACTGCCCGCGCTGCTCGCCGTCGCCACGGTGGCCGCCGTGCTGGCCAACGTCGTCAACAATCTGCCGGCGACGCTGGTGCTGCTGCCGCTCGTCGCGCCTGGCGGCCCGGTTGTCATCCTGGCGGTGCTGATCGGAGTCAACATCGGGCCGAACCTGACCTATGTCGGCTCGCTGTCAAACCTGTTGTGGCGGCGCGTGTTACGACAGCACGATACGGACGCTGGTGTCGGCGAGTACACCCGCCTCGGGTTGTGCACCGTGCCCCCGGCGCTGGCGGTGGCCGTGGTGGCGCTGTGGGGGTCGGCGCGGCTGCTGGGACTCTAGGGTCGGCGGTTGGCCCCGGCCAAGAGCTTCAGGCGCCAATCTCGTCTGCGAGCACGCCGCAGCGCGGGCAGACGATTGCCGGTAGGCACGAGTTCCCGCAGCGATTCCCACGCACGGCGATTTTCCCGCGTTTCGCGTGACACGCATTAGTGAAGTAGTCGACTACGCTATCGGCCCCTACCCGCGGGCCGTGAGCATGGCTTTCGTCAGATAGGCGCTGAGCAAAGGCGGAAACCATGGCCAAGATCGGCAATAAAGCGGTGGTGTTGGGAGCGAGCATGGCCGGCCTGCTGGCCGCGCGGTCGCTGAGCGAGTTCTACGAAGCAGTCACGGTGGTCGAGCGCGACCCGCTGCCCGGCGCCCTTCCCACCAACCCGGAGGCTCGTCGAGGCGTGCCGCAGGGCCGGCACCTCCATGGCCTGCTGCCCCGCGGCGCCCAGGTGCTCGAGGAACTGTTCCCCGGCATCCTCGATCAGCTGGTCCTTGACGGTGCGCACTACATCGACGGCCGGGACCTGTCGCGGCTGCACTACGAATTGGGCGGCCACCTGATGGCGCGCACCGGCAGCGCCACCTCGGTTACCGCTTATCTCGCGACCCGCCCGTTCATCGAGGAACACGTCCGCGGACGGCTACGCGGCGTCCCCAACGTCACCCTGCTCGACGAGCACGACATCGTGCAGTTGACATCAACTCCCGACCACCACCGCGTCACGGGAGCGCAGGTGGTCAATCGTCGCACCCGCGAAGTCGCCCCGCTGAGGGCCGATCTGGTGGTCGATGCCACAGGGCGCGCAGCCCGCACCCCGCTGTGGCTGAACCGGATGGGCTACGACCGCCCGCGCGAGGATCATGTCTCGGTGCAGCTGACCTATGTGAGCCAGCTGCTGCGCATGGCGCCGGACGCGCTGCACGAACGCGGTTTCCTCGTCGGTGTCGTGCCGGGTCGCCCGCACGGGCTGGGAATTCTGCACTGCGAGAACGACACCTGGATGTTCACCGTGTTCGGAATGGCAGGACACGAGCCACCCGCCGACATCGCGGCGATGTGCGAGTTCGTCGAGGACTACGCACCGGCCCACATGCTCGCCGCAGTGCGAGCCGCCGAACCTGTCGGAGAGCCCGCGCGGCACCGTCAGCCATCCAGTCAGTGGCGCCGCTACGACAAGATGCGACGATTTCCCGAGGGCTTGCTGGTTATCGGCGATGCGATCTGCAGCTTCAACCCGATCTACGGCCAGGGCATGACGGTGGCCGCATTGGAGGCGGTGGCGCTGCGCGAATGCTTATCCAGCGGCACAAGGGATTTGGCGCGGAGGTTTTTCCGAGACGCGATGGTGCCGATCCGCCAAGCTTGGGAGCTCTCGGCCAATCCCGACCTGTCTCTGCCCGAAATCGACGGCACACCACCGCTGGTCACCCGGCTGCTCAACGTATACGTCGATCGCGTGCTCGCCGCGGCCGAACACGACACCACCGCATTCAATCAGTTCTTCAGGGTGACAGCACTCGTCGATCCCGCGACCCGGCTGCTGCGCCCGGGCATGATTTGGCGCGCAGCCCGCGCCAACCAGCGCAGACGCCGACACGATCTCGACGACGTCGGTGTTCTGGCCGACAGCGTGGCTGGCTAGTCGAGGTCGAGGCCTAGACCTTTGGCGGCAGCGGCATCGCGAGTTCGGCCAGCACGCCGCGTAGCCGCGTCGGGTAGTCGGTGATGAGGCCGTCGACGCCGTCCGCGATTTGCGAACGCATGGCGTCGGCGTCATTGACGGTCCAGGGAATCACCTTGAGCCCCAACGCATGCGCGCGATCGACGTAGGGTTTGCCGGTGACCTGTTGGTAGTCCGGTGAGAGGATGTTGGCGCCAACCAGCAACGCCCCGATCATCGGGTCCCCGATCGTGGCGACATTTTCGCCCGCGACCCAGGCAGAGCCCGGCGCCCAGGTCTCCTCGTCGTACAAGGCGACCAACGGAATCGACGGCTCGGCCCGGTGCACCATGGGCAGCGTGCGCCAGTCGAAGCTTTCGACCTCCACGCGGTCGATCTTGCCCGCCGATCTCACCGCGGCCAGGATCACATCGACGAATTCCTGCGGGTCTGCCGATCTGCCCGGGTCATCGGCTTCCACCTTGGTCTCGATGTTGTAGCGGACGTCGGCGCGATACGAATCGGCCAGCGCGAACACTTCCGGCAGGCTCGCGATCTTGTTGCCCCGCACCACTTCCGCCCGCGGGAACTCCTCGAGCCGGCGGCCGCAGTCCAGCGTGCGAATCTGCGCCAGGGTCAGCTCGTGCACGAGCTTGCCGACGTAGGGGTACTCGGGGTCGCCAGCGACGACGGGCGCGGTGTCGGAGCACTTCTCGGGCTGAATCGTCGGGTCGTGCCATACCAGGGGCTGCCCGTCCCTGGTGATGCCGACATCGAGTTCGAGTGTGCTGACCCCCAATTCGAGCGATTTGGCGAATGCCCGCAGTGACTCCTCGGTCGTCTCGCCGCGCCCGCCGCGATGGGCCTGCAGGTCGAAGACGGGCGATTGCGCTGACGCCGGCGACGCAAGAAGCACCGCCAGCGCCAACAGTGTGGCGACAAGGCGGCCGGTCAACTAACGCCTTCGCTGACGGGCAATTTCGGCGAGCACCACACCGGCGGCCACCGACGCGTTCAGCGATTCGGTCTGACCGGCCATCGGGATGGACACGACCTCGTCGCAGTTCTGACGCACCAGCCGCGACAGACCCTTGCCCTCGGAGCCGACGACCACCACCGTCGGGTCGGTGCCGTCCAGGTCGTCGAGCGCGGTGTCACCGTCGGCGTCCAATCCGATCACCCGCAGGCCGGCATCGGCCCAATTCTGAAGTGCCCTGGTTAGATTGGTGGCTCGCGCCACCGGAATACGCGCCGCCGCCCCCGCGCTGGTGCGCCACGCCACCGCTGTCACCGAGGCCGAACGTCGCTGCGGGATCAGCACGCCGTGACCACCGAACGCGGCGACCGAACGGACGATGGCACCGAGATTGCGGGGATCGGAGATGTTGTCCAGCGCGACCAGCAGCGCCGGCGGCGATTTGGCGGCGACCCCGAGCAGGTCGTCAGGGTGGGCATAGTTGTACGGCGGCACCTGCAACGCGATGCCCTGGTGCAGGTGGTTGCTGGTCATCCGGTCCAGGTCCGTGCGCGGTACCTCGAGGATCGCGATGCCCAAATCGGCTGCGCGAGAGACGGATTCGGTGAGACGCTCGTCGGCTTCGGTGCCGAGCGCGACGTAGAGCGCGGTCGCCGGCACGCCCGCGCGCAGGCATTCCAGCACCGGGTTGCGGCCTAGCACGGTTTCGGTTTCGTCGCTGCGTTTGGCCGGCCTTCGCGGCTGCTGGGCGCGTTTGGCGGCGGGATGGTTCGGACGCAGATGTGCGGGCGGCGTGGGACCGCGCCCCTCCAGCCCACGGCGGCGCTGTCCGCCCGAGCCCACGGTGGGGCCCTTCTTGGTGCCGGGTTTGCGTATCGCTCCGCGGCGCCGCGAGTTACCGGCCATCTACCGGCCCTACTTGTCTTGACCGGCCAGCAGCTCCCACTGCGGCCCGTCGGCGGTATCGGTGACCTCGATGCCGGCCTGCTTGAGTCGATCCCGAATCTGGTCGGCGAGAGCCCAATTGCGCTCTTCGCGGGCCTTCTGCCGGCTTTCCAGCTCGGCCTCCACCAGCACGCCGACGGCCGCGAGCGCGGCGGATGTTTCGTCGCGAGATTCCCAGCGTTCGTCGAGTGGATCGCAGCCCAGGATGCCCATCATGGCGCGGATAGACCCGGCGTACGTCAACGCTCCTTCGTGATCGCCCGCGTCGAGCGCCCGGTTGCCCTCCGCGCGGGCGTGATGCACCTCGGCCAGCGCGATCGGGACGGCGAGATCGTCGTCGAGCGCTTCGGCGAAGCGCGGTGTCCAGTCGCCGGGCACGACCGCACCGACCCTGTTGCGGACCCGGTGCAGGAAATCCTCAACGCCGACATAGGCTTTCACGGCGTCCTGTAGGGCGGCCTCGGAGAATTCCAGCATCGACCGGTAATGAGCGCTGCCCAGGTAGTAACGCAGTTCGGCGGGCCGCACCCGCTGCAACATCGCCGGGATGGCCAGCACGTTGCCCAGCGACTTGCTCATCTTCTCCCCGCCCATCGTCACCCAGCCGTTGTGCAGCCAGTAGCGGGCGAACCCATCCCCGGCGGCACGGCTCTGCGCGATTTCGTTCTCATGGTGCGGGAAGACCAAATCCATTCCACCGCAATGAATGTCAAATTCCGGGCCCAGGTACTCGCGCGCCATCGCCACGCATTCGGTGTGCCAGCCGGGGCGTCCGCGCCCCCACGGTGTCGGCCACGACGGCTCGCCGGGTTTGGCACCCTTCCACAGCGTGAAGTCACGCTGGTCTCGCTTGCCGCTGGCCACGCCCTCGCCCTGGTGGACGTCGTCGATCTTGTGCCCGGAGAGCTGGCCGTATTCCGGGTAGCTGAGCACGTCGAAGTAGACGTCGCCGTCGCCGGTGTACGCGTGGCCCTTCTCGATCAGCCGCTCGATTAACTCGACCATCTGCGTGATGTGCCCGGTCGCCCGCGGCTCCGCGGACGGCGGCAAGACATCCAGGGCGTCGTAGGCCGCGCTGAAAGCGCGTTCGTACGTGGCCGCCCACTCCCACCACGGCCGGCATGCCGCGGCGGCCTTGTTGAGAATCTTGTCGTCGATATCGGTCACGTTGCGGATGAATGCGACGTCGTAGCCGCGCGCGATCAACCAGCGCCGCAAGATGTCGAAGGCCACCCCGCTGCGGACGTGGCCGATATGTGGCAGGCCCTGCACCGTCGCGCCACACAGGTAGATGGAGACGTGGCCCTCGCGCAGCGGAATGAAATCACGCACGGCACCGGCGGCCGTGTCGTGTAGCCGCATGCGGGCGTGATCGGTCACGACGTGCCAGCTTACCTGCTGGTTCCGATTTGCCCGGCCCTCAGGGCAGGGCCGCGGCGGCCGAACGCGCTGCCGTCAGCAGGGGTCGCCATCGGGCGTGTAATACGGCACGCCCTCGACCGAGTAACACGGCACCTCACCCGGCCAGTACGGATCGGTGGCCCCCGCTATGGCCGCGCCGGCCGCGACATCGCCGGCCACGTGGCTGCATCCACCCACGGCGACGTGGCGTCCGTCGGCGCCGGCGCACACATCGGCGTGCGCCACCGGCGCCAGTGCCAGCGGCGCCGCGGCGAGCGCCATCGCTGTCAATAGAGCGGCTGTCGGCTTGTTCATCGTGCACTCCTATATCCAGCCCCGCCTACCGTGATTATTGCCCCGCATGACCCGGTTCGTCGCCGATCGGGACCAATAGCGCCGTCGCGATGGCGGCCAGGCCCTCGCCCCGCCCGGTCAGGCCCAGGCCGTCGGTGGTCGTGGCCGACACGGATACCGGCGCCCGCAGCAGACCCGACAGCGCCTCCTGCGCCTCGGCGCGGCGCGGGCCGATCTTGGGCTGGTTGCCTATCACCTGCACGGCGGCGTTTCCCACCTGGTAGCCGTGCCGCGCGATCAAATCGACGACGTGGCGCAACATGTCGGCGCCGCTGGCGCCTTTCCAGCGCGGATCATCGATGCCGAAGACACCGCCGATATCGCCCAGCCCCGCGGCCGACAACACGGCGTCGCACAGCGCGTGAGCCCCGACGTCGCCGTCGGAATGGCCTGCGCAACCGTCCGCTCCGGGAAATAGCAGCCCCACCACCCAACAGGGCCGACCCGGTTCGATCGGGTGCACGTCGGTGCCCAGCCCGACCCTCGGCAGTTCGCTCACCGGTGCACGATCGTTTCGGCCAGCCGTAGATCCAGCTGGGTGGTGATCTTGAAGGCCAGCGGGTCGCCGTCGACCACCTGGACCTGGCCGCCGAGTTGCTCGACGAGCGACGCGTCATCGGTGAATTCGGCGGTACCCGCGCGCGCGTAGGCGCGCAGCAGCAGGTCGGTCGCGAAGCCCTGCGGCGTCTGCACGGCGCGCAGGCCGGCCCGCTCCGGCGTGCCCAGGACCACCCCGTTGGCGTCCACGGCCTTGATGGTGTCAGACAACGGCAGCGCGGGCACGACGGCCGCGTGGCCCGACCACAACGCCTCGACCACCCGCACGATCAATTCCGGTGGCGTCAGCGCGCGGGCGGCGTCGTGGACGAGCACGAATTCCGGTTGGCCGGGCAGGGCGGACAAAGCCAGATTGACCGAGTCGGCGCGAGCGGCGCCGCCGGCCACGACGGTGGCTTGGGCTCCCAGGACTTGGTTGGCCTGGTCGATGCGATCGGAAGGCACCGCCGCCACAACGTGGTTAACGACCCCCGACTTCAGCAGGCCCGAGATGGCCCATTCGAGCAACGTGCGGCCATGGAGCTCGCAGAATGCTTTCGGAATCCCGGCCGCCAGTCGTTCACCCGAGCCCGCGGCCGGGACGATTGCGACTACGCTGCCCGCTGCCCCGACCACCAGAGCCTCTGGGCTTTCAGGAAGCGGCGGCCAAAACCTCGTCGAGGATGGTCTCCGCTTTGGCGTCGTCGGTGCTCTCGGCCAGCGCCAGCTCGCCAACCAAAATCTGGCGCGCCTTGGCCAGCATGCGCTTCTCGCCGGCGGACAGGCCGCGCTCCTGGTCGCGACGCCATAGGTCGCGCACTACCTCGGCCACCTTGTTGACGTCACCGGAGGCGAGCTTTTCCAGGTTCGCCTTGTAGCGGCGCGACCAGTTGGTGGGCTCTTCGGTGTGGGGAGCGCGCAGCACCTGGAAAACCTTGTCGAGGCCTTCTTGGCCGACGACGTCGCGGACACCGACGTACTCAGCGTTTTCTGCGGGTACTCGAACGGTCAGGTCCCCCTGCGCCACTTTCAAGACGAGATACTCTTTTTGTTCCCCTTTGATGGTTCGGGTTTCGATCGCCTCGACTAACGCAGCACCGTGGTGTGGATAGACAACGGTGTCGCCGACCTTGAAGATCATCTGATTGGAGCCCCTTTCGTTACTTCATGCTAGCACGGCGGGCCGACGCATGCGGAACAACGGTGCAGGTCAGGGGCACAACACGTGCAGATTAGGGGTTGACAGGCGGAGAAGAACGTGCACTGGAACACAGTACCAACGTCCTCACCTGACCTGTCCGGGGACCCCGTCCGGACCCCTGCGGCCCTGGTCTGGTGCCCTGCGCTACCGCTCCGATGGCCTTCCTACTACTGTGCATAGTTGCACCATGGAACGGCCGTACGACGGCGCGAGGCCCCGCAGGAGGCAATGAGTGAACCGCTTCAAGATCGGCCTGGTCGCCTTGATCGCCGTCGCGCTCACGGGTTGCGGCGCCGGGCAGATCTCGCAGATGGCCACCCAGGAGCCCGCCGTCAACGGCAACAAGGTCACGATCAACAACGTGGCGCTGCGCGACATCCGCATCCAGGCCGTGCAGACCGGCGACTACATTCAGCCGGGCCGACCGGTGGACCTGGTGCTGGTCGCCGTCAATCAGTCGCCCGACGTCGAGGACCGACTGGTGGGCGTGACGAGCGACATCGGGACGGTGACGGTCACTGGCGACGCGCGACTGCCCGCCGGCGGGATGCTGTTCGTCGGGACGCCCGAAGGCGCGAAGGTGGCGCCGGGACCCCTGGGTTCCAGCAATGCCGCAAAGGCGACCGTCGCCCTCGCCAAGCCCATCACCAACGGCCTCACCTACAACTTCACGTTCAACTTCGAGAAGGCCGGGCAGGCCAGCGTGCTGGTGCCGATCTCGGCCGGGCTGGGGCCACAGCCAGCCTGAGGCACGACTCGCCGTCCTGTGCGGCCGGGCTTGTCGGTCCAGCCCGATACCGTCATGGCGTGGCAAACGTGCGCTCGCAATACCGCTGTTCGGAATGCCGGCATGTCACCGCCAAGTGGGTGGGTCGCTGCCTGGAGTGCGGTACGTGGGGCACGGTCGACGAGGTAGCGGTGCTCAGCGCGGTCGGCGGCAACGGCCGCAGGGTGGGCCTGGCTTCGGGCTCGAACTCGCAGGCCGTTCCGATCAATTCCATTGCGCCCAACGTGAGCCGGCACCGGTCGACGGGCGTGGATGAACTCGACCGCGTTCTGGGCGGCGGTGTGGTGCCGGGCTCGGTGACGTTGCTGGCGGGCGATCCCGGCGTGGGCAAGTCGACGCTGTTGCTCAAGGTCGCCCACCGCTGGGCGCAGTCCGGCAGGCGCGCGCTGTACATCTCCGGTGAGGAGTCCGCCGGCCAGATCCGGTTGCGCGCCGACCGGATCGGCTGCGGCGGCGACGAGCTCTATCTGGCCACCGAATCCGATCTGCACACCGTGCTCGACCACATCGCGACGGTGAAGCCCGCGCTGGTCATCGTCGACTCGGTGCAGACCATGTCCACCACCGAAGCCGACGGCGTCGCCGGCGGCGTTACCCAGGTGCGGGCGGTCACGGCCAGGCTGACCGCCGCCGCGAAGGCCGGCGACGTCGCGCTGATCCTCGTCGGCCACGTCACCAAGGACGGCGCCATCGCCGGGCCGCGCTCACTCGAACACCTCGTCGACGTGGTGCTGCATTTCGAAGGCGACCGCAACGGCACGCTGCGGATGGTCCGCGGGATCAAGAACCGCTTCGGTGCCGCCGACGAAGTCGGCTGTTTCATGTTGCACGACAACGGCATTGAAGGCGTGGCCGACCCGTCGAACCTGTTCTTGGATCAACGGCCCGCGCCGGTCGCGGGCACCGCGATCACCGTCACGCTGGACGGCAAGCGACCGCTCATCGGCGAAGTCCAGGCGCTGCTGGCGACGCCTTCGGGCGGTTCGCCGCGCCGCGCCGTCAGCGGCATCGACCACTCGCGGGCGGCGATGATCGCGGCCGTGCTGGAAAAGCACGCCAGGCTGGCAATCGCCGTCAACGACATCTACCTGTCCACCGTGGGCGGCATGCGGTTGACCGATCCGTCGTCCGACCTGGCCGTCGCGGTGGCGCTGGCGTCGGCGTATGCGAAGCTGCCGCTGCCCACGACGGCGGTGATGATCGGCGAGGTGGGTCTGGCGGGCGACCTGCGCCGCGTCAGCGGCATGGAACGGCGGCTGAGCGAAGCGGCGCGCCAGGGCTTCAACATCGCGCTGATCCCCGACGGCGACGACCCGCGACGCGAGATCGTGCCACCGGGCATGCGGGCGCTGCGCGCACCCACCATCGGCGCCGCGCTGGAGCACATGGTCGACATCGGCGACCACCGCGGCAACGCGATTCCAGGCCTCAGTGGCTAGACGTGGCTAGACGCAGCGCCCAATCGGGCCGCAGAATGCACGCTGTGACCCGTCCGACCTTGCGTGAGACCATCGCCCGGCTGGCACCCGGCACTGGGCTCCGGGACGGCCTCGAGCGCATCCTGCGCGGCCGTACCGGTGCGCTGATCGTGCTCGGCAACGACGAGAACGTTGAGGCTATCTGCGACGGCGGCTTTGCCCTCGACGTCCGCTACGCCCCCACCCGGCTGCGCGAGCTGGCAAAGATGGACGGCGCCGTCGTGCTGTCCACCGACGGCAGCCGCATCGTGCGCGCCAACGTGCAGCTGGTGCCGGATCCGTCGATCCCCACCGACGAATCGGGAACCCGGCACCGCTCGGCCGAACGGGCCGCCATCCAGACCGGGCACCCGGTGATCTCGGTCAGCCACTCGATGAACATCGTCACCGTCTACGTCGCCGGGGAACGGCACGTGGTCGCGGACTCCGCGACCATCCTCTCGCGGGCCAATCAAGCCATCGCGACCCTGGAACGCTACAAGGCCCGGCTCGACGAGGTCAGCAGGCAGCTGTCGCGGGCCGAGATCGAGGACTTCGTCACGCTGCGCGACGCGATGACGGTGGTGCAGCGGCTGGAGCTGGTCCGGCGGATCGGCCTGGCGATCGATTACGACTGCGTCGAGCTCGGCACCGACGGACGTCAGCTGCGGCTGCAGCTCGAGGAGCTGCTGGGCGGCAACGACACCGCCCGCGAGCTGATCGTGCGCGACTATCACGCCAGCCCCGAACCGCTATCCGAAGCGCAAATCACCGCCACCCTCAGCGAGTTGGACGCCCTGTCGGACACCGAGCTACTCGACTTCACTTCGCTGGCAAAGGTTTTCGGGTATCCGACGACCGCCGAGGCGCAGGACTCGGCGCTGAGCCCGCGTGGCTATCGCGCGATGGCCGGTATCCCGCGGCTGCAGTTCGCCCACGTGGATTTGTTGGTCAGGGCGTTCGGGACGCTGCAGGGCCTGCTGGCGGCCAGCGCCAACGACCTGCAATCGGTCGACGGCATCGGCACGATGTGGGCCCGCCACGTGCGGGAGGGGTTGTCGCACCTGGCGGAGTCGACGATCGCCGACCCGCTGAGCTGAGCTCGGTTACCCCGTAGGAGGGCCCGGGGGAACCCCGGGCGGCGCCTCGGGCTGCGGCACCGCCGGCTGACCCGGCACCGGACCCGGCGGCGCCGGCGGCTGGTTCAGGATGAACGGGACCGGCAGCGAGCGCAGATTGCCCAGCTGCACCACGAGGTTGTAGGTACCCGGCCCGATACCCGGCCGCGGCAGCGGGCAGTGCGGCGCCGACCCCATCCCGGTCCAAGTGACCGCGGTCGTCACCTGTTCACCCGGGGTGAAGGTCTTCACCAGGGTTTCGTTGGACGGCGCGCAGTCCAGGTTGGACCACAGGCGCTTGTTGTCCAGCGAGTACACATATGCCGCCAGCACCGCGGCCCCGACGTCCCGCTTGCAGGACACCAGCCCGATGTTGGTGACGACCATGGTGAATTTCGGCTGGTCACCGATGAAATATTGGGGAGCGTTGGTCAGCCCCTTGACGGCCAGCGTCGAATCGGGGCAGTCATCGCCCTCCTTCAGCACCGGCGGCGGCTGCACGGCGGCGGTGGGTGTCGGCGACTCCGGGTTCTGACCCTGCGGCGCCGGCGCGGGGGCCGGACCTTCCGGCGCAACCGGCGGGGGCGCCTGGGGTGCGGGCGATCCCGGCTTGCTCTGCGCGGAGTTGGGTTTGTCGGCGTTGGCGGGCTTTGCACCCGCGTTGTTGCTCATGAAGGCGATGACGGTGGCGACGACGATCCCGATCACTACTACCGCGATGCCCAGGGCCAGGCCCCGGCGCCGCCAATAGATCTCGGTCGGTAGCGGGCCACGCGGTTCCAGATCCAGCACATTCACACCGTAGGGCCAGGTCACGTGGTTTTGCCCGACCCGCCCCGGCGTGTCGCGATGTTAGCTGGCCAGCAGGCGTGTAAGAGGCCGGTTATTCGCCGATATCGCCCACGTGGTCGACCAGCACCACGTGCCCTTCGGCGAGTTGATAGGTAACGCCCGCTACCGCCAGCGTGCCGCCCGCGACCCGCTCCGCGATCGCCGTCGAACGCGCCACCAGCTGCGCCAGCGTCTCGCGCACGTGGCGTTCCTCGAGCTCGTCGACCCGGCTCAACCCGTCGCGGCGGCCCATCAGGATCGACGGCGCGACCCGCTCCACCACGTCCCGGACGAAACCGGCCGGTATCGCGCCGTCATCGATCGCCTGTATCGCCGCCTTGACGGCACCGCAACTGGTGTGGCCGAGGATGACGATGAGCGGCACGTCGAGGGCCGTCACCGCGTACTCGATGGAGCCCAGGACCGCCGAATCGATCGCCTGACCGGCGGTGCGCACCACGAACACGTCGCCCAGGCCCTGATCGAAGAGCAACTCGGCGGCCACCCGGCTGTCCGCGCAGCCAAATATCACCGCGGTGGGCTTTTGACCCGCGGCCAGGCTGGCCCGGTGATCGACGCTCTGGCTGGGATGCTGCGGCTTGCCGGCCACGAATCGCTCGTTACCCTCTTTGAGTGCTTTCCACGCGGTTACCGGACTGGTGTTGGGCATGGCACACATCATGCCGCACGGGCGAATGAACGTCCCTCCGAACGAGCTCATCGACTGGTATGACCGATCGCGCCGCGACCTGCCGTGGCGCGAGCCCGGAGTCAGCGCCTGGCAGATCCTGGTCAGCGAGTTCATGCTGCAGCAGACGCCGGTGGCCCGGGTGCTGGCGATCTGGCCGGATTGGGTGCAGCGCTGGCCCACCCCGTCGGCCACGGCCGCCGCCAGCGCGGCCGACGTCCTGCGCGCCTGGGGAAAGCTGGGCTATCCGAGGCGGGCCAAACGGCTGCACGAATGCGCCACGGTCATTGCCCGCGACCACGGCGACGTGGTTCCCGACGACGTCGAAACCCTGCTGACGCTGCCCGGCATCGGCAGCTATACCGCGCGCGCCGTAGCCTGCTTCGCCTATGGCCACGCGGTACCTGTGGTGGACACGAATGTGCGACGGGTGGTGGCCCGCGCCGTACACGGCCTGGCCGACGCCGCCGCACCCGCCGCGGCGCGCGATCACACCGACGTCGCGGCGCTCCTGCCGCGCGACGACACGGCGCCGAAGTTTTCGGTGGCGCTGATGGAACTGGGCGCGACGGTGTGTACCGCGCGCACGCCGCGATGCGGGCTGTGTCCCCTCGACCGGTGCGCGTGGCGGCATGCGGGATACCCGCCGGCGCAGGGTCCGGCGCGACGCGTCCAGACCTACGCCGGAACGGACCGTCAGGTCCGCGGGCGGTTGCTGGATGTGTTGCGGGCCAACGATTCTCCGGTGACGCGCGCCCAGCTGGACGTGGCGTGGCTAACCGATTGCGCTCAGCGCGACCGGGCGCTGGATTCGCTACTCGCCGACGGGTTGGTGACGCGGACCCTCGACGGCCGCTTCGCGCTGGCCGGCGAAGGGTAGCAGGCTCAGCAGCCGGCGAGGAATGACTCGACCGCCTCGCGGTACACCTGCGGCGCTTCGTCGTGGATCAGGTGACCCGCCTGTTTGACCGCCAAATACGTTGTCGGGGAATCGGTTTGAGTCATCGCGCGCATCTGGCCGTGCGGCGTGACCGAGTTGCCGGCCTCGATGAGCAGCGCCGGCGCCCGCACCGCCCGCCATTGCGACCAGTAGTCGCGGGTGCCCCACTCGGCTGCGATCTCTATCCATCGCGACGTGTGGCCGTGCAACCGCCAGCCGGTGGGGGTGCGATCGAAGGCGTCCAGGAAATACTGCCCCGCGATGGGGCCGAATTCATCGAATACTTGCTGCGCGGAATCGAATTCGACCGGAAGGGCATGAAGCCAGGGCTCCCAGGGGCCGGTGGTGCGCCCGCGGAAGTCGGGGGCCATGTCCTCGACCACCAACGCCGACACCAAATCGGGACGCTGCGCGGCCAGACACCACGAGTGCAGGGCACCCATCGAGTGCCCGACCATCCGGGCCGGTGCCCCCAATCCGCTCACCGCGTCGCCGAGATCGGCCACAAACCGCTCGGTGCTGATCGGAAACGGATCGTCGACGTCGCGGCCGCGGTGCCACGGTGCGTCGTAGGTGTACACGGTGCCCAAACGGATCAGCCACGGCAGCTGCCGCGACCAGGTGGTGCCCCGGCCCATCAGGCCGTGCACCAGTACCAACGGTGCGCCTTGGCCGCCGTGGCAGGTCAGCAGATCGCCGGGCATATGACCATCTTGCGTGTCCCGCCCTCGAGTTCGACGGGCGAGGGGCCGCGGTAGCCTAACGGAATGCCAGTGGTGAAGATCAACGCAATCGAAGTACCCGCGGACGCTGGCCCCGAGCTGGAGAAGCGGTTCGCCCATCGCGCTCACGCGGTGGAAAACCAACCCGGTTTCCTCGGCTTTCAGCTGCTGCGTCCGGTCAAGGGTGAGGACCGCTACTTCGTGGTGACACACTGGGAGTCCGATGAAGCATTCCAGGCGTGGGCGAAAGGGCCTGCCATCGAAGCCCATGCCGGCCACCGGGCCAACCCCGTGGCGACGGGCGCGACGCTGCTGGAATTCGAGGTTGTGCTGGACGTTGCCGCCAACGACAAGACCGGCTAGCAAGCGGCCATCCGCGCGACGCCGGGCGGCGGCGATAAGCGCCGCCGCAGCACTGGTGGTCACCCTGGCGCCCGGCTGCGCACCCTCACCCTCGCCACAGGCGAACGCGGCGAACCCGGGACGGCAGATCGACACCCGGACTCCGCCCGGCATTCGCGCGCAGCAGACGTTGGACATGCTGAACTCCGACTGGCCCATCGGCCCGGTCGGTGTGCGCACACTCGCCGCGCCCGACAAGGTCGAGTCGGTGGAAACCACGATGGAGGGCTTGTGGTGGGATCGCCCCTTCACCCTCGGGGGCGTCGATATCGGCGCGAGCGTCGCCACGCTGCATCTCATCTCCTCCTACGGTGCGCGACAAGACATCCGGATCCACACCGACGACGACGGGCGTGTCGATCGGTTCGACCTCGAGACGCAACCCCCGACGGTCTCCTCATGGCACGACGTCGATGCGGTGTTGAGCAAGACCGGCGCCCGCTACTCCTACCAGGTTTCCAAGGTCGACAACGGTCGCTGCGACCCGGTGCAGGGCACCAACGCCCGCGAATCCCTGCCGCTGGCATCGATTTTCAAGCTGTACGTGCTGCACGCGCTGGCGGGTGCGGTGCAAAACGGCACGGTGTCCTGGGATGACCAGCTGACGGTCACGGAGAAGAGCAGGGCCGTCGGTTCCTCGGGCCTGGAATTGCCTCCGGGAGCTCATGTTTCGGTTCGCACGGCCGCCGAGAAGATGATCGCCACCAGTGACAACATGGCGACCGACTTGCTGATCGGGCGGATGGGCACGCACGCGATCGAGGAAGCGCTCGCGACGGCCGGCCACCACGATCCGGCCAGCATGACGCCCTTCCCCACGATGTACGAGCTGTTCTCCGTCGGCTGGGGCCAACCTGATCTGCGCAACCAGTGGAAACAGGGCTCGCCGGACGACCGGGCTCGGCTGCTGACGCAGGCGAATTCCGCTCCCTATCAACCCGATCCCACCCGAGCCCACACTCCAGCCTCGAGCTACGGCGCTGAGTGGTACGGCAACGCGGAGGACATCTGCCGAGTCCATGCGGCGCTGCAGGCCGACGCCGTGGGCGCGGCCGCGCCGGTAAGACAGATCCTTTCCGCCGTATCGGGCATCCAGCTCGACCGCAACGTCTGGCCGTACATCGGCGCGAAGGCCGGCGGCCTACCGGGCGACCTGACGTTCAGCTGGTACGCCGTCGACAAGACGGGGCAGCCATGGGTGGTCAGCTTCCAGTTGAACTGGCCCCGCGATCATGGCCCGACGGCGACCGGCTGGTTCTTGCAGGTCGCCAAGCAGGTGTTCACGCTGATCGCGCCGCAGTAACCCTCACAACCGCAGCGTCCAGCGGCCGTCCCGGAAGTGCAGGACGGTTTGGCTCAGGGGCGCAATGTCGATGCGCCAGAACGATTTCGGTGGGGAATCGAGTGCCAGCAGGATCGCCGCCCGGATCACTGCCGGATGCGTCACCGCGACGGTACGCGGCATGTCGCCCGTCAGGGAGCCCAACCAACCACGCACCCGCGTGATCAGGTCGGCTATCGACTCCCCGCCATGCGGGGCACCGGCCGGGTCGCCCAGCCACACCTCGACGTCCGCGGACCCGATGTTCGCAAGCGCCTCACCGCGCCACCGCCCCCAGTCGAGATCGCCCAGCCGCGGCTCCGTCGTGGCTCGCAAGCCCAGCAGCTGCGCGGTTTGTCGGGCACGCCGCTCGGGCGCGGTGAGCTGGCGACTATCGCCGGCGATCGCAAGTGCGGCAACGCTTTCCAGAAGTCGGCGCCCGGTGTCGTTGAGCGGCTCGTCGGCGGGAAAACGCCCGGCCGCCATCGCGTCGGTCATCGCGTGCGAGACCAGGGTCAGCCGGACGACCTCGGTCACGCCGCGGTGCTTGACGGGCTCCGGACTCGCTCCGCTAGCAGCCGCCCCGCGAGGATCGCAAACACCACGCCGATGGTCGCCCACAGCACCGCCTGCGTGCCCAGCGAAACCAACCGGAACTCGTAGAGATCATCGGCGGGAAAGCCGGGGTAAAGGATCGCACCCGAGGCGTCCCGCAACGGCCCGGGCGTCTCGTCCACGGCAGGAAGCAACACCAGCACTGCCGTGATCGCCACCAGATAGGCGCCGGCGGCGAGCAGCCAACCGTTCGGCGTGCCCAGCCGGGCGGCGAGCCGGCGGGCCAACCACACCCCCGCGATCGCCAGCGCCACCGACACCAGCACCGCCACCAGATACCAGCCGGTGCGCGCCCCGATCGTGTCCGCCTGCCCGACGGAGGGTGGATTCGGCGGGTACTTCAGGAACGGCACCAGGTAGACCGCGCCGAAGGCGGCCGCCGCCAGCAGTAACGAAAGCGACTGTGGCCCAATGCCTCTGGCGCGCGCCGCGACAACGCAGAACAGCGCGGCGAACAACGCGCCCATCGCAACGCCGAAAATCAGCACGCCGAAACCCAGTCCTGCGTTTGCCTGCACCGCGCGGGTGAACAACTCGGCGCCGTGCTCGTGCACGCCGTGCGCGTGCTCGGCGTCGGCTCGGCCGTCCTCAAAGGCGATCGCACGGCCGATGACGGGCTCGGCGCATATGCGGCCAAAGAGGAATGCGAGCACCGCGGCAAGCGCGCCGGCCAACAGACCGCGCGCGATCAGACGCTTCTCCACGGGCGGCCGTCAGTGGCAGGGGAAGCCGAGCAGATGCCGCGCGTCGTGCACGAACTCGTGCACGTGGGAGTCGCTGCCGAACAGCGACACGGCGCCCTGATCGACGCCGACGAAGTAGAGCGCCAAGAGCGCCAGGAAGACGGTCGCCGCCAGCCACAGCGCGGCGCTTGCCGCCGATAAATCGATCGACCGGATGTCGGTGGAATCGGACACAGTTGACTCCTTCTGGGGATATCGCGTCCCGCTTAGGTCCGACGAGCTTCGGGTCTGACTTTGACAGTGGCGCGACCGCTTCGGACTTTCACCGGATTCCGTCACTCGTTTGGCAAGCGACAGTGTAAACCGATGTCATTGTTGCGGGGGCGCGGCCCCGTAGCCGAGCTGATTCGCCGTGTACTTCGCCGCGTCGGTGATCGGCACCGCCTGGACCGCGGTGCCGTAGGCGCAGATCTCGGTCCACACGTCGCCGATCTCGGTGGTGTCGAAGCGCATCGCGACGATCGCGTTGCCGCCGCGGTTGCGCGCCTCGGCGATCAGCCGGCCCATCGCCTCGTTGCGGCTCTCGGCGAGGTT
This sequence comes from Mycobacterium sp. IS-2888, assembly GCF_001954215.1. NCBI lineage: Bacteria > Bacillati > Actinomycetota > Actinomycetes > Mycobacteriales > Mycobacteriaceae > Mycobacterium > Mycobacterium sp. IS-2888. The sequence continues at coordinate 225,301 of NZ_MBET01000066.1, forward strand.
CTTGGTCATTCCGGCCAGCTCGCCGCCGAACATGGCCTTGAACCCCGCACCCATTTGGGAGAACGCGTTTCGGGAGCGAACCGTCAGGCCGAAGACCTCGCCGCAGACGCGTTGGATTTCCCAGCCCGGAAGGTCGTTGGTGGTCACGATCAGCACGGGCGGGCCCCTTACACGCGAAACGGGTGGCTAGTCCGGTTGAGACTAACCACCCGTTTGCGCTGTGGCTACGGCGTGTCGGGCGCCGCGTGCGCTCCGGCTTTCTGCAGCTCCGGCTCGGGCGGAGGCTTGCGGGTTCCGGTGAACGTGAACTTCGCGTCCTCGCCGGCGCTTTCGCCGTCCCAGTTGTCCACGTCGACGGTGACAATCTGTCCGGGCCCGACCTCCTCGAAGAGGATCTTCTCGGACAGCTGGTCCTCGATCTCGCGCTGGATGGTGCGCCGCAACGGGCGAGCACCCAGCACCGGGTCGAAGCCGCGCTTGGCCAGCAACGCCTTGGCCTTGTCGGTCAGCTCCATCGCCATGTCCTTGCTCTTGAGCTGGGCGGCGACCCGGCCGATCATCAAGTCGACCATCCGGATGATCTCCTCGCGGGTCAGCTGGTGGAAGACGATGATGTCGTCGATGCGGTTGAGGAACTCCGGCCGGAAGTGCTTCTTGAGCTCGTCGTTGACCTTCTGCTTCATCCGCTCGTAGTCGTTCTCGCCACCGCCCTGGGTGAAGCCCAGGCCGACCGGCTTGGAGATGTCGGAGGTGCCGAGGTTGGACGTGAAGATCAGCACGGTGTTCTTGAAGTCGACCGTGCGGCCCTGGCCGTCGGTGAGCCGGCCGTCCTCGAGCACCTGCAGCAGGCTGTTGTAGATCTCCTGGTGCGCCTTCTCGATCTCGTCGAACAGCACCACGGAGAACGGCTTGCGCCGCACCTTCTCGGTGAGCTGGCCGCCCTCTTCGTAGCCGACGTATCCCGGCGGCGCGCCGAAGAGCCGCGACGCGGTGAAGCGGTCGTGGAACTCGCCCATGTCGATCTGGATGAGCGCATCGTCGTCGCCGAACAGGAAGTTGGCCAGCGCCTTGGACAGCTCGGTCTTACCGACACCGGACGGGCCGGCGAAGATGAACGAACCCGACGGGCGCTTCGGGTCTTTCAGACCGGCGCGGGTGCGGCGGATCGCCTTCGAGACGGCCTTGACCGCGTCCTCCTGGCCGATGATCCGCTTGTGGATCTCGTCCTCCATGCGCAGCAGCCGGGTGGTCTCGGCCTCGGTGAGCTTGAACACCGGGATGCCGGTCCAGTTGCCCAGCACCTCGGCGATCTGCTCGTCGTCGACCTCGGCAACCACGTCGAGATCGCCTGAGCGCCACTGCTTTTCGCGTTCGGCCCGCTGGGCGACCAAGGTCTTCTCGCGGTCGCGCAGGCTGGCCGCCTTCTCGAAGTCCTGGGCGTCGATCGCCGATTCCTTCTCGCGGCGGGCCTCGGCGATCTTCTCGTCGAACTCGCGCAGGTCCGGCGGCGCGGTCATCCGGCGGATCCGCATCCTCGCACCCGCCTCGTCGATCAGGTCGATCGCCTTGTCCGGCAGGAACCGGTCGTTGATGTAGCGGTCGGCCAGGGTGGCTGCGGCCACCATCGCCGAATCGGTGATCGACACCCGGTGGTGTGCCTCGTAGCGGTCGCGCAGACCCTTGAGGATCTCGATGGTGTGCTCGACCGTCGGCTCGCCCACCTGCACCGGCTGGAACCGCCGCTCGAGCGCGGCGTCCTTCTCGATGTACTTGCGGTACTCGTCGAGCGTGGTGGCGCCGATCGTCTGCAGCTCGCCGCGGGCCAGCTTGGGCTTGAGGATCGACGCGGCGTCGATCGCGCCCTCGGCGGCACCGGCGCCCACCAGGGTGTGCAGCTCGTCGATGAACAGGATGATGTCGCCGCGGGTGTTGATCTCCTTGAGGACCTTCTTCAGGCGTTCCTCGAAGTCACCGCGGTAGCGCGAACCGGCGACCAGCGATCCCAGGTCCAACGTGTAGAGCTGCTTGTCCTTGAGCGTCTCGGGAACCTCGCCGTGCACGATGGCCTGCGCCAGGCCCTCGACGACGGCGGTCTTGCCGACGCCGGGCTCGCCGATCAGCACCGGGTTGTTCTTCGTGCGCCGGGACAGCACCTGCATCACCCGCTCGATTTCCTTCTCGCGGCCGATGACGGGGTCGAGCTTGCCCTCCATCGCGGCGGCCGTCAGGTTGCGGCCGAACTGGTCGAGGACCAGCGAGGTGGACGGGCTGCCGGATTCGCCTCCGCGGCCACCGGTTCCGGCTTCGGCCGCCTCCTTGCCCTGGTAGCCGGAGAGCAGCTGGATCACCTGCTGACGCACCCGGGTGAGCTCGGCGCCGAGCTTGACCAGCACCTGGGCGGCTACGCCCTCGCCCTCACGAATCAGGCCCAGCAGGATGTGCTCGGTGCCGATGTAGTTGTGGCCGAGCTGCAGCGCCTCGCGCAGGCTCAGCTCGAGAACCTTCTTGGCGCGCGGGGTGAACGGGATGTGTCCCGACGGCGCCTGCTGGCCCTGGCCGATGATCTCCTCGACCTGGCTGCGGACGCCCTCGAGCGAGATGCCCAGCGATTCCAGCGACTTCGCCGCGACGCCTTCGCCTTCGTGAATCAAACCCAGCAGGATGTGCTCGGTGCCGATGTAGTTGTGGTTGAGCATCCGGGCCTCTTCTTGCGCCAGGACGACGACCCTGCGGGCACGGTCGGTAAATCTTTCGAACATCGGGTTACCTGCTCTCCCTCAACGTCGGTACTGAAGTCATTGTCGGCGCCGGGGCCGACACTCGCGTACCTGCCATCCACTGTAATGGTCGGCCTGCCAGGGTTCCTAACCTTGTGGTTCCCCGCGGTTCGGGGCTCGGCCGGCCCATCCGGACGATCTCCCCGCCGCCGACACAGCGGTAACTGAGGAAACGCGGCCAACCGCCAAATCGTTTCCGCAAACCCCGCGCGATCGTTTCGCCACCAGCGAAAGAACCGGCGCCCGGCGGTTGCGGCCGGGCGCCGGTAGAGACTGCGTTTCTAGGTGGCCGCGTGGAAGGCGTCGATGACGTCGGCGGGGATGCGGCCCCGCGTGGACACGTTGTGCCCGTTGCGACGGGCCCACTCGCGGATCGCCGCGCTCTGCTCACGGTCGATCGCGCCACGGCCGCGGCCGGAACCGGAACGGCCGCGACGGCGCCCGCCCACCCGGCGGCCGGCCGCTACCCACTGCTTCAGATCACTGCGAAGTTTTGCCGCATTCTTGGAAGAAAGGTCAATCTCATACGTCACCCCGTCGAGCCCGAATTCGACTGTTTCGTCGGCCGCGCCCGCACCGTCGAAATCATCGACCAAGGTGACGGTCACTTTCTTCGCCATCAGATTACCCTCGCATTTCTTCTTGAGCAGTTGCTGAGCAGATTGGATAGACTCCCCGCATCAATCTGCCATAGGAACGCAGCATACTCAATCTGGAAGCATGACGCACAGTTGAACTTCAGTGCGGACGAACAATCGGGAACAAAACTGTCTCTCTAATTGACAGTCCGGTCAAACACATCAACAACCGATCGATACCCATTCCGGTTCCGGTGCAGGGCGGCATCCCGTACTCCAGTGCGGCCAGAAAGTCTTCGTCGAGCGCCATGGCCTCGTCGTCGCCCGCGGCCGCGGCGCGCGCTTGCTCCGCGAACCTCTCGCGCTGGACGATCGGGTCGGTCAATTCGGAATAGCCGGTGGCAAGTTCGACCCCTCGCACGTAGAGGTCCCACTTCTCGGTGACGCCCGGGATGCTACGGTGCTGACGCGTCAAAGGTGTTGTCTCGACTGGGAAATCCTTGACGAAGGTGGGGGCGGTGAGGGCGTTGCCCACCGTGTGCTCCCATAGTTCCTCGACGAGCTTGCCGTGGCCGTAGCCGCGGTTGTCGGGGATCTCGACGCCGAGCCGATCGGCGATGGCGCGCAGTCGATCGACGGTCGTCTCGGGTGTGATCTCTTCACCGAGTGCCGCCGACAGCGACGGATACATTTGTATGGACGCCCATTCTCCGTCTATGTCGTAGGCACTGCCGTCCGGCAACGGTAGTTGTCTGGTGCCGATCGCCTCGTCAGCTACCTCTTGAATAAGCTCGCGGGTGACCACTGCCGAATCGTCATACGTTCCATAGGTCTGATAGGTCTCCAACATGGAGAATTCCGGAGAATGCGTGGAATCGGCACCTTCGTTTCGGAACACGCGATTTAGCTCGAAAACGCGGTCGAATCCACCGACGATGCAGCGCTTGAGGAACAGTTCCGGCGCGATCCTCAGGTACAGATCGATGTCAAGAGCATTGGAATGTGTGATGAACGGCCGCGCCGCCGCGCCGCCTGCCAGTGTCTGCAACATAGGCGTTTCGACTTCGAGAAACCCGCGTCGTTCCAATGCGCCCCGTATCGCGCGGACGACGGCGATCCGCTGGCGGGCGACCGAGCGAGCCTGCGGGCGGACGATCAGGTCGACGTAGCGCTGGCGCACCCGCGCCTCTTCGCTCATCTCCTTGTGCGCGACGGGCAGCGGCCGCAGCGACTTGGCCGCCATCCGCCAGGAATCGGCCAGCACGGACAATTCGCCGCGCCGTGAGCTGATCACGTTCCCGTGCACGTAGACAACGTCGCCGAGGTCGACGTCGGCCTTCCATGCGTCCAGCGCTTCGCGGCCGACTTTGTCCAGGCTGATCATCACCTGCAGGCTGGCGCCGTCGCCGTCCTGGAGTGTCGCAAAACACAATTTTCCGGAGTTGCGCGCGAAGATGACCCGGCCCGCGACGCCGACGATGTCGTCGGTCGCGGTGTCGATGGGCAGATCGGGATGGTCGGCGCGCACCTGCGCCAGGGTGTGGGTGCGTTCGATCGCGACCGGGTAGGGCTCCCGACCCTCCGCCAGTAGGCGAGCGCGCTTGTCCCGGCGGATCCGGAATTGCTCAGGAAGGTCTGCTGCGTCGGCAGAGTTCACGACGTGCCAGCTTAAATGACCTGCTCTAGCCGCCCACCGCGGGAGTCGAGTGTGCGCTGACGGCGTCTTGTGTGCGTCTAGGGCGCCATGAGGTCACACTCAGCGCGAGAGAAAGTCAGCGTGCCGTCTTCAACCGGCCGCGCTGGGCGTCGCGGTTGCGCTCGAAGACCAGTCGCAGGCCCTGCAGAGTCAGGTGCGCGTCGTAGTGGTTGACCGTATGCAGCTGGGGCAGCAGCAGCGGCGCGGTGTGCCCGGTCGCCACGACCACAACGTCGTCGCCGAGGTCCTCGGAAAAGCCGTCGACGTCCGCCCGGATCCGCGTGACCAGGCCGTCGACCAACCCGGCGAAGCCGAACACCGCACCCGCCTGCATGCATTCCACGGTGTTCTTGCCGACCACCGACCGGGGCTCGGTCAGCTCGACCCGGCGGAGCGCGGCCGAGCGGGCCGCGGCAGCATCCGACGAGACCTGAACCCCGGGGGCGATGGCCCCGCCGAGGAACTCGCCCTTGGCCGACACCACGTCGACACAGATCGACGATCCGAAGTCGACGACGATCGCGGCCCGGCCGAACTTGTGAAAGGCCGCCAGGCAGTTGACGATTCGGTCTGCACCGACTTCTTTGGGGTTGTCGACCAGCAGCGGGATCCCGGTGCGCACCCCCGGTTCGATCAGCACGTGCGGCACCGACGGCCAGTACTGGTCGAGCATGATCCGCACCTCGTGCAGCACCGAGGGGACGGTGGACAGGGCGACGGCGCCGGTGAGCCGCTCCGAATCCTCGCCGATCAGGCCGTCGATGGTCAGCGCCAATTCGTCCGCGGTGACCTCGGATTCGGTGCGAATACGCCATTGCTGCACGACTTTTGCGTGCTCCTTGGAGCCCGACAGCAGTCCGACAACGGTGTGGGTATTGCGGACGTCGATCGCCAGCAGCACGGCTACCGTGCGCCCATCCGCGGATCGAGTAGCTCGGCCGCGTCATCGGGCACGAAGGCCGGATCGTGGCCGAGGTCGATCGGCTTGTTGTCTGCGTCGACGAAGACGATCCGCGGCCGGTAGGCGCGCGCCTCGGCGTCCGTCATGGTGCCGTAGGCGATCAGAATCACCAGATCGCCGGGGTGAACCAGATGGGCTGCGGCGCCGTTGATTCCGATCACCCCGGAACCCCGCTCGCCGGTGATGGCGTAGGTGACCAGCCGCGCGCCGTTGTCGATGTCGACGATCGTCACCTGTTCGCCCTCGAGCAGGTCCGCGGCATCCATCAAGTCGGCGTCGATGGTCACCGAACCGACGTAGTGCAGGTCGGCCTGCGTGACCGTGGCGCGGTGAATCTTCGATTTCAGCATCGTCCGAAACATCAGTTCCTCCAATGTGATTGGGCGAGTTCGTCCGGCCCGTCGGTGCCGGCGAGATTTCCAACTTCGATCGCAATGTTGTCCAGCAGTCTGGTGCCGCCCAGCCGGGCCGCGATCAGCAGGCGTCCGGGCCGGCCGACCTGCGGCGGGCCCAGCTCGGCGTCGCGCAGCTCCAAGTAGTCGACCTCGATCGCGGGCACGGCGTCGAGCACCGAGCGCGCGGCATCCAGCGCGGCCCGGGCGCCTACCGGCGCGGCGTGCGCGGCGGCCACCAGCGCCGCCGACAGCGTGCCGGCCAGTTCGCGTTGTGCCGGATCGAGGTAGCGGTTGCGCGACGACATCGCCAACCCGTCGCCTTCCCGCACCGTCGGTACCCCGACCACCGTGACGTCGAAGTTCAAGTCGGCCACCATCTGCCGGATCAGGACCAGCTGCTGGTAATCCTTCTCGCCGAAGAACACGCGGTCGGGACGCACGATCTGCAGCAGCTTGCACACGACGGTCAGGACGCCGGTGAAATGCGTTGGCCGCGAGCAGCCCTCGAGTTCGGCGGCCAGTGGACCCGGCTGCACGCTGGTGCGCAGGCCGTCGGGATACATCGCCGCGGCGGTCGGCGCGAACACGATCTCGACCCCTTCGCCGCGCAACAACGCCAGATCCTCGTCGAGGGTCCGGGGATAGGCGTCGAGATCTTCGCCGGCACCGAACTGCAGCGGATTGACGAAGATCGACACGACAACCACCGAGCCGGGCACCCGCCTGGCGGCGCGCACCAGCGCCAGGTGCCCGTCGTGCAGAGCACCCATCGTGGGCACCAGCATCACCCGGCGGCCGGTGTGACGCAGCGCGCGACTGACCTCGGTGACGTCTCGCGGCGTCGAATAGAGGTTGAGCTCGCCCGCCGTGAACGCGGTCGGCGCCATCGGGCTCATCGCGCCAGCACCTCGACGACATCGGCGGGAGCGTGTGCGCGCTGGGCGGTCCGCAGGGCATTCACCCGGTAAGCGTTGGCCAGCGCGGGGTCCACCCGGTCCAGCGCCGCCAGGTGCGCAGCGACGGCGGCCGCATCGCCGCGCGCGACCGGCCCGGTGAGCGCGGCCTGGCCGCGTTGCAGGGTGTTCTCCAGCGCGGCCCGCGCCAGCGGTCCGACGATGCGTTCGGCGATGCCGCCCGGCTGGTCGTCGACGGTTTGTTGGCCGAGCAGTTCGCTGCCGCGCAGCGCGGCGCGCAGGGCGTCGAGCGCATCGGCGAGCACCGCCACGATGTGGTTGCCGGCGTGGGCCAGCGCGGCGTGGTAGAGGATGCGGTCGTCCTCGCGGACGCAGAACGGCTCGCCGCCCATCTCCAGCACCAGGGATTGGGCGATCGCGTACCCGACGTCGTCGGCCGCGGTGATCCCGAAGCAGGTGTCGGGCAGCCTGCTGATGTCCTCGTCGGATCCGGTGAAGGTCATCGCCGGGTGGATTGCCAGCGGTATGCAGTCGGACGCCAGCGGCGCGAGGATGCCGACCCCGTTGGCCCCGGACGTGTGCGCCACGATCGTGCCGGGCCGCAGCGCCGACGTCGCGGCCAGGCCGGACACCAGGCCGGCGAGTTCGCTGTCGGGAACCGCCAACAGCAGCAGCTCGGCACCGGCCGCCACATCCGGCGGCGAGAGCACGGGGGTATCGGGCAGCCGACGCTGCGCCCGCTGCCGCGATGCGTGGGAAATGGCGCTGCACGCCACGACGACGTGGTCAGCGCGCTCCAGCGCGACGCCCAGCGCGGTGCCCACCCGGCCGGCCGAGATGATGCCCACCTTGAGCCTGGCCGGGCGCAAACCGTCGAACTGCACCATCGCAGACGACCTCACTGATTTCTTCGTTCGTTCCAGTCCCAACTGGGTACCGGACGGTCACTAAGACTGTAGTCGATCGGGTGTGCCCCACCCAATGTGACGATGCCCTCAGCTCAGCCTTCCCGGCGGCGCCGACGGCCCCCGCCGGACGGCTCGACCTGCAGCCGGGCCAGCAGGTCGGCGACGGAGTGGCCACCGGACGGCGGGGCCTCGCCCGTGCCCTGTTGCGCTTCGGCCGACGGGTCGGCGCCGCCGTGCCGAGGCGCGTGCGCGGCCGGCGGTGGCGGTGCCATTTGTGGTGGCGGCGGCGCAGCGGGTGGCGACATAGGGGGCTCCTGCAGCGGCGTAGCGGCGGCGGGAGGTGGCGGCGGCGGTGCGTACGGCGGCTCGTTCGTCGGCGCATAGTTCCCGAGGTCGCGGTACTCCGCCGAATGCCGGGACGCGCGGCGATCGGGCTCGCCGTACGGCCAGGAAGGTTCGGGTTCGACGCGCGCGCCGTCCACGGGCTCGTTGGGGTGGGAATGCCGGGCGCGCCGATCCCCCGCGTCGCCTCGCCCGGGCGAATCGCCGCCGGCCCAGTGGCTGCCCCGTGCGCCCGGCGGCAGCCATAGCCCGTCGGCGGCGACGGGCTGCCAATCCTGCGTCTGCGGCTGCGGTTCCGGTTGGGGCGGCGGTGGCGGCGCGGGCGGCGGTGGGGCAGGTTGTGGCGGCCGATGAAACTGCTCGAATCGCTGCTCGGGCTGCGGCGGCGGGGCCATGTATGGGGGTTCCTGTGAGACCAGGTAGGGCGCCTCGGGCGGGACGTCGTAGTGGCTGCGGGACGCTTCCCGCGGCGGCGGCGCCTGGCGGGGCGGCAACAGCGGCTCCTCGGGCACGTCGATGATCGCCTCTTCGTCGGCCCTCCGGTCGTGGCGGCCGAGCGGGTTGTCCTGGTAGGCCGACGTCATGCGATCGCTGGACACCCAATCGGCGCTCTCACCGTTTCGCTCCCAGTCGCTGTAGGTGCGTCCGCGCGGCGCCTCGGTCTCGAGCGTCTCCAGCGCCGGGCGGTCCTGCAGGTCGGTGTCGAACAGGATCTCCAGGCTGGTCCGCAGCGCGGCCAGCTCTGCACGCAGCGCGGCGACGTCGTCGGCGGCCTGGGCGCGCAGCTCGGACGCCAGCTCGCGGCGCAGCTGGGACTCTACGGTCAGCTCGTATTCGCGGCGGGCCGAGATCTCCCGGTCCAGCTGCAGGTCGTAGACGAGCTTGAGGTCACGCACGCGGGATTGATCAGCATCGCTTTGCCGGCGGTAGAGCACCGACACGAACGCGCCGGCGACTGCGGCCCACAGCGCCAGGATTACAGCGAGCTTGAGGAGTTCCACCCGATTGGTGAAAACCAGTGCGGAACTGGCCCCCATTGCGAGGACCAGCAACGCGGTCAAGAGCACCCACCCCGGCCTGCGACCGCCGCGCCGGACCCGGGCGCCGCGGGACAGAACGGTCATGGCCTGAAGAGTACCTGTGCGAGGTCAATCCGCGTGTCGCACCGGTCCGGCGTGCCGCTGGCCGTCCGGCGACCCCGGCGGGGCTTAGCCTTCCGCGCCCTCGCCGTGCTCGGTCGGATCCTGCGGGGATTTACAACAATGCTGCAGCCACAGCGCGGCAACCACGAGCGCCAGAGCGCTGACCGCCGCCACCACCGTGCCGGTGGTGTCCTCGGCGGCGACCCGCAGCCATGACCGCCGCGGCAGAAAGTACACCAGCACCCCGACCCACCAACCCAGGACGAGCGCACCGACCCACGCCGAAGCCTTGGCGACCATCACGCTGCGCGCGACGGCAAGCGGATGCAGCCATCCCGGCCCGTCGCCGATTTCGCCCTCGTTGATCTTGCCCCGCACGTGGCGCGCCCACAGCGCCTCGCCGATGGCGACCGCGAGCAACGACAGCCCGGTCCAGATCGTGATGGGCGGGAACCACCGGTAGAGCTGGATGACCAGGAGATAGCCCACCACCGCAGCTCCCACCACCGCGGCCGTCAGGTCACGTTTCCTGGTCGGGCCCATCAGCGCCGCGGCTCCCGGTTGACGGAGGACGCGAGCGTCAGCCCGGACAACCGGACGCCCTCGCGGTCGGCAGGCTCCAGCTCGGCCAGCAGGCGGGCGACCGGGCGCGGCCCCCCGGCGACGGTGAGCTGAGCGGCCGGGTCGACGGCCAGCCACGGGACCATCACGAAAGCGCGCAGGTGCGCCAGCGGATGGGGCAGCGTCAGGTTGGGCTCGCGGGCGATCAGCTCGGTGTCGTCGTAACAGGCGATCAGGTCGACGTCGAGAGTGCGCGGTCCCCAGCGTTCGCCGCGAACCCGGCCCGCCGCGCGCTCGAAGTCCTGGGCCCGCCGCAGCCAGCCCTGCCCGTCGCAGTCGGGGTCGTCGGCTATCACCACCGCGTTGAGGAAGGGCGCCTGTTCCACGCCACCCCAGGGGTCCGTCTCGTACACCGGGGAGACCGCGAGCACCGCATCGCCGAGCCCGTCGACAACCGACTGCAACCGTGCCAGCCGGTCACCGAGATTGGAGCCGATGGACAGGACCACCCGTGTCATAGCGCTCCGCCCGCCGGGACCACCGAGCCGCGGCCGCCGCGCCGCGACCGCCGGACCACCACCGCGACGTCGTCGAACCGCTGCGGTATCGGCGCCTGCGGCTTGTGCACCACCACCTCGACGGCGTGCACGCGTTCGTCGTCCATCACCTTCCCGGCGATCTCACCGCCGACGGTTTCGATGAGGTTGCGCGGCGGCCCGGCGACGACGTCGGCGGCGAGCTTGGCCAGCGCGGCGTAGTCGTAGGTGTCGGCCAGCTCGTCGCTCGTCGCCGCGTCGGCCAGGTCGATCCACACCGTGATATCGACGACGAACTCCTGGCCGTTGGCGCGCTCGTGTTCCAACACTCCATGCCGGCCGCGAACCGCCAAGCCGCGCAACTCTATTCGATCAGCCATGCGTCCACGCCCCGACGACTTTGAGCGCGTCGACCGACGCCCGCACGTCGTGCACCCGCACACCCCAGGCCCCGTGCAGGGCGGCCAGTGCGGAAATCACGGCGGTCGCCGTCTCGCGCCCGTCGGGCGGTCGCGGCGACCCGTCGGGTGCGGCCAGCAGCGTGCCGAGGAACCGCTTGCGCGAGGCGCCCAGGAGCACCGGCACACCCGTGGCGACCAACTGCGGCAGGGCGTGCAACAGCGCCCAATTGTGTTGTCCCGTCTTGGCGAATCCCAGCCCGGGGTCGATCACCAGCTTTGCCGGATCCACGCCCGCGGCGACCGCGGCGTCAACGCCGGCGAGCAGTTCGGAGCGCACCTCGGCGACCACGTCGTCGTAATGCGGAGCCTCGTGCGGCCGTTCGGAGGACACCGAGCGCCAGTGCATCAGCACCCAGGTCACGCCGGCCTCGGCCACCAGCGGCGCCATCGCCGGATCGCCCCGCCCGCCGGACACGTCGTTGACGATCCGCGCGCCGCTCTGCAGCGCCGCCCGCGCGACGTCGGCGTGCATGGTGTCGATGCTCACGGTAATGCCCTGTGCCGCAAGCTCTTTGACGACGGGAACCACGCGCGAGGCTTCGACCCGAGAATCGATGCGGGCGGCGCCGGGCCTGGTCGACTCCCCGCCGACGTCGATGATTCCCGCGCCTTCGCTGACCATTGCCAGCCCGTGCGCGACGGCACTGTCCGCATCCAGGTAGCGCCCGCCATCGGAGAATGAATCGTCAGTGACGTTCAGAACCCCCATGACCTGCACAGGCGCCGGGCTCACTTACGCAGGATGAGGTCGAGCGCTTCCGCTCGAGAAGCGGCATTGGTTTTGAACAGACCGCGCACCGCCGACGTCGTGGTGACGGCGCCGGGCTTGCGGACACCGCGCATCGCCATGCACAGGTGCTCGGCCTCGACGACGACGATCACCCCGGACGGATCGAGTTGCCGGACCAAGGCATCGGCGATCTGGCTGGTGAGCCGCTCCTGCACCTGGGGCCGCTTGGCGTAGAGGTCGACCATGCGCGCGATCTTCGACAGGCCCGTCACCCGGCCGTCCTTGCCGGGGATGTAGCCGACGTGTGCGACACCGTGAAACGACACCAGGTGGTGCTCGCAGGTGGAGTACATCGGGATTTCCTTGACGATCACCAGCTCGTCGTGCTCTTCGTCGAACATCGTGTTCAGCACGCTGTCGGGGTCGGTGTAGAGCCCGGCGAACATCTCCCGGTAGGCACGGGCGACGCGTGACGGGGTCTCTTGCAAGCCGTCCCGCTCCGGGTCTTCACCGATGGCCAGCAGCAACTCGCGGATGGCGGCCTCGGCTCGTGGCTGGTCGAACTTCCGTACGCGTGATGTCGCGCGACGGGAACCCGGCCCCAGATCCGGCAAAGCCATCGAATCCTCCGTTCGTCAGCCGTGCGCCGGCGGGTTGGACCGGCTCACATCCTCATCCGGCTGGTCAGGGGATTTCTGCGCATCCGGGGTCGGCTGACCAGGCGGCGGATATGGCGGATAGGGCGGATAAGACTGGTGCCCCTGGCCCGGGTAGCTCGGTGCCGGCTGCGGCCAGTAGGGCTGCTGGGGCGGCGCGGGCGGATACCAATGGCCCTGCGGCTGCTGCGGCGGCCAGCCCGGCGCATGCCAGCCGGCCGGGGCGCCGTAGTCGGGCCGGGTGGGGCCGTGGCCCGCACCCTGGCGTTCGCCTTGACCATGAGAACCGTTGGGGCCGTGGGTATTTCGGTCCGCCTCGGCGCGGGCGGCCTCGGCCGCCTGGCTCGCCGCCGCGATGGCCGCCTTGAAGGCCGGCTCGGCGACCGGCGGGGGCCAGGGCTCGCCGCGCTCGATGGCCAGCTCGCCCGGCGTCTTGATCGGCGGCTTGTCCGACGGGATCCGGCCGCCGAAATCGTCGAACATCGTGAGCCGGGGCCGCTTTTCGACGCCGGCGAAGATCCCCTCGAGCTCGGCCCGGTGCAGGGTTTCCTTTTCCAGCAGCTCGCCGGCCAGGGTGTCGAGGATGTCGCGGTATTCGGTAAGGATCTCCCACGCTTCGGTGTGCGCCGCCTCGATCAGCTTGCGCACCTCGTCGTCGATGTCGCGGGCGACCTCGTGTGAGTAGTCGGCCTGCGTGCCCATGGTGCGGCCCAGGAAGGGGTCGCCGTGTTCGGTGCCGTACTTGACCGCACCGAGCTTGGAACTCATGCCGAATTCGGTGACCATCGCGCGGGCGACCTTGGTGGCCTGCTCGATGTCCGACACCGCGCCGGTCGTCGGCTCACGGAACACCAATTCCTCGGCGGCGCGCCCGCCCATCGCGAACACCAACTGCGCGATCATCTCCGAGCGGGTCCGCAGGCCCTTGTCTTCTTCCGGCACCGCCACCGCGTGGCCACCGGTGCGCCCGCGGGCCAGAATCGTCACCTTGTAGACCGGGTCGATGTCGGGCATAGCCCAGGCCGCCAGCGTGTGTCCGCCCTCGTGGTAGGCCGTGATCTTCTTCTCCTGCTCGCTGATGATCCGGCCCTTGCGGCGCGGCCCGCCGATGACGCGGTCCACCGCCTCTTCCAGCGCGGGGCCGGTGATGACGGTGCCGTTCTCGCGCGCGGTCAGCAGCGCCGCCTCGTTGATCACGTTGGCCAGGTCGGCACCGGTCATGCCGACGGTGCGCTTCGCGAGCCCGTCCAGGTCGGCGTCCGGGGCGATCGGCTTGCCCTTGGAATGCACCCGCAGGACGGCGCGGCGGCCGGCCAGGTCGGGGTTGGTCACCGGGATCTGCCGGTCGAAGCGGCCGGGCCGCAATAAGGCGGGGTCGAGGATGTCGGGCCGGTTGGTGGCCGCGATCAGGATGACGCCGGCGCGGTCGCCGAAACCGTCCATCTCGACCAGCAACTGGTTCAGTGTCTGCTCGCGCTCGTCGTGGCCGCCGCCGAGACCGGCACCACGCTGGCGGCCCACCGCGTCGATCTCGTCGACGAAGATGATGCACGGGCTGTTCTGCTTGGCCTGCTCGAAGAGGTCGCGCACCCGCGAAGCGCCGACACCGACGAACATCTCGACGAAGTCTGAGCCGGAGATGGTGAAGAACGGCACCCCGGCCTCACCGGCGACGGCGCGGGCCAGCAGCGTCTTGCCGGTTCCCGGCGGCCCGTACAGCAGCACGCCCTTGGGGATCTTGGCGCCCAGCGCCTGATACCTGCTGGGGTTCTGCAGGAAGTCCTTGATCTCGTAGAGCTCCTCGACCGCCTCGTCGACGCCGGCGACGTCAGCGAAGGTGGTTTTGGGCATGTCTTTCGAGAGCTGCTTGGCGCGCGATTTGCCGAAACCGAAGCCCATCCGGGCGCCGCCCTGCATGCGCGAGAACATCACGAACAGGCCCACCAGCAACAGCAGCGGCAGCACGTAGACGAGCAGCTCGCCCAGGATGCTGCCTTCGTTGACGACGGTGGCGACCTTCGCGTTCTTGGCGTTCAGCGCGTTGAACAGGTCGACGGCGTACCCGCTGGGGTACTTGGTAATGACCTTGTCCGAATTCTCGGTGTCGTTGGTGCCCTTCTTCAGGGTCAACCGCAATTGCTGCTCACGGTCATCGATTTGCGCGCTCTTGACGTTGTCGCCGTTGATCTGTGCCATCGCCACCGAGGTGTCGACGGGCTTGTACCCGCGGGTGTCGTCGCTGAAATAGAAGAACGACCAGCCGAGCAGCACCACGACGGCGATCGCCGTCACGGTGCGAATCACGTTTTTCCGGTTCATCAATCATCGGCCGTTGCGGCCAAGTCCTTCCCTATCCACACGCAGCTGGAAAAGTCCAGGCTACCGCCTGTGGCGATCGCCAGCGCCGGTGGAGCCGGGGCGCTGGGGGTACCGCCCGCTTGCGGGGGACGGGTCGCCACCATCCCGCTCAGACAACGACTGGCTGTTCCCGATGGGCAGCCGATGGGGGCCCAGCGTGCGGCTGGCCGCACGCTCGTTGCCCAGTGTGCGGCTGGCCGCACGTTCGGCGGAGCGCCTACTCGTAATAGCGGGCCTCGATGACATTGCCGTCGGGGTCGCGGAAGTAGTAGCCGTGCGGCGCCCAACCTCGGGCCCCGTAGGTGCGGTTCAGCCGGGCGCTAGTGTCCACGCCCTCGGCCTGCAAACGGCGGTCGAGCGCGTCGTATTCGGCCTTCGACAGCGCCAGGCAGACGTGATTGATCGGATGGCCCGCGCTGCCCTCGACCTTCGTGAGGGCTTCGGTGGCGCCAGCGCTGTCGATCGGCGACAGGTCGATGATCGAGTCCTCGCTGACCCGCACGCTCGGGAACGGCGCGTCACCCGCCTCGAACTCGGCGAACCGCACGGGCGCCAGCCCAACCACCCGGGTGTAGAAGTCCATCGATGCGCGCGCATCCTTCGACCACAAGACGACGTGGTCCAGCCGCTTCATGCGAAAGTCACCTTTCGTTGGGATGTCTTGTCGCGATATCTACCACGATGTCAGGCCTTCTCAGCCCACCGGCGTTGTGATTTGGTGAGACGATGCCCTTATCAACCGAACGGTTAGTAGACACCAATGGTGTGCAGTTGCGGGTGGTCGAAGCCGGCGACCGCGGCGCGCCCACGGTGGTCCTGGCGCACGGCTTTCCCGAGCTGGCCTACTCGTGGCGACACCAGATTCCGGCCCTCGCCGAGGCGGGCTACCACGTGCTGGCGCCCGATCAGCGCGGTTACGGCGGGTCGTCGGCCCCGGATGCGATCGCGGCCTACAACATTCGCGAGTTGACCGCCGACATCGTCGGGCTGCTCGATGACGTCGGCGCCGAGCGCGCCGTCTGGGTCGGTCACGACTGGGGCGCCCCCGTGGCGTGGCATGCGCCGCTGCTGCACCCCGACCGGGTGTCGGCGGTAGTGGGATTGAGCGTCCCGCCGCTGCCCCGCTCGCACGTGGCGCCGACCAAAGCGTGGCGCAAGCTATTCGGCGAAAACTTCTTCTACATCCTGTATTTCCAGGAACCGGGCGTCGCCGACGCCGAACTCAACGCCGACCCCGGCAGGGTGATTCGACGCATGATGGGCGGCCTGCGGGCAGACGGCGGCCAGGACGCCCTGGTGCGGATGGCTACCCCCGGTCCGCAAGGCTTCCTCGATCGCCTGCCCGAGCCCGACGGGCTGCCGGACTGGATAAGCCAAGACGAGCTCGACCACTACGTCGATGAGTTCTCCCGCACCGGATTCACCGGCGGGCTGAACTGGTATCGCAACTTCGACCGCAACTGGGAGACCACCCCCGAACTCGACGGCGCGAAAATCTCGGTGCCGTGTCTGTTCATCGGTGGGTCGGCCGATCCGGTGCTGTCCTTCACCCGCGCCGACCGCGCTTCGCAGGTGGTTTCCGGGCCGTACCGTCAGGTGATGCTCGAGGGCGCGGGACACTGGCTGCAACAAGAGCGACCCGACGAGGTCAATGCGGCACTGCTGGACTTTCTCAACGGATTGGAGCTGCGATGAACGCCCCCCTGCGCTTCGGCGTCTTTATCACACCGTTTCATCCGATCGGCCAATCCCCAACGGTGGCATTGGAATACGACATGGAGCGTGTCGTCGCGCTCGACCGTTTGGGCTTCGACGAAGCGTGGTTCGGCGAACACCACTCCGGCGGTTACGAGCTGATCGCGTGCCCGGAGGTGTTCATCGCGGCCGCTGCGGAGCGGACGAGGCACATCCGGCTGGGAACCGGTGTGGTCTCGCTGCCGTACCACCATCCGCTCATGGTGGCCGATCGCTGGGTGCTGCTGGACCACCTGACCCGCGGCCGAGTCATGTTCGGCACGGGCCCTGGCGCGCTGCCGTCGGACGCCTACATGATGGGGATCGACCCGATCGAGCAACGCCGGATGATGCAGGAGTCCCTCGAGGCGATACTCGCCCTGTTTCGCGCCGCGCCCGACGAGCGAATCGACCGCCACTCCGACTGGTTCACGCTGCGCGACGCCCAGCTTCATGTCCGCCCCTACACCTGGCCCTATCCGGAAATCGCCACGGCCGCAATGATTTCGCCGTCCGGGCCGCGACTGGCGGGCGCCCTGGGCACGTCGCTGCTGTCGCTGTCGATGTCGGTGCCCGGCGGCTACGCCGCCCTGGAAAACACCTGGGACGTGGTCCGTGAACAGGCCGGCAAAGTCGGCCGCGACGAGCCCGATCGAGCCGATTGGCGAGTGCTGAGCATCATGCACATCGCCGACAGCCGCGACCAGGCGATCGACGACTGCACCTACGGGCTGCAGGACTTCGCCAACTATTTCGGCGCCGCCGGGTTCGTTCCCCTGGCCAACACCGTCGACGGCGCGCAGACACCTCATGAATTCGTCGAAGACTATGCGGCCAAAGGCAATTGCTGCATCGGCACCCCCGACGACGCGATCGCGCACATCGAAGATCTGCTCGAACGCTCGGGTGGCTTCGGGACCCTGCTCATGCTCGGACATGACTGGGCCTCGCCAGAAGCGACGTACCACTGTTATGACCTGATGGCCCGCAAGGTGATTCCCTATTTCAAGGGACAGCTGCAGGCCTCGCGGTCGTCGCACGACTGGGCGAAGGGCCGCCGCGACCAGTTGATCGGCCGCGCCGGTGAGGCCGTGGTGAAGGCGATTACCGAGCATGTCGACGAACACAAGTTGGAAAGCGAGAAGAGCTGATGCGCGCCTCGGTACTGCGGGACGGCCGGATGGTCTACCGCGACGACGTCCCCGACCCGGTTCCCGAATCCGGCCAGGTGCTGGTCGCGGTCCGATCGTGCGGAATCTGCGGCTCTGACCTACATTTCGCGGCCCACGGCTCCGAGGTGACGGCGCTGACCGACCGGATGGGCGGCGATGCCGCGGGCGGCATGAGCCTGGACCTGAGTCGCGATATCTTCATGGGCCACGAGTTCAGCGCCGAGGTACTCGAAGCCGGACCGGACACGGAATCGCATCCCCCGGGAACGCTGGTCACCTCGCTACCCGTGTTGCTGTCCAGCAAGGGCGTCGAGCCCATCGTCTACAGCAACACGACGGTCGGCGGCTACGCCGAACGGATGCTGCTGTCGGCGCCGCTGCTGATGCCCATCCCCAACGGCCTCGATTTCAAGCACGCCGCGCTGACCGAACCCATGGCGGTGGGCCTGCACGCGGTCAACAAGTCGAACATCGCGCCGGGGGAGACCACCCTGGTGCTCGGTTGCGGCCCGATCGGCATCGCGATCATCGCGTCGCTTCGCGCCCGTGGCGTGGAAACCATTGTGGCATCGGATTTTTCACCGAAACGCCGGGAGCTGGCCACCGCGATGGGCGCGCATCGGACGCTGGACGCGGCCCAGGGCTCGCCCTTCGACAGCGTCAAACCCGCGGTGGTGTTCGAGGCGGTCGGGGTGCCGGGAATCATCGACGACGTGCTGTTGCGGGCGCGTCCGGGCACCCGGTTGGTGGTCGCCGGGGTGTGCATGGAACCCGACACCGTGCATCCTTTCTTCGCGATCGCAAAGGAGATCAACGTCCAGTTCGTCCTCGCCTACAGCCCGGATGAATTCGCCGATTCGCTGCGCGCGCTCGCCGAGGGCGACATCGACGTCACGCCGCTGATCACCGGCGAGGTAGGCCTGGACGGGGTCGGCGCGGCCTTTGATGACCTCGCCGACCCCGAGCGGCACTGCAAGATTCTCGTGACTCCCTAGGCCCAGCTGGATCCCACCGCGCTGTCGGTGTTGGCCATGTTGCTGCCCGCGGACTGGACCTTTTGCCCGTGGGCGTTGGCCTGCTCGTAGATCACCTGGAAATTGCGGCCCAAGTCGGTGATGAACTGCTGGCAGGCCATCGAGCCGGCACCGCCCCAAAAGTCGCCGGCGGCAAGCACATCGCGAACGATGGCCTGGTGCTCCGCTTCCAGCGATGCCGCCTGCGCGCGGATGAGGGCGCCGTGGGCGTCGACGTCGCCGAATTGATAGTTGATCGTCATCGTTAAAGTCTCCTGTTCTTCGTTCGGTGGTTAGCTGCCCAGGATCTGCTGGGAGGCCTGCTCTTGCTGCTCGTAGTTGCCGGCATCGCGAACCAGTCCGTCGCTGACTCCGTGCAGCATGTTCACGATGTTTCGGAACGCCTGATTCATCTGGCCCATGGTGTCCAGCGAGGTCGCCTGCGCGGTCCCACTCCAGCCCGCGCCGGAGATGTTTTGCGACGACGCCCACATCTTGCGGGCCTCGTCCTCCACGGTTTGCGCGTGCACCTCGAAGCGGCCCGCCATGTCCCGCATCAGTTGCGGATTGGTCATGAATCGTGTGGTCATTGATGGTCTCCTTAAATGAGTTGTCGTGTGTGGTGAGCGGTCGGTGATAAGACGAAAGCGCTTGTCCCCCTTTCTGTTAACCGACGAGACTGGTGCGCGGTAGGACGACTACGCGCGGCGGCTCGACGGCGCCGGATCCGCGAATCTCCATGCCTCCGACGGTGCTCGCGGGGATGCCGCGGGCCATCATCGGCGCTCCCGCCGGGGCGCCGGCCGTCGGCGCGACATCCGGTGCGGCCGCGGCCGAGACCGCCTGTCCCGCAGGGGTCCATCCCGGTGGGACCGACAGGCCGCCGACCGAAGTGGCCTGGCCCAGGGCGGCCGACGGCATCAACCGTGCCGGCATCTCCGGAACGCGGCTGGGAGCCAGCGCGGGAGACAACCGTTCCATGGCGGGCATCACTGGCCGAGGGCCGACCAATGGTTCCCGCGCCGCCATGCCGAGACCCAGAGCCGCGGGCTGTTCCATCCCGCTCAGCCCCGAGGTACCCGTGCCGGTGCCCTGCCCGAGGAGCCCGCCGAGCACGTCGCCGAAACTGCCGACGCCGGATTCGAAGGGGCCGGCCAGCGTCGACGCCGACGTCAAGGCGTTGTTGGCCGCTTGGGTGGTCATCCCCTGGACGGCGCCGGCGGCCGCCCCGGCCGGATTGGTCGTGGCCGGGGCCGGCGCCATCGGTGTGAGCATCGCCGCCGCCGCCGAGGCACCCGCATAGGCGTACATCGCGGCCGCGTCCTGGGCCCACATCTCGCCGTAGTGCGCCTCGGTTGCCGCGATCGCGGCGGTATTGATGCCCAGGAAATTGGTCGCGATCAGGGTCATCAGCAGGGCCCGGTTGGCGGCGATCATCGGCGGGGGCACGGTGGCCGCAAAAGCCGCCTCGTGCGCGGCCGCGGCCGCGGCCGCTTGCATCCCCGCCTGCTCGGCCTGCGCCGCGGTGCTCTGCATCCAGGCCAGGTAGGGCGCGGCGGCGGCGGCCATCGATGCCGCAGACGGACCCTGCCACCCCGCGTCGGCCAGTTCCAAGACCGTCGACCCGTAGCCCGTAGCGGCCATGCGCAGCTCGGCGGCCAGACCCTCCCAGGCCGCGGCGGCGGCCAGCATCGGCCCCGATCCCGGGCCCGCGTACATCAGCGCAGAGTTGACTTCCGGAGGTAACGCACCGAAATCCATTGGTATATACCTTTCTTCGATTGTTGTTGGGTGCCAGGCGCGTTACTTGGCCGGCAACTTGTATGCGGGTGTTTTGTAGACGGGCGCGGCAGGCTCCTTGTACGCAGGCAGCGGATCCGTGTGCGCGGGCGCGGCAGGCTCCTTGTACGCAGGCAGCGGATCCCTCGCCTCGGGCGCGGCAGAGGCGGCGTCGGTGGTGACGGGGGGCGCGGACCCCGCGTTGGCAGGCGCCGCGTCCGTCTACAAAACACCCGCATACAAGTTGCCGGCCAAGTAACGCGCCTGGCACCC
>NZ_MBET01000067.1:0-134599 GCF_001954215.1 Mycobacterium sp. IS-2888
CAGGAGCAGGCCGAGCATGTAGGCCGCGCTGGTCTTCGCCGGTGCGTGCACGACGGCGCCGCCCCGGTTGCCCCGCCGGACCGAGACGAGTCCCTCGGTCTCGAGGATGCGCAGGGCCTCGCGCAGGGAGACCAGGCTGACGTTGAACTGTTCGACGAGCACCTCCTGGCGGGGCAGCAGATCGCCGTCGGCGAGCTCGCCGTCGATGATCTGACGGCGCAACTCGTCGGCTACGATTTCGGCGATCCGCGGCGCCGACAACCGGCGCCTTGCGTCGGTCCCAATTCCCAAGGCGGTCATCCGATCCTCGATACAAGCAACTGGCTGGCTTAGCTATCTTAGCAGTAATGGTATAAATAGCTGGGTGAGTCGCGGATCCGACGCCCGGCCGACACCGCTGCACGACCTGCGTGTCGTCGAGATCAGTGACCGGATAGCCGGCAGCTACTGCGGCAAGTTGTTGGTCGACGCCGGGGCGCAGGTACGGAAATTCGAACCACCGCAAGGGGATTCGTTGCGCCGGTATTCCGCGACCTGTTCGCGGGTGCCAGAGGGCTCCACGTCGCCGTTGTTCAGCTACCTCAACGCGGGCAAACGCAGCATGACCATCGCCGAGGATGCTGAAGATTTGGCGCGCTATCGCGCCGAACTGGCCGCCGCCGATGTCGTGATCGTCACCGCCGGCCGGGCGCGGGCCGCGGCGCTGGGGATCGATCCGGATGCGCTCCTGGCCGACTCGCCGCGGGCGGTCATCGTCACCATCTCCGACTTCGGCTGGACCGGACCGTACGCCGACCGCGCCGCCACCGAGTTCACCTTGCAAGCGTGGGCCGGCTCGCCCGGCTTCCGCGGCGATCCCGCCGGGCCCCCGATCACCATCGGCGGCGACCTCGGCGAGTACATGGGTGGTGTGTTCGCCGCGTTCGGTGCGCTGGCGGTGCGCCGCCGCGTCGAGTGCGGCGGGCCCGGCGAGCATCTCGACCTGTCTATGCTCGAAGCGATGACCCTGATGCAAAGCAGCGAGTGGCTGCACTCGCAGCTGCTGCGGGTCCCTCCCATCAGCCGCACCACCGAGGTCCCGTCGATCGAACCGGCCAAGGACGGCTACGTCGGGATCACCATGGTCACCGGCCAGCAGTGGCTCGACTTCCTGGCGATGGTCGAATGCCCCCGGCTCGAGGAGATCGAGCAGCTGCGTTTTCAGATCGGCCGGTGGGAGTACCGCGACCTGATCCGCGAGCAGATTCACCCGTGGCTGGCCGAACGGACCGTCGCGGAGATCGTCGAACTCGGGCAATTGTTCCGGCTGCCGATCGCGGAGCTGGGCAACGGCTCCACCATCCGCGACATGGAGTACGTGACGCAGCGTGGGGTGTTCGTCCGCAACCCCGCGGGCTTCCATCAGCCCCGCGCGCCGTGGCTGATGGCCGCGTGCGCCCCCGCCCCACCGGCCGCCACCGCTGCCGTCGGCGCGGACAACGACGAGTCACCTTGGCGGAAAAGCGAATTCGATCCCGAGCCTGCGCCCAGGACGCGGCCACTCGAAGGCGTTCGCATCGTCGACCTGACCGCGTTCTGGGCCGGGCCGGCCGCAACCCATTTGCTGGCCGCCTTTGGCGCCGACGTCGTCAAAGTGGAGTCGATACAGCGGCCCGACGGCATTCGTTACTCGGGCGGGATGCGCAAAGACGTGGATGACTGGTGGGAGTACGGGTGGGTGTTCCACGCGATGAACACCAACAAGCGTTCCGTCACACTGGATTTGGGTTCAGATGAGGGTCGCCGCGTCTTCAAGAAGCTGGCGGCCGGCGCCGATGTCGTGATCGAGAACTTCTCGCCACGCGTGATGGACCACTTTGGGCTGACCGCCGAGGTGCTGTTGCAGGTCAACCCCAAACTCGTCGTCGCCCGGATGCCCGCGTTCGGGCTGTCCGGTCCGTGGCGCGACCGGGTCGGATTCGCCCCGACCATGGAACAGATTGCCGGCTTGGCCTGGGTGACCGGGCTGCCCGATGCTGCGCCGGTGGCGCCTCGGGGAGCGTGCGACCCGCTGGCCGGCGTGCATGCCGCCTTCGCCGTGCTGGCCGCGCTGAACTTCGCCGAGCGGACCGGGACGGGACAGCTCGTGGAGCTGCCGATGCTGGAAGCCGCGTTGAACGCCACCGCGGTACAGGCGATCGAATCCGAGGTCTTCGGGGTGACGCTGAGCCGCCGGGGCAACCGCGGGCACTGCGATGTGATCCAGAACCTCTACCGCTGCGCCGGCCCGGACGATTGGATCGCGGTCACCGTGCAAGACGACCGGCAGTGGCGCGCCCTGGTCGAGCTGATGGATCGGCCCGCGTGGTGTGACGCGGGCCTGTGCACCGTCGCCGGCAGGCGCGAGCGAGCCGACGACATCGATCGCCGGCTGGCGGAGTGGTTCGCCGCCCAGCCCCTGGACTCGGCGGTGGAACGACTGGCCGGCGCGGGAATTCCGGCCGCGCCCGTGGTGTCGCCGTCGCTGGTGACCGACAACCTCCAACTCCGTCATCGGGGATTCTTCGAGGCGCTGGACCATCCGAGCACGGGGGCCGGTCTCTATCCGTGCCCACCGTTCGCCGCGCTGGCCGGTCA
The DNA here is from genome assembly GCF_001954215.1 of Mycobacterium sp. IS-2888. Taxonomy (NCBI): domain Bacteria; kingdom Bacillati; phylum Actinomycetota; class Actinomycetes; order Mycobacteriales; family Mycobacteriaceae; genus Mycobacterium; species Mycobacterium sp. IS-2888. The sequence continues at coordinate 2,617 of NZ_MBET01000067.1, forward strand.
GGAAAGGTGGCTGCTGCGTCCGCCGCCGCGGCTGGGCGAGCACAATGGGGAGATACTGCGCGATCGGTGCGGGCTGACCGACGACGAACTAAAGAAACTTGCCACCGATGGGGTGATCGGGACCCGTCCCAAAGGCCTCTAGGAGTAAGGGGACATCTGATGCGCGTCACCGTTGACGAGAACCTGTGTGAAGCCAACGGCTTCTGCGAATCCATCGCGGCCGACATATTCGAACTGGGCGACGCCGACGTCGTGCAGATCGCGGACGGCCCGGTGCCGCCCGAGCGGGAGATCGACGTCCGCGCCGCCGTCGATCAATGCCCGAAGGCCGCGCTGCGGCTGCTCGACTGATCTAGCGCTCGGTCAGCGAGACCGCCATCTCGTCATAGATCGACATGTTGGTGATCAGATTCGGATAAGTTACTGTGGCCGGGCCGATTTCGATGTCGTCGCAGCGCAGCAGCAGTTCGTCGAACACCGCGCGAAGTTCCGCGCGCGCCAGCATCGCGCCGAGGCAGTGGTGCGCCCCGCCGCCGCCGAAAGCCACGTGCGGGTTGGGCTGACGGCCGATGTCGAAGGTGAACGGCGAGGCGAAGACCTCCTCGTCGCGGTTGGCCGAACGCAGCATCGATACCACCCGGTCGCCCCGCGGGATGTGCTGACCGTCCATCTCCACGTCGACCTTGGCGGTGCGCGTCCAGTACGCCACCGGCGACGCCCAGCGCAGCACCTCCTCGACGGCGGTGGGCCGCAGTTGCTCGTGCTCGCGATACCGCTGCGCCTGTTCCGGGTTGGCGACGAACGCCTGCAGCCCGATGGCCAGAGCGTTCTTGGTGGTGTCGCTGCCGGCGAAGGTCAACACGAAGAAGAAGAACTCGAGTTCGTTGGCGGGCAAGCTGAACTCTTCGCCGTCGTCGCCGGTGATCACCGCGGAAGCCAGCGTGCTCCAGATGTCGTCGGCGGGATTGCGCCGCTTTTCCGCGGTGAGCTCCATCGCGTACCCGAAGATGGTGGCGTAGAGATCCGTATAGTCCTGCCGGCTCTGTCGCGCCCCTGCCGAGTTGGCCTTCAGGATGCGGTCCAGTGAATCGAAGATCCGCGGCCGGTCTTCTTCCGGTATGCCGATGATGTCGCCGATGACCGTCATCGGCAGCGCATCGGCGACGTCGGAGATCCAGTCCCCGCCCCCCTCTGCGAGCAGGTGGTCGATCATCCGCGCCGCACGCGCCCGGATGCCGTCCTCGAGTTTGGCGATCGCGCGCGGGTTGAACGCGTGCGAGATCAGCTTGCGGCGCTTGTTCAGCCCCGGCGGGTCCATGTTGATGATCGTCGGATACGACGAAAACATGCCGACCGGCTGGATCAGCGGGCCGTCGACCGCGGTGAACGAATCGGTGTCCCGGTGCAGGCGAACCGTGTGGCGATGCTTGGTGGCCACCCAGAAATCGCGCTGAACCGTCTTGACGACGCCCGGCGTCAGCTCGTGGCGGAAAAGCGGCCTGGTGCGCCGCAGCTCGGTAAACAGCTCGTCCGGAAAGCCGTTGCGCCACAAGGCGAGATCGGATAGATCCACCGCCGCAGCCGTCATTTGCAACCTCGCTCTGTCCGGACCTGCCTCGCGCCGCGTTGACGTTCAATGCTTAAGATAGTAAAAATAGATCCAGACGTCGAACCGCGGTCGGCCCAGTAGCGCTCGGCTCCTGCTGGCCAGGCGGGATACGGAGTACTCGTGACGCATACGATTTCAGACCCAACCGAGTCCGATCCGTCGGAACGGGAGTTCGGACAGGGTGGCATCGCGCTGTCGACCTACCGGTTCCCGACGGGCTGGTTCATCGTCGCCTTCGCCTCCGATCTGCAGGCCGGCCAAGTCAAGCGGCTGCACTACTTCGGCGAGGAGCTGGTGCTGTTCCGCACCGAGTCCGGCGAGGTCCATGTGATGGACGCCTATTGCCAGCATCTCGGCGCCAACCTGGGCGTCGGCGGCACCGTCGAGGGCGAGAACATCGTCTGCCCCTGGCATGGCTGGCGCTGGCGCGGCGACGGCACCAACGCGCTGATCCCGTACAGCAAGATCGGCTGCAAGAACAACGTCCGCATCCGCACCTACCCGAGTCAGGAGTGGTACGGCTTCATCGTCGTGTGGCACGAACGTCATGGCCGGGCGCCGTACTGGCAGCCGCCGGTGCTGCCCGAACTCGAAACCAACGAGTACTACCCACTGCACCCGCACACCCAGATGCTCAATCGCGTCAAAGTGCACCCGCAGATGATCATCGAGAACGCGGCCGACCCGTACCACGTGCAATACGTGCACAAGGCCGCCAATCCCGCGACGACGGCCTCATTCGAGGTATCGGGCTATCACCTGCACGCCACCGTCAACGCGCATTTCGGCGGCGGACGGGCGTCGACCTGGTTGACCCCGAACGGGCCGGTGGATGCAAAGATCATCTACGACAACTACTCGCTGGGACTGGGCATCGTACGGTTTCCCAGCGACTTGGTCGGCACCATCCAGGTCACCGGGCAGACGCCGGTCGACGAGGACTACACCGACTACTTCTACACGCAGGCGTCCGTTCGCGAGCCGGGCGACACCGGCGACGTGCCCACCGGCCGTGCCGCCAAATTCCTGGCCCTGCAGCAAGAAGTCATCAAGCAGGACTTCTTCACCTGGGAAAACATGAAGTATCTGGAAAAGCCGAACCTGGCGCCCGAGGAGGCACACGACTACGCCGCCCTGCGCCGCTGGGCGCACCGCTTCTACCCGGGCGCGCAACCCTCGCCGAACGACTTCGGGTACACCGCCGCGGGTGAGCCCGACCCGGCGGCTGCCAAGGCCTGAGACTTGCTCGAGCCTTCCGATTTCGGCGTCGATCGTTTCACCGTGCCGGCCGTGCTGGATCGCCGGGCCGAGCAGTACCCCGACCGGGTGATGATGTCGATCGCCGGCGTCGACGTGACCTTCGAGCAGATGCGCCAACGATCCTGCGCTGCCGCTCATGTGCTGACCGAAATGGGCCTTGGCCCAGGGGAATGCGTGGCGCTGTTCACCGCCACCTGCCCCGAGTGGGTCTACTTCTGGCTGGGTGCGGCGCGCATCGGCGCGGTCAGCGCCGCGGTCAACGCCGCGAACAAGGGCGACTTCCTGCTGCACACCCTGCGGTTGGCTCAGGCGAAGGTGATTCTCACCGACCCCGAGCGACGCCCGCGTGTCGACGAGGTTGCCGACGGGTTGGACACGGTGACTCACGTTGTGGTGCAAGACGATTCACTCACCAATGCGCTGAGGGCCGCGCCGGCGGGCGGCGGTGGTGGTGGGCCCGACGTGACCACAAGCGCCGCCGAGCTGGGATCGCTGTTTTACACCTCGGGTACCACCGGGCCGTCGAAAGCTGTTGCCACCACGTGGCATTACCTGTTCTCGGTGGCGGCAACCGCAGCCGCGGCCTGGGAATTTGGCGCCGGGGAGGTGCTGTGGACCGCGATGCCGTTGTTCCACCTCAGCGCCGCGCCCAGCGTGCTGGCCCCGATGCTGGTCGGCGGCACGACCGTGCTGGCGCAGGCTTTCCATCCCGGCGAGGTGTGGGACGACATCCGCGCCCGCGGCGCCATCGGCTTCGCCGGCGCCGGCGCGATGGTCTCGATGCTGCAGAATCTCCCGGCCGACTCGCGCGACGCCCAGCTGCCGTTGCGGTTCATCTCGGCCGCACCGATCGACGCAAACGCCTACCGTGCCATCGAAAAGCGTTACGGCTGCCGCATCGTCACGATGTACGGGATGACCGAAGCCTTCCCGATCGCCGTCAAGAGCGTGGCCGACGAGGGGGTTCCCGGGACGTCGGGCCGGCCCAACCCCAACTTCGAGGTGCGCATCGTCGACGAGGACGGCAGCCCGGTGCCCGCCGGTGCCGTCGGGGAGATCACCTGCCGGCCCAAGTACCCGCACGTGATGAGCGAGGGCTATGTGACCGAGGGCCTGAAGGTTGAACCCCACCAGGAGTGGTTCCGAACCGGTGACCTCGGCCGGCTCGACGCCGACGACAACCTGACCTATGTGGACCGCATCAAGGATTCGCTGCGCCGGCGCGGCGAGAATATCTCCTCGGTTGAAGTGGAAGCCATTGTCATGCGTCATCCCGCGGTGGCCGAAGCCGCCGCGATCGCGGTGCCCAGCGAGTTGGGCGAGGACGACATCCTGCTGATCGTGACGCTGCGCCCCGGCGCGACACTGGATTACACGGAGTTGCTGGACTTCTGCGCCGCCCGCATGCCGTACTTCTGCGTGCCGAGGTTTGTCGAGACGATGGATGAACTTCCAAAGAACGTCATCGGACGAATACGTAAAGACCTTTTGCGAACTCGGGGATTGAATCCCGACGCCTGGGATCGTGAAAGGCACGGTTATATCGTTGCCCGTTGAATTAAGTTAGCGTTACATACATGCAATTTGCCCCGCGATTTCCCGGAGAGGCTGGAGAGCCAAAATGACCCTGACGTATCAGCAAGAGCAGTTCCTCCACGCCGCGATTGCCCGGGCAGCCATCCTCGACCTGACCGCCCGGCACAACCGGGCCTACTCCGACGGCGACCGGGAGCGCTGGGTCGCGACGTTCCGTCATTCCGGTGGCCGCTACATCCGCGATGGCGAGGTGTTCACCGATCTGCTCGCGGCCTTCGACGGCGGCGACAGCCAGCGCCTGGTGAGCGTCGATCACGAGATCCGCATCGACGGGGTCCACGCCACTCAGCGCTGTGTAGCCGTGCTGTACGCCGCCCACTACGGCGACACCACGCTGCGCGCGACCGGGATGTTCCGGGACCACCTGATCTACGAACGCGGCGGCTGGTATTTCGAATCCCGGGAGCTCTCTTGGGATTCGGTGCCCAGCCGGCACCCGCTGGTGATGTAAGCGGCACCGATACGTGGACTCCGACCTCAGCTATCAGCTGACTTTCGGCACCTACGAGGATGCGCTGCGCATGGTCGGCGCGGCGGGCAAACCGCGAACCGCGAGAACCCCCGTCAGCGGCGCGCGCATCCAATTGTTCGCCGCGATGGTGCACGACGGCAATCGTTCGTACTGGGATGCCGAGTTCGCCCGGCGGAAGTGGGGCGGCCTGCTGGCCCCGCCGGCCCTGTTGATGGGCTGGCTGATACCTCCGCCGTGGGAACCGGGCGGCAGACCGCCGGCGGCGTCGATGGTGCTGAGGGTGCCGTTGCCCGGAACCACATTCATCAACGCGGCCAACGACGTCGAGTTTTTGGAGCCGATTATCGAGGGCGATCTGCTGACCGTCGTCGAGGAACTGGTGTCGGTGTCACCGGAAAAGCGGACTCGACTCGGCGTCGGTCATTTCGTCGAAACGCTGGAGACCTATCGCCGTCAGGACGGGACCGTCGTCGCCACGTGTCGCAATACCCTGTTTCGGTTCACTCCGGGCGGCGCATCGTGACCGATCTGGACTGGAACGACATCAGCGTTCCCGTGGAGCTGCCGGAGGTGGTCGACCACATCAGCTACCAGCGGGTCGTCGAGAACGCCGGAGCAACGTGGGATTACTTCCCGGGCCACTTCGATCCGAACTATGCCCAAAATCAAGGCAACCCAACGATTTACGTCAACACCATGCACCTCGCCGGATTCGCCGACCGCGTCGCAACCGATTGGGCGGGCCCGAGCAGTCGCGTGGTGCGCCGCTCACTGCGACTTGCCAGCCCGGTCTACGCCGGAGACACCATCACCGGCCGCGGCCAAGCGGTCGCCAAACGCCGGGACACCTCGGTGGAGCCCGCACGCTGCCTGGTGGACATCAAGATCGAGGTCACCAATCAGCATGGCGCCCTGTGCTGTCCGGTCGAGCTCACGGTGCAGTTTCCCCATGGCTGACGGCGTGGCCGAACTGCATCTGGCGGTGTGCCGGCGGTTCGGCGAGGCGGTGCGGTCGGCCGATGGCAAATGGGACCACCGCTCCCCGTGCGAGCAGTGGGATGCCAGGGGAGTGCTGGAGCACGTGATCGGTTTTCACGACGTGCTCGTCCTTCGTCCCCTCGGGCTGAAACCCGCCCGCCCACGCGAAGATCCGCAGGCGCGATGGCAACTCACCTACGACTCGCTGACGAAGGCCTTCGGCTCCGGCAGGATCGCGGAGCTCGTCGCGTACAAGCTGATACCGAGCCTTTCCCGCGACGTCTTGGTGCACACCTGGGACCTCGCGCGTGCCGTGGGTGCCGACGACCGCCTCGACTCCGGATGGTGTGAGCTGTTCTACGCCGACTTGCCCGCGGATCTCAAGGCTTTGGGCCCACCCGGAATGTTCGGCGCACCGGTCGCGGTGCCCGACGAAAGCGACGCGCAGGCAAGGCTTCTCGCGCGGCTTGGCCGCGATCCTTCGTGGAATCTGCTATAGCGGTGGCAACTGCCCCTTGCAGACCAACGTCTGCAGCTCGACGTACTCGTGCAGGCCCTCGGGACCGAACTCGCGACCGATGCCCGATTGCTTGAAGCCGCCGAACGGCGCACCGATGTCGAGGGTGTACATGTTGATGCCGTAAGTGCCGGTGCGAACGCCGGCCGCGACCTCGAGACCATGCGCGATGTCGGCCGTCCACACGGAACCGGCCAGGCCGTAGTCGCTCTCGTTGGCGATGCGGATCGCGTCGTCCTCGTCGCGGTAGCGCAGCACGGTCAACACCGGGCCGAAGATCTCCTCCCGGGCGATGCGCATGTCGTTGGTGGCGTCGGCGAACAGCGTGGGCCGCACGTACCAACCGCGATCGGCCGGGCTGTCCTCGCCGCCGACGATGACGCGGGCGCCCTCGCTTTGGCCGGCCCGGATGTAGTCCTGGACGCGGCGTTGTTGCCGTTGGGCCACAAGCGGTCCGATGTCCGTCGACTCCTCGGCCGGGTCGCCGACGTTCAGGCCCGACATCATGCCGGCCAGCGCGTCGACAACCTCGTCGTGGCGCTTCTCGCTGACCAGGATGCGGGTCTGGGCGACGCACGCCTGCCCGTTGTTCATCAGGCCGGCGGTCTTCAGGCCCGCTACCGTCTTGTCGATGTCCGCGTCGTCGAGGATGATCGCCGCCGACTTGCCGCCCAGTTCCAGGCTGTAGCGCTTCAGCTGCTCGCCGCACAGGGTGGCGATGCGGCGCCCGACGGCGCTGGACCCGGTGAACGCGACCTTGTCCACACCGGGATGGCGAACCAGCGCCTCGCCGACGTCGGTGCCGCCCGGGAGTACAGACACCACGCCTTCGGGCAGGTCGATCTGCTCGATCATCTCCGCCAACCACAAAGCGTCCAAAGGCGTTTCGGGTGCCGGCTTGACGATGACCGCGCAACCCGCGATCAGCGCCGGGATCAGCTTGGGCATGATCAGGAATTGCGGCACGTTCCACGGCACGATCGCCGCGACCACTCCGACCGGGGCCCGGCGCAGGTGCACTTCGCCCAGCACCCCCTGGCGGCGTTCGACCCATGGGAAGTCGCGTGCGGCGGCCAGCGCGAGGTGGATCAGCGTCGCCGCGGCCGCCCCCTGGCCCATCCGGCTGAAGCTGCGCGGCGACCCCATCTCGTCGGTGATCAGGTCGGCCATCTCGTCCATGTGGCCGGCGTAGATCGCAGCGAGCTGTTCGACTTTGGCCATCCGGTCCGCGTGGCTCATCCGTGGCCACGGGCCGTGGTCGAACGCGTGCCGCGCCGCGGCGACGGCGACGTCGACGTCCTCGGGTCCGGCCACCTGGACATGGCCGACCGGCTCCTCGGAGTGTGGCGAGATCACGGCGAGCTGCTGCGGGTTGGCGGGCTTGCGCCACTGCCCTCCGATGAACAGTTCGTCATAGGAACGATGGTCGGATTTTCCTGTCATCGGGGCACTTCCTCGGGGATGGGACCGCGACCGCAACTTCGCTATTGACGCTAACATAGCGAAGAAAGCAGGATTGCGCCGTGGCAAGGAAGCGCACACCGTGAGCGACGACTGGCGCGATTATCCGTTTCGGTTGGTGCCCGGCGACAGCCAGTTGGAGTTTCCCGCCGCCGAAGGCGAACACCCCGACCAGGAATCGGACACCTGGTTCATCGCCGGGCAGCTCGACGCCACCGACAGCGACCGCTCGTTCGCCTTCCTGACCATCTTCAACAAGAACCGGCCCGGGGGGACCATCGTCGCGGACTTCTACACGATGGCGCTGTTCGATCTGGATTCCGGCGACTACGGCACGTATACGGATTACGACATGCCACCGGCCAACATGGAACCGGGAGCGCAGCGCAAGCTTGCGATGGCGGTGGGCCATCTGGACATCAGCTATCACTGCAGCACGGGCACCGCGTCGTGGACCGCCTGCCGCGACGCCGACGGCGAATTGCTGCCCTACACCTACCGGGTCAGCCTGGTCGGCGAGGACCACCGCGGCCGGCCCATGCGACTGGATTTGGCCGTAACCCCCACGCGTGCACCGACGCCGGTGGGCGCGTCGACGTACAACGGCAAGATCGTCTGCTTCGGCCAAAGCGATACGTACTCCTACTTCCAGACCGGAATGGCGATGACCGGGACCCTGCGCTGGGGCGACGTTGTCGAGGAGGTGTCCGGCAGCGGCGGGCATGTCGACCGGCAGTGGTTTCCGAAATACGCCGGCGGCGGCGGAAGCGGGGGAGACCCGCGGGCCCGGTCGCACGAATGGCGCACCATCAATCTCGACAACGGTGTGGACCTGAGCATCTGGCGGCAGTTCGACCGCACCAACGGCAATGCGCTGCAACCGTTTACCGGCGCGACGACGAGCTATCCCGACCCGGCCATGCCGCCGGAGTGCGCCGAGGACGTCGAGGTCACCGTCAGCAGCTACGTGCGATGGCCGGAAACGGTGCGGCCCCTGGTGCGCCCCCTTGCGCGGGCCCGATACCTGCCCGATCGGCACCGGATCACCTGCGCCACACTAAAATTGGATCTCGTCGGGGAACCTTTGGTCGCGGCGCCCGCGCACGGCCTGCCGATCGAATACATGGAAGGCCCATACCGCTACAGGGGGACCCTGCGGGGCGAATCGGTGACCGGCTTCGCGTTCAACGAGCGTTCGCTGGCGCTGTACCGGGATTGGGAGCTGGTCGAGGTGCTGGCCACCACCGTCGCGAACGCCGAACCGCCGATCCCCGAGGCGCAGGCGATCGTGGATCAGCTGGTGCCGTTGATAGCCGCGGGAAAGCGCAGCGAAGCGCTGGAACTCCTGGCCGGCGCGCGTCCCGGCCAAAACGATACGCTGACAACCCTTTTCGAAGACCTCGTCGCGGTGCTATCCGACTAACCTGTGCGCCGAGCCTGTAATTTTGCAGGCCTCTACTCGCACTTTCCCTGCAAAATTACAGTTTCGGCGTGGCTGAGCGGGCCAGCGCATCCGCCCAGGCGATGTGGCGATGCTGCAGTCCGGGTTCGTTGCGCCCGAACCGAAGCCGATCGCGCGCGCCCGACTCGAGGTTGGCCTGCAGCCCCTCGACCAGCTTGTAGTCCTCGTCGCGCACGGTGGCGTGCGCGTACTCGAACACGGCCTGCGCGCCGGCGGCCACGGATTCCTCGGACAGGTCCAGCGGTGTCGAGTTCTGGTGCACGGTGATCGACCGGCCCGGTCGGTCGCCGGGGTAGATCCGGAACAGCTCGCCGTTGGCGATCGTCACCGACAGCACGATGTTGGGGAACAGCGCGTAGATGACGACCATGTTGTGGAAGGGGTCCCACTGCTCTTCGGGAAGGTTCTCCAGTTCGAGAATCGTGTTGAGCGGGAAGATCAACCGGTGATGCGGCCCGTACGAGTCGAACACCGTGCAATTGCTGCGCGCGATCCTGGCGAAGGTCTGCTGATGGACGGTGGCGAAATGGTAGTTCTCCGCGAACGTGTCGACCGCCAGCTTCCAGTTGATCGGGCAGTCGAGGACCTTCTCGCCCAGCGGAGACCACCGTCCGATGCCCCACGAGTCGAGTTCGTCCGCCAGCGGACCCAGGTGCCCGGCTACGTCCAGGGTGGCGCCGGAATCCAGTGCCACCCAAAGGAATCCGGCGAATTCGCCAGCCGGAAGCTCCGTCAGGCCGTCGGACTTGGCGGTTACCCCCGGGAAGCCCTCGCGGCCCGGCAGCCCGACCAGCTTGCCGCTGTTGTCGTAAGTCCAGGCGTGGTACGGGCAGGTGAACCGCTTCGCGCTGCCGCATCCCGCCACCACCTGCGACTGGCGGTGCAGGCAGACATTGTCGAACGCCTTGACCGTGCCGTCGGATGTTCTGGTCAGCAGGACCGATCGCCCCATCACCGTCTTGGTGCAGTACGCGCCGGGAGCGGGAAGCTCCGAGGCGTAGCCGACCAATTGCGGAGTGGCCAGCAGCAGGGCCCGGTCGCGGTGGTGTCGCTCGAGCGACGTGTAGTCGGTCGCGTCGACCGTGTGCTCGCCGGGCGCGAGGTCGGTGGTCTTGTCGCGGGCCAGTTTCAGGGCCCGCCGGGTCAGGTCGATGAGCTGGTCGCGATCCATCGTCCCAGTACAGACCTTGCGACGGTTGTAAGGTCAAGGGGTGGCTGAGCAGTTGCTGATCGGCGACGTCGCGGCCTTGACGGGTATCGCCTCGGGTCGCATCCGCCACTACGAGAAGATCGGGCTGCTGCGCGCGGAGCACCTCTCCAACGGCTACCGGGTCTTCGACGTCGAGCAGGTCCTAGACCTCTTGCGCATCGACCTGATGCGGAGCCTCGGCATCAGCATCAACGACATTCAGCGGCTGGTCGACGGTGGGCAGACCACACTGGCCGGCCTGCTCGACGAGCACCGCGCGTTGTTGGTGCGGCAGCGGGATCGGCTTGATCAGCTGATCGCGGCCATCGACGAAGCCACCGGGCCTGGCGCCGCGGCCGTCAACGAACAGATTCTCCGCCGGCTGGCCACCACGCACCGGGACAGCATCGGCGTCATCGGGCGGCTCAGCGCACCGTTGTCGGCGCCCGTCGCCGCGATGTATGCCGACCTGTTCGACGAATGGCAATTGCCCGTACCGGCCCTGTTCGGTCAGATGGTGCTGCCGCCCGCGGCCAGCACCCTGTTGGAAGGGCTCGCCGCGACGCCGGGACGCCGGGTGCTGTTCGACCGACTGCGCAACCTCGCCGGCGACGTCGTTGCGTTGGGCGAAAATCTCACGGCCGCAAAAGAACTCGCGCACGCCTGGATCGATCAGCAGGTGGCCGACCCGCTGCCCGACGACGTGGCCGGCGCGCTGCGCGGCGTGCGACCGCTGCTGGAGCACGACCCGGTGATTGTGCAGGGCTTCCGCGCGTGGGCGGCTTCGATAAACCCGGCGGCCGCCCACTTCATCGATGAAATCGCCATCCAGACCGCGCGGCGCGGGTTGGAGGCGGTCAGTGTCATCGTCCTGCCGGCCTCGGATTCGACCAGCCCCGGCACCGACGTTGCTGCAATGTGATACAGATGTGACTGGTGTGGTCAATGTGTCTGGTGGTGTTTCTGCCGTACCCTGTGGCTTGTGTCATCGGTTTCGCGACGTGACCTGCTCAAATTCGCGGCCGCAACCCCAGCGTTAGTCAGCCTGGGCGTCGCGGCGTCGTCGTTGCGCGCCGCCCCGGCGTCGGCATCACTCGGAACCCTGCTGGACTACGCGGCCGGTGTGATCCCGGCGAGTCAGATCAGGGCTGCCGGCGCCGTCGGGTCCATCAGGTACGTGTCCGACCGGCGTCCCGGCGGCAACTGGATGCTCGGAAAGCCGATCCAAGTCGCCGAAGCGCACGACCTCAACAGCAACGGGCTGAAGATCGTGTCGTGCTACCAGTACGGCAAGGGCAACACCGCCGACTGGCTGGGCGGTGCCGCCGCCGGGCAGCAGCACGCGCAGCGCGGGATGCAGTTGCATGCCGCGGCCGGCGGGCCCGCCAGCGCCCCGATCTACGCGTCGATCGACGACGATCCGTCCTATGACCAGTACAAGAACCAGGTCGTCCCCTACCTCCGGTCCTGGGAGTCGGTGGTCGGGCATCAGCGGACGGGCGTTTACGCCAACTCGAAGACGATCGACTGGGCCCTGCACGACGGCCTGGGCTCGTATTTCTGGCAGCACAACTGGGGCTCGCCGAAGGGATTCACCCATCCGGCCGCAAATTTGCACCAGGTGGAGATCGATAAGCGCAGCGTCGGCGGGGTAGGGGTGGACATCAACGAAATCCTCAAGCCTCAATTCGGGCAGTGGGCCTAGCCGTCGCGCGTCACCCCAAAGGCTTCTCGGCGCGACCATCGCCCCCAGCGGGCACCGACGCCATGCGATCCAGCAAACACTCGTTCGCCGTTCGTTCGGTGCCACGCCCGCCCCGCCTCGCGCCGTGGCCCGCCGCGCACGCCGTCGGATGCCCGCCGCGAGTGCTAAATTTTAATATAACGATTTGATAACAATACTGCGTTAACCAGCGCAGTTATAGCTACTCGACCGTAACCACCTGCATGCAGGACGTTTGATTGCGGCGTTCGCGGCCGCGGTTGCGCCGGGTGTTACCCATGACACGGTTACCCGCGCGTAGAACTCACCAGTAACTGCTCAGCTTGCGAAAAGGGGCTTGATTCTTATGACACTCTTAGTACAGCCGATGCAGTCCGTCGCGCCGCTCGGATCCATCTCGGTTCAAGGGGGCGGCCCGCCGACAAGACACCGGTCAGCCATTTCTTGGCTTGCGATTCGACGCGGAATCGCCTGGAAGCGACAGGCCACGCGCGCCGGTGCAGAACCGGCCAGCGAACCGAGACGTAAAGACGCATACAGGGAGAAATAGAAGGTGACGATCCACGAGCCCGACCGGGTGTCCGCTGACCGCGACGGGAACAGCCCCCAGGCCACGCATGCTCTGGTCGACCGACTGACGGCTGGCGAGCCGTACGCCGTCGCCTTCGGCGGCCAGGGCAGCGCCTGGTTGGAGACCCTGGAAGAACTGGTGTCGTCGGCCGGGATTGAAACCGACTTGGCGACGCTGGTCGGTGAGGTGGAGCTGCTGCTCGAGCCCGTGGCGAAGGAACTGGTCGTGGTGCGTCCGATCGGTTTCGAGCCGCTGCAGTGGGTGCGTGCGCTGGCGGCCGAAGATCCGATTCCGTCCGAGAAGCACCTGACGTCGGCCGCGGTGTCGATACCCGGCGTGCTGCTCACCCAGATCGCGGCCGGGCGTGCCCTGGCGCGACAGGGCATGGACTGGACCGCGACACCCCCGGTGGCCGTCGCCGGGCATTCGCAAGGCGTCCTGGCCGTCGAGGCGTTCAAGGCGGCTGGCGCGCGTGACGTCGAGCTGCTCGCGATAGCCCAGCTCATCGGCGCGGCGGGCACCCTGGTGGCCCGCCGGCGCGGCATTTCCGTGCTGGGCGACCGTCCGCCGATGGTGTCGGTCACCAACGCCGACCCCGAGCGCATCCGCCGCCTGCTCGACGAGTTCGCACAAGATGTTCGCACCGTGCTGCCGCCGGTGCTGTCGATCCGCAACGGCCGGCGCTCGGTCGTGATCACCGGGACCCCGGAGCAGTTGTCCCGATTCGAGCTCTACTGCCAGCAGATCTCTGAGAAAGAAGAGGCCGACCGCAAGAACAAGATCCGCGGCGGCGACGTCTTCGCTCCCGTCTTCGATCCGGTGCAGGTTGAGGTCGGCTTCCACACGCCGCGGCTGGCCGACGGCATCGACATCGTCGGAACCTGGGCCGAGAAGGTCGGCATCGATGTGGCGCTTGCGCGGGAGCTGACCGAGGCCATCCTGGTGCGCGGCGTCGACTGGGTGGACGAGGTCACGCAGGTTCACAACGCCGGTGCGCGCTGGATTCTCGACCTGGGCCCCGGCGACATCCTCACCCGGCTGACCGCGCCCGTGATCCGGGGTCTCGGCATCGGCATCGTGCCGGCGGCGACCCGCGGCGGTCAGCGCAACCTGTTCACCGTCGGGGCCACCCCCGAGGTGGCCCGGGCGTGGTCGAGCTACGCGCCGACGGTGGTGCGTCTTCCCGACGGCCGGGTCAAGCTGTCGACGAAGTTCACCCGGCTGACCGGACGGTCGCCGATCCTGCTGGCAGGCATGACCCCGACCACCGTGGACGCCAAGATCGTCGCCGCCGCGGCCAACGCGGGCCACTGGGCCGAGCTGGCCGGTGGCGGGCAGGTCACCGAGGAAATCTTCGCCGACCGGATCGAGGAGATGTCCGGGCTGCTCGAGGACGGCCGCACCTACCAGTTCAACGCGCTGTTCCTCGACCCGTACCTGTGGAAGCTCCAGGTCGGCGGCAAGCGTCTGGTGCAGAAGGCCCGCCAGTCCGGCGCGGCGATCGACGGCCTGGTGATCAGCGCCGGCATCCCGGATCTCGAGGAAGCCGTCGAGCTGATCGAGGAACTCAACGACGTCGGCATCAGCCACGTCGTGTTCAAGCCGGGCACCATCGAGCAGATCCGCTCGGTCATCCGCATCGCCACCGAGGTGCCCACCAAGCCGGTGATCATGCACGTCGAGGGCGGGCGCGCGGGCGGCCACCATTCCTGGGAAGACCTCGACGACCTGCTGGTGGCGACGTATTCCGAGCTGCGTTCGCGCCCCAACATCACCGTTTGCGTGGGCGGCGGTATCGGGACTCCCGAGCGGGCGGCCGAATACCTGTCCGGACGCTGGGCGCAGGCCTACGGCTTCCCCCTGATGCCGATCGACGGGATCCTGGTCGGCACCGCGGCGATGGCGACGCTCGAGTCCACCACGTCGCCATCGGTCAAGCGCATGCTGGTCGAGACGCAGGGCACAGACCAGTGGATCAGCGCCGGAAAAGCCCAGGGCGGCATGGCTTCCAGTCGCAGCCAGCTCGGCGCGGACATCCACGAGATCGACAACACCGCCTCGCGGTGCGGCCGGCTGCTCGACGAGGTCGCCGGCGACGCCGAGGCCGTCGCGGAGCGCCGCGACGAGATCATCGCGGCGATGGCCAACACGGCCAAGCCGTACTTCGGCGACGTCGCGGAGATGACCTACCTGCAGTGGTTGCGACGCTACGTCGAGCTGACCATCGGCGAGGGCAACTCGACCGCCGACACCGCTTCGCCGGGCAGCCCCTGGCTGGCCGACACCTGGCGCGACCGCTTCGAGCAGATGCTGCAGCGCGCCGAAGCTCGTTTGCACCCAAAGGATTTCGGCCCGATCGAGACGCTGTTCGGCGATCAGGCGCTGCTGGAGAACCCCGACGAGGCCATCGCTACCCTGCTCGAGCACTACCCGGACGCCGAAAAGGTGCAACTGCATCCGGCCGACGTGCCGTTCTTCGTCACGCTGTGCAAGACGCTGGGCAAGCCGGTCAACTTCGTGCCGGTCATCGACAAGGACGTCCGGCGTTGGTGGCGCAGTGACTCGCTGTGGCAGGCGCACGACGCCCGCTACGAAGCCGACCAGGTGTGCATCATCCCGGGCACCGCGTCGGTCGCCGGCATCACGCGGATGGACGAACCCGTGGGTGAATTGCTCGACCGCTTCGAGCAGGCCGCCATCGACGAGGTGCTGGAGAGCGGCGCCGAGCCGCAACCCGTCCGCTCACGCCGGCTGGGCCGCCCCGACGTCACCGGACCCTTGGCCGTCGTGCTCGACGCCGCCGACGTGTTGTGGGCCGGTCGCACCGCCACGAACCCGGTTCACCGCATCGCCGATCCGGCGGACTGGCTGGTGCACGACGGACCCGAAAGCCTCCGTGCCACACACTCATCCACCGGCGCGCGGCTGCAGGTCAAATCCGACGACGGGGCCGGCACCGAGCAGGTCGTGCTCAGCGTGCCGGTGTCCGGCGTATGGGTGGATATTCCGTTTACGTTGCACTCCAACACGCTTGACGGCGGTATTCCGGTGGTCTCCACCGAGGCCGCCGCCACCGCCATGCGCGCGGTGCTGGCGATCGCCGCCGGCGTCGACGGGCCGGAGTTCTTGCCGCGGGTCGCCGACGGGACGGCCACCGTGAGCGTCGACTGGGATCCCGAGCGCGTCGCCGACCACACCGGCGTCACGGCCACCTTCGGTGAGCCGCTGGCGCCCAGCCTCACCACCGTGCCCGACGCGCTCGTGGGACTCTGCTGGCCCGCGGTTTTCGCGGCCATCGGCTCCGCGGCCACCGACGCCGGCGTCCCGGTGGTCGAGGGGCTGCTGAGCCTGGTGCATCTCGACCACGCCGGCCACGTCGTCGGCGACCTGCCGAGCGTCCCGGCCCAATTGACCGTCAGCGCAACGGCTTCGTCGGCCACCGACACGGACATGGGCCGCGTCGTTCCGGTCTCGGTGACCATCGCCGACGCCGACGGGGCCGTGATTGCCACCCTCGCCGAGCGTTTCGCGATCCTCGGTCGCACCGGTGCGG
Organism: Mycobacterium sp. IS-2888; assembly: GCF_001954215.1. NCBI lineage: Bacteria > Bacillati > Actinomycetota > Actinomycetes > Mycobacteriales > Mycobacteriaceae > Mycobacterium > Mycobacterium sp. IS-2888. The sequence continues at coordinate 19,008 of NZ_MBET01000067.1, forward strand.
CCGAGCTGGCCGATCCGGTGCGGGCCGGCGGCGCGGTCTCCGAGAACGCGACCGACACTCCGCGCCGTCGCCGCCGCGATGTCACCCTGACCGCGCCCGTCGACATGCGTCCGTTCGCGGTGGTGTCCGGCGACCACAACCCGATTCACACCGACCGGGCGGCCGCGCTGCTGGCCGGCCTGGAATCGCCCATCGTGCACGGCATGTGGCTCTCGGCCGCCGCGCAGCACGCGGTGACGGCCACCGACGGCCAAGCCCGCCCACCGGCCCGGCTGATCGGCTGGACCGCGCGGTTCCTGGGCATGGTGCGTCCGGGTGACGAAGTGGACTTCCGTGTCGACCGCGTCGGAATCGACCGGGGCGCAGAGGTTTTGGAAGTGGCCGCGCGCATCGGATCGGATCTGGTGATGTCGGCCACCGCCCGGCTGGCCGCGCCCAAGACCGTATACGCGTTCCCCGGCCAGGGCATCCAGCACAAGGGCATGGGCATGGAGGTGCGGGCCCGGTCCAAGGCGGCCCGCAAGGTGTGGGACACCGCCGACAAGTTCACCCGGGACACGCTGGGCTTCTCGGTGCTGCACGTGGTCCGCGACAACCCGACCAGCATCATCGCCAGCGGCGTGCACTACAACCACCCCGAGGGCGTGCTCTACCTGACGCAGTTCACTCAGGTCGCGATGGCGACGGTGGCGGCGGCCCAGGTCGCCGAGATGCGCGAGCAGGGCGCCTTCGTCGAAGGTGCCATCGCGTGCGGGCACTCCGTCGGCGAATACACCGCCCTGGCCTGCGTGACGGGCATCTACGAGCTGGAAGCCTTGCTGGAGATGGTGTTTCACCGCGGCTCCAAGATGCACGACATCGTGCCGCGCGACGAGCTGGGCCGCTCCAACTACCGCTTGGCGGCGATCCGGCCCTCGCAGATCGACCTGCCCGACGAAGAGGTGCCCGCGTTCGTCGCCGGAATCGCCGAGAGCACCGGTGAATTCCTGGAGATCGTGAACTTCAACCTGCGCGGTTCGCAGTACGCGATCGCCGGCACGGTGCGCGGTCTGGAAGCGCTGGAAGAGGAAGTCGAGCGTCGCCGCGAGCTCAGCGGCGGAAGGCGGTCGTTCATCCTGGTGCCCGGCATCGACGTGCCGTTCCACTCGCGGGTGTTGCGAATCGGGGTGGCCGAATTCCGTCGCTCGCTGGAGCGGGTCATGCCGCGCGACAAAGACCCCGACATCATCATCGGGCGCTACATCCCCAACCTGGTGCCGCGGCCGTTCACGCTGGACCGCGACTTCGTTCAGGAAATCCGGGACCTCGTGCCCGCCGAGCCGCTCGACGAGATCCTCGCCGACTACGACACGTGGCGTAACGACAAGCCGCGCGAGCTGGCCCGCAAAGTGCTGATCGAGCTGCTGGCGTGGCAGTTCGCCAGCCCGGTGCGCTGGATCGAAACCCAGGACCTGCTCTTCACCGAGGAGGCCGCCGGCGGTCTGGGCGTGGAGCGCTTCGTCGAAATCGGCGTGAAGTCGGCGCCGACTGTCGCCGGGCTGGCCACCAACACCCTCAAACTGCCCGAATATGCCCACAGCACAGTCGAAGTGCTCAACGCCGAGCGCGATGCCGCGGTGCTGTTCGCCACGGACACCGACCCCGAACCCGAGCCCGAAGACGAGGCACCGGTCGCCGAGGCCGCACCGGAAGGCGCCGCCGTGGAGGCCGCACCGGCGGCCCCGGCTCCCGCCGCAGCTCCGTCGGGTGCTCCGCGGCCCGACGACATCGGGTTCGACGCCGCCGACGCAACCCTGGCCCTGATCGCGCTGTCGGCCAAGATGCGCATCGACCAGATCGAGGAACTCGACTCCATCGAGTCCATCACCGACGGCGCGTCGTCGCGACGCAACCAGCTGCTGGTGGACCTGGGCTCGGAGTTGAACCTGGGCGCCATCGACGGTGCCGCGGAGGCGGACCTGGCCGGGCTGCGGTCGCAGGTGACCAAGCTGGCCCGCACGTACAAGCCTTACGGCCCAGTGCTTTCCGATGCGATCAATGATCAGCTGCGCACGGTTCTCGGTCCGTCGGGGAAGCGGCCGGCGGCCATTGCCGAGCGGGTCAAGAAGACCTGGGAGCTCGGTGACGGTTGGGCCAAGCACGTCACGGTCGAGGTCGCGCTGGGCACCCGCGAGGGCACCAGCGTTCGCGGCGGCGCGATGGGCCACCTGCACGAAGGCGCACTGGCCGACGCTGCATCGGTCGACAAGGTCATCGACGCCGCGGTCGCTTCGGTCGCCGCGCGCCGCGGGGTTTCGGTGGCGCTGCCGTCCGCCGGAGGCGCCGGCGGGGGCGCGACCATCGACGCGGCCGCGCTGAGCGAATTCACCGATCAGATCACCGGTCGCGACGGCGTGCTCGCCTCGGCGGCCCGACTGATCCTCGGCCAGCTGGGCCACGACGACCCGGTCAGCGTGTCACCGGCGGCCACCGATGCCGAGCTCATCGACCTGGTCACTCTCGAACTGGGCGCCGACTGGCCACGCCTGGTGGCTCCGGTGTTCGACGCCAAGAAGGCGGTCGTGTTCGACGACCGCTGGGCCAGCGCCCGCGAGGACCTGGTCAAGCTGTGGCTGGCCGACGACGGCGACATCGACGCCGACTGGTTGCGCTTGTCCGAAAGGTTCGAGGGCGCCGGACACGTCGTCGCCACCCAGGCCACCTGGTGGCAGGGCAAGGCGTTGGCTGCGGGCCGCCAGGTCCACGCGTCGCTGTACGGCCGCATCGCCGCCGGCGCCGAGAACCCGAATCCGGGGCCCTACAGCAGCGAAGTCGCGGTGGTGACTGGCGCTTCGAAGGGCTCGATCGCGGCGTCGGTTGTCGCGCGGCTGCTCGACGGCGGCGCCACCGTCATCGCAACGACGTCGAAGCTCGATGGCGAGCGCCTGGCGTTCTACCGTTCGCTCTACCGCGACCACGCCCGCTACGGCGCCGCCCTGTGGGTGGTCGCGGCCAACATGGCGTCCTACTCCGATATCGACGCCCTGGTCGAATGGGTCGGCACCGAACAGTCCGAAAGCCTTGGGCCACAGTCGATTCACATCAAGGACGCGCAGACCCCGACGCTGCTCTTCCCGTTCGCGGCGCCGCGCGTGGTCGGGGATCTGTCGGAGGCGGGATCGCGCTCCGAGATGGAGATGAAGGTGCTGCTGTGGGCCGTGCAGCGGCTGATCGGCGGGCTGTCGAAGATCGGCGCGGAGCGCGACATCGCGTCGCGGCTGCACGTGGTGCTGCCGGGTTCGCCCAACCGCGGCATGTTCGGCGGTGACGGCGCCTACGGCGAAGCCAAGTCGGCGCTGGACGCCCTGGTTAGCCGCTGGCACGCCGAGTCGTCGTGGGCGGCGCGAGTCAGCCTGGCGCACGCGCTGATTGGCTGGACGCGTGGCACCGGGTTGATGGGCCACAACGACGCCATCGTCGACGCGGTCGAGGAGGCCGGCGTCACAACCTATTCCACCGACGAGATGGCCGGCATGCTGCTCGCCCTGTGCGACGTGGAATCCAAGGTGGCCGCCGCCGGAAAGCCGATCAAGGCGGACCTGACCGGCGGGCTCGGCGAAGCCGAGCTGGACATGGCCGAGCTCGCCGCCAAGGCGCGCGAGGAGATGTCGACCGAGGCGGCCGACGACGAGGATGAGACCGAGGGCACCCTTGCCGCACTGCCGTCGCCGCCGCGCGGGTACACGCCCGCCCCGCCACCGGAATGGGACGACCTCGACGTCGACCCGGCCGATCTGGTGGTGATCGTCGGAGGCGCCGAGATCGGACCGTACGGCTCGTCGCGCACCCGGTTCGAGATGGAGGTCGAGAACGAACTCTCGGCGGCCGGCGTCCTCGAACTCGCCTGGACGACCGGAATGATCCGCTGGGAGGACGACCCCCAACCGGGTTGGTACGACACGCAATCCGGCGACCTGGTCGACGAAGCGGAACTGGTCGAGCGCTACCACGACGCCGTGCTCGAGCGCACGGGCATCCGTGAGTTCGTCGACGACGGCGCGATCGATCCCGACCACGCCTCACCGTTGCTGGTGTCGGTCTTCTTGGACAAGGACTTCAGCTTCGTGGTGTCGTCGGAGGCCGACGCCCGCGGCTTCGTCGAATTCGACCCCGAACACACCGTCATCCGGCCGGTGCCCGACTCGACCGACTGGCAGGTAATACGCAAGGCGGGCACCGAGATCCGGGTTCCGCGCAAGACCAAGTTGTCGCGCGTCGTCGGCGCCCAGATTCCGACCGGGTTCGACCCGACGGTGTGGGGCATCAGCCAAGACATGGCCACCTCGATCGACCGGGTGGCGTTGTGGAACATCGTCGCGACCGTCGATGCATTCCTGTCCGCCGGGTTCAGCCCGGCCGAAGTGATGCGCTACGTGCACCCGAGCCTGGTGGCCAGCACGCAGGGCACCGGGATGGGCGGCATGACGTCGATGCAGACCATGTATCACGGCAACCTGTTGGGCCGGAACAAGCCGAACGACATCCTGCAGGAAGTGCTGCCGAATGTTGTTGCCGCGCATGTGGTTCAGTCCTATGTCGGCAGCTATGGCTCGATGATCCACCCGGTGGCGGCCTGCGCGACGGCCGCGGTGTCGCTCGAGGAGGGCGTCGACAAGATCCGGCTGGGCAAGGCCGAACTGGTTGTGACCGGCGGCCTGGACGACCTGACGCTGGAGGCCATCATCGGCTTCGGTGACATGGCGGCCACCGCCGACACCGCGATGATGCGCGGCCGGGGCATTGACGACTCGAAGTTCTCCCGGCCCAACGACAGGCGCCGGCTGGGCTTCGTCGAGGCCCAGGGTGGCGGCACCATTCTGCTGGCGCGCGGCGACCTGGCGCTCAAGATGGGCCTGCCGGTGCTTGCGGTGGTGGCTTACGCACAGTCGTTCGGCGACGGCGTGCACACCTCGATCCCGGCCCCGGGCCTGGGTGCGCTGGGCGCGGGGCGCGGCGGCACGGATTCGCCGCTGGCGCGCGCGCTGGCCAAGCTCGGTGTGGGCGCCGACGACGTCGCGGTGATCTCCAAGCACGACACCTCGACGCTCGCCAACGATCCCAACGAGACCGAGCTGCACGAGCGGCTCGCCGACTCGCTGGGCCGCTCCGAGGGCGCCCCGCTGTTCGTCGTGTCGCAGAAGAGCCTGACCGGGCACGCCAAGGGCGGCGCGGCGGTGTTCCAGACGATGGGCCTGTGCCAGATGCTGCGCGACGGAGTGATCCCGCCCAACCGCAGCCTGGATTGTGTCGACGACGAACTGGCCGGCTCCGCGCACTTCGTCTGGGTGCGTGACACGCTGCGGCTCGGCGGGAAGTTCCCGCTCAAGGCGGGGATGCTGACCAGCCTCGGGTTTGGCCATGTGTCCGGGCTCGTCGCGCTGGTCCACCCGCAGGCGTTCATCGCCTCGCTGGACCCGGAGCAGCGTGAGACCTACCAGCAGCGCGCCGAGGCACGCCTGCTGGCCGGTCAGCGCCGGCTGGCCTCGGCCATCGCCGGCGGTGCGCCGATGTACGAGCGGCCGGCGGACCGCCGCTTCGACCACGGCGCCCCGGAGAAGCGGCAGGAGGCGGCGATGCTGCTGAATCCGGCCGCCCGGCTGGGTGACGACGAGGCCTACGAGGTCCCCGCCGAATGACGTCAGTCATCCGTTAACCTGGCCAGCCATGGGCATTGTCGGAGTGGGGATCGACCTCGTCTCCATCCCTGATTTCGCGGAGCAGGTCGACCAGCCGGGAACCGTCTTCTCCGAGACGTTTACGCCGGGTGAGCGTCGCGACGCCTCGGACAAGAGTTCGTCGGCTGCGCGTCACCTGGCGGCGCGCTGGGCCGCCAAGGAAGCCGTGATCAAGGCCTGGTCGGGGTCGCGGTTCGCCCAGCGCCCCGTGCTGCCGGAGGACATCCATCGCGACATCGAAGTGGTCACCGACATGTGGGGTCGACCGCGGGTGCGGCTGACCGGGGATATCGCCAAGCACCTGGCCGATGTGACGATCCACGTGTCGCTGACCCACGAGGGGGATACCGCCGCCGCGGTGGCCATCTTGGAGACCCCTTGAGCGCGAGCAGACACAAAATCGCACGAATTCCTCCCGATCCAGGCGATTCTCCGTCTGCTCGCGCGATAGATGAGCGGGTCCGCGAGGTGTTGCCGTCGGTGCGCCGCGACCTCGAGGACTTGGTCCGCATCGAATCGGTGTGGGCCGACCCCGGCCGCCGCGCCGAGGTGCACCGCAGCGCCCAGGCGGTGGCGGACCTGTTGTCGCAGGCGGGTTTTGGCGATGTAAGCATCGTCAGCGAGGGCGGTGCGCCCGCGGTCATCGCGCATCATCCTGCGCCGGCGGGCGCGCCCACCGTGCTGTTGTACGCCCACCACGACGTGCAGCCCGAAGGCGACCGCGGCCAATGGACGTCGCCGCCCTTTGAGCCCACTGAGCGCGACGGGCGTCTCTACGGTCGCGGCAGCGCCGACGACAAGGCCGGCATCGCAACGCATTTAGCGGCGTTTCGGGCACACGGCGGGCGGCCCCCGGTGGGTGTGACGGTCTTCGTCGAGGGCGAAGAAGAATCCGGGTCGCCATCACTGGGCCGGTTGCTGGCCGCCCACCGCGATGCGCTGGCCGCCGACGTGATCGTGATCGCGGACTCGGACAACTGGAGCGTCGACACCCCGGCGTTGACGGTGTCGCTGCGCGGCTTGGCCGACTGCGTGGTCGAGGTCGCCACGCTCGACCACGGGCTGCACTCGGGGTTGTGGGGCGGTGTTGTTCCCGATGCGCTGAGCGTGCTGGTGCGGCTGCTGGCCAGCCTGCACGACGACGACGGCAACGTGGCGGTCGCCGGTTTGCACGAAAGTAGCGCCGCGCCAGTCGATTACCCGACCGAGCGGGTGCGCGCCGATTCCGGTCTGCTGGACGGTGTGTCCGAGATCGGCTCGGGTTCGGTGCCGCAGCGGCTGTGGGCCAAGCCGGCGATCACCGTGGTCGGTATCGACACCACATCGGTTGCGGCCGCGTCGAATACGCTGATCCCGCGGGCCCGGGCCAAGATCAGCATGCGGGTAGCGCCCGGCGGCGACGCGGCGGCCCACCTGGATGCGTTGACCGCGCATCTACAGGAACATGTGCCGTGGGGCGCCCGGGTGACCGTCACGCCCGGCGACATCGGCGAGCCGTACGCCATCGATGCCAGCGGAGCGGTCTACGACGCCGCGCGGGCCGCATTTCGGCAAGCGTGGGGCGTCGACCCGGTCGACATGGGCATGGGCGGCTCGATCCCGTTCATCGCCGAGTTCGCCGCCGCGTTCCCGCAGGCCAAGATTCTCGTCACGGGTGTCGAAGATCCCGGGACCCAGGCACACAGCGTCAACGAGAGCCTGCACCTGGGTGTGCTGGAACGCGCGGCGATCGCCGAAGCGCTGCTGCTGGCCAACCTGGGTTAGGTTGCTGCGGGAAAGGTTTCAACGGCCGCTCGGGCGTTGGGTAACGATGTCGTTGTTTCCGGTCTTGTTGATTGTCGGCGCGCCAGAGTGGTAGGTGACGACGTTGTCGTCGCCTATGACACCGATGGTGTCGGCGCTGTCAACGCTGACTTTGTTTGCGCTACCGGCGATTTCCAGCCTGCGGCAGTGGCCGGTGACGGTGTACGTGTTGTTGTCCCCGTCCAGCTTCAGGTCTCCCTCGTTGCAGTTGATCGTGTCTTTGGCGCCGCTGTTGATCATGATCAGGTTTCCCTGCACCGTGGTCCCGGAGTGATTCGCCACGATCACCCCGATCGCGATCGCGGCCGCGGCCCCACACCCCAACAGCAGCCGCCCGGGAGTCGATTTCGCAAGCCGCGCGAGACCCTCGAGCCGCCGTGAGGTCCCGCCGGGCGCAGGCTTCTCGCGAGGGGCGCCAAATGGTCGACCGGGCTGCGCCCCCGGCTGGCCGCCCCCGTGTTCCAGGCGGCGGATGTACTCCTCCGGGTCCTCTGGCTTCATCGCCGAAAGACCCGTTGGAGAGTGACAAGGGCGTCCACGGCCGGCTCCTTTCGCTCCTCATCGGGAGCGCGCCGTTATTGTGCCGCAGATCGCTTGCGGGATTGTTGTATTCGCCTTATCAGACCTAGACCGACAGGTCGCGGCGCAGCTTGGCGACGTGGCCGGTGGCCTTCACGTTGTACTGCGCGACGGCGATCTTGCCGTTTTCGTCGACCACGAAGGTGGAGCGAATCACGCCCTGCACCGTCCGGCCGTACATCTGCTTCTCGCCGTAGGCGCCCCAGGCCGTCAACACCTTGCGATCCGGATCGGACAGCAGCGGGAACGTCAGCTTCTCGGCGTCGCGGAACTTGGCGAGCTTTTCCGGCTTGTCCGGGGAGATGCCGATGACGTCGAGGCCGGCGTCGTTGAGGTCGCGCAGGTTGTCGCGAAAATCGCAGGCCTGCTTGGTGCACCCGGGCGTGGAAGCCGCCGGATAGAAGTACACGACGACGCGGCGCCCCCGGTAGTCGGCCAGGGACACCTTCTTGCCGTCGGCGTCGGGCAGGCTGAAGGTCGGCGCTTTGTCGCCCGGGGCAAGCCGCGTGGTCTCGGTCAACGTGGGTCCTTTCGGTTCACCGGATCGTGGGGGTTATCGCCAGCTGATCTAGGGTAGTGCGTCAGGTGCACAAGGCGAGTTGGAGGAAGAGACGTGGCGGATCGGGACCCCGAGACCATCAAGCGGGACATCGACGTCGCCCGCGACCAGCTGGCGTCCACCGTCGACTCCCTCGCCGAGCGCGCGAATCCTCGTCGCCTGGCCGACGACCTCAAGGCCAAGGTGATCGGGTTCGTGACGAAGCCCGCGGTGGCCGTCTCGCTGGTGGGAATCGGCTCGGTGGTGGTCGTCGTGGTGGTCCGCAGGATCCGGAACCGCTGACGCGACGCCCTCGGAACCCGAGGGGTTTGATTGGGTGCGCCGTCAGGGTTTCGAACCCCGGACCCGCTGATTAAGAGTCAGCTGCTCTACCAACTGAGCTAACGGCGCCTTGGACGGCCGAGACCGCGTAGGCGACAATAACAGGCGTCCTGCCGCGGAGCGAAATCTCGACCCTTCCAGGGTAGCTGAGACAGCACATCAGAAAAGCGTCCCGCAATACGGTGCTCGTTCGGTACTGAACGCGGCATCCAGCTCGCGTAGGGCACCCCGGCGCACCTCGGTGATGCGGTTCGCCCGGACAAGCTCGGAGGCGCGGTGTGCGCCCATGTAGAGCGTCCCCAAGTCACCCAGGCTGAGTTCCACGTCCGCAGGCCCTTCGTGCGGCACGCATTTGCCCACACCATCGCGGGTCTGCAGGAGGAATCGGCCCCCGGCGAGTTTGAGCGGGTCCACCACTTCCAGCGCGACCTCGGCGTCGGCGAAGTACCCGCGGACACCGAGCGCCTCGGGCACATCGTTGATGCGTACCCAGAGAAAGTCGTTGACGCCCATGGTTCGAGCGGAACGCTGGTCACGCAGTTTGAGCGGCAGCGGGTCATCGACCGGCACGTCGATCTCGATGTCGTCGAACATCTCCAAAACCAACAACGTCTGCAACAGCTCGGTATGGGCTTCGTCGGTGATGGGGCAGAAGTCTTGCACGACAACGGTTCCCAGCGGCGGCCGAAACCCGTGCTGCGTCTCGGTGATGACGCGATACGTGAGGAAGCCGTCCGGATGAATCGTGCAATTCAGCGCGGATCGGTTGCCGCGCTGCGTTGATCGGTCTTCCAGATAGTCGGTCCACCACGCCTCGTTGCGCTCGACGGCCCCATCGGTTGCGGCGCACCACCGTTCGTAGATTTCGGGCAGATGTCGCCGCGCTTCGGCGGCGTTGACCTCGCGGCCCCGGTTACCACTGGGCGCGTCCCGCAACTTCGCCGAGCGCCGGTCGATCGAGTAAGTGCGGCTGTAGGTGGCCACGCCGGCGCCGAAGTTGTCGTACATCGCGGTTTGGGTCGGCACCCCGCACACGATCGGATAGCCGCGCTCCAACAGTTTGCCCAGCCCCTCGGCGCTGAGCTGCGCCCATATTCCCTTGCCCTGATGCGTTGACGCGACGGCGATCATCGACAGCCACGCGGCCCGCAGGCGGGCGCCACCGGGCACGGTGAGCCGCGAGCGGTAGATGATCGACGTCCCTACCAGGAATGGCCGCTGCGGATCGGAGAAATCCTCGGCGAGGAGAATGTCCTCCAATTCGACGCGACGTTTCCAGGCTTCGACGTCCCGCGCGCCCACCGGATCCCCGAAAGCGCGAGCCTGGTTCTCGTAGACCACCTGCCAGTCGTCTTCGGTTGGATGCCTGATCCTGATCGACTCGTCCGCCGTGTTCATCGCATATCCAATCCGCTTCTACCCCAGCCAAACCGATACCCGAGTGGCCGGGACTCAAACCTGGCCGCACTTCCGACGGGTCAGAACTGCCACGTTTGGGTATGGGATACGGCAATGCTGCAAGGAATCACTCGGCTCGATATCGCCGTTTTGCTTGCGCTGGGTTCCGCGCTGTGCATCGCGATCGGCGACGTGCTGCAGCAACGAGCGGCACACTGCGTCGCCGACGGGGCGGTCGGCCACATCGAGTTGTTCGCCAACCTGTTGCGCAGCCGACGATGGTGGTGGGGCACATTGCTGCTCGCGGCAAGCGTCGTGCTGCAGGCGGCCGCGCTGGGTCAGGGATCGGTGCTACTGGTGCAGGCGCTGCTCGTGCTTTCGCTGCTGTTCGCGCTGCCGATCAATGCCAGGCTGTATCAGCGCACGGTGAGCGGGGGCGAGTGGATCTGGGCGGGCTTGCTCACTGCCGCGGTGATCGTGATCGTGGTCGTCGGCAATCCGCAGGCCGGTCGTTCGAGCGCCCCGCTGCACACCTGGGCGGTCGTGGCCGTGGTCCTCGGGCCGCTGCTGGTCGCGTGCGTCGTGGCCGGGCGCTTCTGGGGTGGCTCCGTGGCCGCGGTGCTGTTCGCCCTTGTCTCGGGTTCGTTGTGGGGGGTGTTTGCGGTGCTTGCGAGGGAGGTCGTCGCTCGGCTCGGCGATCGCGGGTGGGCGGTAACCCAAACGCCCGAGCTCTACGCCCTCCTGCTGGCGGCGGCCGGGGGTGTGGTGTGGAGCCAGGCGGCTTTCCGGGCCGGGCCCTTGACCGCCTCGATGCCGACCCTGCAGATGTCGCAGCCGGTCGTGGCGGCGGTGCTGGGCGTCGTGGTGCTAGACGAGACGCTGAAAGCGGGTGGCGCAGGGACGGTCGCCTTGGCGGCGGCGGCGCTGGTCATGACGGCGGCCATCGTCAAACTCGCGCGCGTCGAAGCCGTCTCGACCCGCGACGGGGCCCAAATGGAGAACTTGTCGCGATTGTGACGCCCGTCGCCGGTCAATGTCGGCATGGGGAGCGGCCAGAACCCATTAGAATGCATGCACCGATTCCGGTCAGCGGTGACCAAACTCAGCCGATCTCATTGGAAGGCAGCTCGATGACGCCTTTGCGCAGACGCCGATCGTGGCTGCTTGTGGCCATGATCATGTTTGCTGTCATCGGTGTCGCCTGCAGCAGCAGACACACGGCCGCGCCCACGAAGGTCATCTTCGACAAGGGCACGCCGTTCGCCGATCTGCTGGTGCCCAAGCTCACGTCGTCGGTGTCCGACGGCGCCGTCGGCGTCACCGTGGACGCGCCGGTGACGGTCAGCGTTGCCGACGGGGTGCTCGCGTCGGTCAGCATGGTCAACGAGAACGGCAAGACGATAAACGGGCAACTCAGCCCCGACGGCCTGCGCTGGTCGACCACCGAGCCGCTCGGCTACAACCGCCGCTACACGCTGACTGCGAAGGCGCTCGGGCTCGGTGGTGCGGCGGCGAATCGCCAGATGAGCTTCGCGACCAGTTCGCCCGCGCACCTGACCATGCCCTACGCCGCTCCCGCCGACGGCGAGGTGGTGGGCATCGGCGAGCCGGTGGCAATCCGCTTCGACGAGAACATCGCGAATCGCGCCGCCGCCCAGAAGGCCGTCACGATCACGACCAACCCGCCCGTCGAGGGCGCGTTCTACTGGTTGAACAACCGCGAAGTGCGTTGGCGCCCAGAGCATTACTGGAAACCGGGAACCACCGTTGATGTGGCGGTGAACACCTACGGTGTCGACCTGGGTGACGGGATGTTCGGTGAAGACAACGTCAAGACGCACTTCACCATCGGCGACGAGGTGATCTCGACCGCGGACGACAACACCAAGATGGTGACCGTGCGGGTCAACGGTGAAGTCGTCAAGACCATGCCGACGTCGATGGGTAAGAACAGCACCCCGACGGCCAACGGCGTCTACATCGTCGGTGGGCGATTCAAACACATCATCATGGATTCCTCGACCTATGGGGTTCCGGTCAACTCGCCCAACGGGTATCGCACAGACGTCGATTGGGCCACGCAGATTTCCTACAGCGGCGTCTTCGTACACTCCGCGCCGTGGTCGGTCGGCGCCCAGGGCCACACCAACACGAGCCACGGGTGCCTGAACGTGAGCCCGAGCAACGCCGAGTGGTTCTACGACCACAGCAAGAGCGGCGACATCGTCGAGATCGTCAACACCGTGGGGCCGACGCTGCCGGGGACCGAGGGGCTGGGTGACTGGAACGTTCCGTGGCCGGTGTGGAAGGCCGGCAACGCCAACACCTGAGTATGTCGGGGCGCGGGCGCTCCGACAGTGGGGTGGCTGACGGGACTCGAACCCGCGACACCCAGGATCACAACCTGGTGCTCTACCAGCTGAACTACAGCCACCATGGCCGCGCCTAGACGCGCAGCGACTGTCGATACTAGCCGGTCGGTGGCTCGGCGGCCGAATCGATTGGCCCGGCCGCTTGCCCTCCGCCGCCGAGATCGGCGACCACCGCCTCGATTTCGCTGGTAGACGGGCCCGGCTGCGGCACGAATGCGGTCTGCCGGTAGAACTTCAATTCCCGGATGGATTCGTGGATGTCGGCCAGCGCGCGGTGGGACAGCCCCTTGACCGGCTGGCCGTAGTAAATGCGGGGGTACCAGCGCCGGCACAGTTCCTTGATCGAGCTGACGTCGATCATCCGGTAGTGCAGAAACGAGTCCAGCGCGGGCATGTCGCGCGCGATGAACGACCGGTCGGTGGCGATCGAGTTGCCTGCCAGCGGCGCGGTCTTGGGCTGCTTGACGTGGTTGCCGATGTAGTCCATAACCATTGCCTCGGCGGTCGCGAGGTCGACGGTCGATGCCCTCACTTCGTCGATAAGGCCCGAGCGCGAGTGCATTTCGGCGACCACGTCGATCATCGAAGTCAGCGCGGAGTCGTCGGCGTGGATCACCACGTCGACGCCGTCGCCAAGAATGTTCAGGTCGGCGTCGGTGACCAGGGCCGCGATCTCGATCAACTTGTCCGAACCCAGGTTCAGCCCGGTCATCTCGCAGTCGATCCACACCAATTCGTCGCGCACAGCGCTCAGCGTAGGCGCACGTCGGACCCCGTCGGGCCCTGCCCCCGCTTGCCGACGGGCAGTAGGGTGGGCGGTGCTTACCCAACGACCGAGGGGCGCGACACGATGAGCACCGAGTCGGCGGCGACACCCGCGCAGCGGATCGCGAGCGGTTACGCCGTCAAAGGCCAAGCGCTGGAATTGGGCACGGTCGTCGTCGACGGCACGGCCGACCCGACCGCTCAGATTCGCATCCCGCTGGCCACCGTCAACAGGCACGGCCTGGTGGCCGGGGCGACCGGGACCGGCAAGACCAAGACGCTGCAACTGATCGCCGAGCAGCTCAGCGCCGCCGGCGTACCCGTGCTGATGGCCGACGTGAAGGGCGACCTATCGGGCCTGGCCCGGCCGGGGGAGGCAAACGACAGGACCGCGGCACGCGCCAAAGACACCGGCGACGACTGGGCGGCGACGGGATATCCGGTGGAGTTTCTGTCGCTCGGCACCGGCGGAGTGGGCGTGCCGGTGCGCGCGACCGTCGCTAGCTTCGGTCCGGTTCTGTTGTCAAAAGTGCTGGGGCTCAACGCTACTCAAGAGTCGACGCTCGGGTTGATCTTTCACTGGGCGAAGGACAGACGCCCGCTGGTCACCCTGGGCGATCTGCGAGGTGTCATCAGCCACCTGGCGAGCGACGAGGGCAAGGCCGATCTAAAAGACCTCGGTGGCGTGTCGTCGACGACGGCGGGTGTCATCCTGCGCGCCCTGGTGAATCTCGCCGGTGAGGGTGGCGACACGTTCTTTGGCGAGCCGAAGCTTGAGCCGCAGGATCTTTTGCGCGTCGACGACCAGGGCCGCGGCATCATCTCGTTGCTGGAGTTCAGCGGTCAGACTTTGCGCCCGGTCATCTTCTCCACCTTCCTGATGTGGTTACTGGCCGACTTGTTCACCGTGCTGCCCGAGGTCGGTGACGTGGACAAGCCGAAGCTGGTGTTCTTTTTCGACGAGGCGCACCTGCTTTTCACCGATGCGTCCAAGGCGTTTCTCGAGCAGGTCGAGCAGACCGTCAAGCTGATTCGTTCCAAGGGCGTCGGGGTGTTCTTTTGCACGCAGCTGCCCACCGACCTGCCCAACGACGTTCTCTCCCAGCTGGGCGCCCGCGTCCAGCACGCCTTGCGGGCGTTCACGCCGGACGACCAGAAGGCGCTGTCCAAGACCGTGCGCACCTATCCGAAAACCGATGTGTACGACCTGGAGTCGGCGTTGACGTCGTTGGGAATCGGCGAGGCCGTCGTGACCGTGCTCTCCGAGAAGGGCGCACCCACGCCGGTCGCGTGGACCCGCATGCGAGTGCCGCGGTCGCTGATGGCCGCCATCGGCGCCGACGCGGTCGCCGCCGCGGCCAAATCCAGTCCGCTGCAGGCCAAATACGGCCAGACGGTTCAACAGCCGGAGCAGCCCCCGCCGCCCCCGCAGGCTCCGTCACCCCAGTCGGCTCCGCGTGGCCAGTACGATCAGCTGCCGTTACCGGAGCAGCTCGACGTGCCGCCGATGCCAGCGCCGTTCGAGCCCAAGGGCCCCGCGATGTGGGAGGAAATCCTGAAAAACCCGACGGTGAAAGGCTATGTCAACACCGGCATACGCGAGATCATCCGCAATCTTTTCGGCAGCGGACGGCGTCGGAAGTAACGACTACCCGCCGCCGAGCTTCTTGTAGAAGCTGCCCACGATCGGCGCGACAATGGCGCGGGGGCCATACCCGCTCGCCACCGACATTGCCTTCGACGTCAATCCAGGGACGACGCGCATCTTGTTGCGCGCCAACGCATCCAGCGATACCTGGGCGGTGTGCTCGGTGGAGATCCACAGGAAGTCCGGCACCAGCCGCTCGACCAGCGTGGCCTCGGCGTCGTCGGGCAGATCGGTGCGCACCGGGCCCGGGGCCAGCAGGGTGACATGCACACCGGAACCGCGGAGTTCGCCGCGTATCGATTCGCTGAAGGTGTTCACGAACGCCTTGGTGGCCGCGTAGGTCGCGTTGTAAGGGATCGGCGAATTGCCCGCCGCCGAACCGGAAATCAAGATGCCGCCGGCCTTGCGCTCGATCATGCCGGGCAGCACCGCCAGCGTAAGGTCGTGCACCCCAAGGACATTGAGCTGCAGCTGCGCCTTCTCGCCGGCCGGGTCGAGGGCCGCAAGCGGGCCGAACGTCGCGGTGCCGGCGTTGGCGCACAGGATCGAGATCGGGCGGGCGGCCAGCTCGTCGCACAGCTTCGCGCGATCCGCCGGGTCGGCAAGGTCGGCCGGTCGCACTTCCACGGTGACGCGATACTTGTCGGCCAGCCGCGCGGCCAGCTCGGTCAGGATGTCCTCGCGCCGGGCCGTGACGATCAAACTGTGGCCGCGCGCGGCGAGCTCGGTGGCCAGCGCTTCGCCGATGTTTTGCGAAGCTCCGGTGACAACGGCGCGCGCGTCAGGGCTGGGCGCGGGTATCGGCATGCGCCAATCGTAGACAGCCCCCCAACACATAGAGTGCCGGGCATGAGTCAGCCGGATTCGGGTTCGCGCACCGCTGCGCGATCCCGAATCGTGGCGTGGGCGCTGTGGGATACCGGATCCACCGGCCTGAACGCGATCGTGACGACCTTCGTGTTCTCCGTCTATCTGACCAGCAGCGTGGGGGTCGGCTTGCCCGGCCCGACCACGCCGGCGAGTTGGTTGGGTCGCGCTGGGGCCGTCGCCGGGCTGACCGTCGCGGTGCTGGCGCCCGTCGTCGGCGTCTGGGTGGAAGCCCCGCACCGCCGGCGCGTGGTCCTGAGCGTGTTGACGGCCCTGGCGGTGACGCTGACCTGTTCGATGTTCTTCATCCGCGACAGCCCGGGCTACCTGTTTGCCGGGCTGGTGCTGTTGGGGGCGACGGCGGCGTGCGGTGACCTGGCCAGCGTTCCGTACAACGCGATGCTGCGTCAGCTCTCGACGCCGGCGACGGCGGGCCGCATCTCCGGACTCGGTTGGGCGGCAGGCTATCTCGGCAGCGTCGTGCTGCTGGCGGTGATCTATACGGGATTCATCGCCGGATCTGGCTCCGGCCCGGGCGCGGTGCGTGGGCTGCTACGGCTTCCCGTCGCCAACGGGCTCTACGTCCGGGTGGCGATGCTGGCGGCCGCGGCGTGGCTGGCGGTGCTGGCGCTGCCGTTGCTGCTCGCCGCGCACCGGCTGCCCGATTCGACGCAGGCGCCCCCGCCCGCCGGTCTGCTCGGTGGCTACCGCAAGCTGTGGCGGGAGGTTTCCGCGGAATGGCGGCGCGACCGCAACCTCGTCTACTTCCTCGGGGCCAGCGCCCTGTTCCGGGACGGACTGGCGGCGATCTTCGCCTTCGGCGCGGTGCTGGGGGTCAACGTGTATGGCATCTCGCAGGCCAACGTGCTGATCTTCGGCGTCGCGGCCAGCGTGGTGGCCGCGGTGGGCGCCGTCCTAGGTGGGTTCGTCGACCACCGCATCGGATCCAAACCGGTGATCCTCGGGTCGCTGGTGGCGATCGTCGCCATGGCGCTCACGTTGATGGTGCTGTCCGGGCCCGTGCCCTTCTGGATATGCGGACTACTGCTGTGCATGTTCATCGGGCCGTCGCAGTCGTCGGCGCGCGCCCTACTGCTCCAGATGGCTCACCACGGCAGAGAAGGCGTGGCGTTCGGCCTCTACACCATGACGGGACGGGCCGTCGCATTCCTGGCGCCGTGGCTGTTCTCGGTGTTCGTCGACGCGTTCGGCGCCGTCCGCGCCGGCCTCGGCGGCATCGCGCTGGTACTGATCGCCGGGCTGCTGGGCATGGCGCTGGTTCGAGTCCCGCCGCGGCAACACACAACGGTGAGTAAGGCCAGGTAACTCTCAGTCGGTGGTGTGGACGAGCAGCACGTCGGTCTTCGCCCTGCGCAAGACGTTTCCGGGCACAGAGCCAAGCCATTTGTCGCTGCGCGTGGCTAGTCCCACGTTGCCAACCACCAACAGATCGGCCTTGACCTCCGCGGCGAGGCGGAACAGCGCGTGTACGGGATCACCCCGAATCGGTCGCGCCTCGATGTCCTTCGCTCCAGCCGCCCTGGCTCGGTCCTCGGCCTCCCGCAGGATCGCATAGATGGCGGCCATTCCGTGCACCTTGTAGTCCCCCTCGCTCCCGAGGGCGACTTCGGCGCGGCCATCAATCACCCGATCCGGCCGGGCTGGTCTTCCCCAGCCGCCCTTGTCTCCCTTGGTCAGATAAGACAAGTGGGCCATCGCGATGATCAATTTCGCATTGTTTGCCGCGGCGAACGCGGCTGCGTGGTCCACCGCATGAAACGATGTGTACGAGCCATCAGTGCCGACGACCAGGGTCTGATAGGCGCCCATATTCTCTCCCAGTCATGCGCGTTTACGTGGTGTCTGTAGCGCCCTCTTCCTTGGCGTAATGGATCATCCGCTCGCTCAGGCGGACGAGTGGGTCTTCGTGCCCGCTAGGCATGGTGTAGGCCAGCTGGCGCAGCTCGGTGGCGAATTCGCACAGATCCCGCTTTAGAGACGCATCATTCATAAGACGACTTCCCGCGTGTGGAATGTGTAATTGGAAATTCCCCGGCAAATGAAGCGCCCCTTGGGGTTCCTCCCGATCAGACCGTCGCCGGATGCGCTTACGTGCGCCGCATACCCGATCTGCCGGGGACGGCAAACCCGATTTTCACGATTCCCGATGTGAGTAACCCGCGCAGGCGCAACATGCTGTGCGCCACGCGGGGTTAGAACGGTCCTAGTGCTGCGCGGCGTCGCAGATGGTGATGCCCACTCCGACACGTTGGGTCACCTGGACCCCGTCCACCGTGAGCGTGCAGGTGACATTGTGGCCGATGTTGATGATCGTCACGCTGGCCGGATGAGCCGGCGACCGTGACAGGCTGACCTGCTTGGTCCATGGCAGCGCCACATTGAACTCCGTCTGTATGACGTCGCCGGTGTCCCAGTAGGTGATGCTGATCGCCCGCCCGTCGCCGTTGACGTCGTAGACGACGCTTTGCATCCCGGCGGGTCCGGTCGTGTCGGTCGGCGTGGTGGAGACGGAGGGCGGCGGCAGCGGGTATCGCGACCGCGGCGAGGTCCGCGTGGTCGGGGTGGTGGTTTCCGGGCTCGACCCCGGCATGGCGGGCAGCGGCGGCACGGCGGTCTGCGTTTTGACCGCGCCGTTGGCGAGCACCAGGGCGATTACCAGTGCGACGACCAACAGCACCGCCACACCGGCGGCGATCAACAGCCACCGCGGCGACTTCGGGCCTTCCGGCGGCGGGGGACCGGTGCCCTCGGGGGGCAGCTCGCCCGGCGGAGGCTGGCCGTGCTGCCAGTACGCAGGCAACTGATCGGTCGGGTTGGTCTCGTTCAGGCTCTGCGTCCATTGCGGGCCATACCCACCGCCGTAGGTGGGCGCGTAGGGCGCTTGCCCGGCGTACGCCGGATCGACGGGCGGCGGATTCGGCGGGCCCTGCGGCCCGGGCGGTTCGTATCCCGGAAGAGGGGGACTGAACCGCTCCGTCGGGCGTGGATCGTTCATGTCCGCCTCATGGCATGCAGGGTACCTGGCGCGACGCTACGGGCTCCGCTCACTGGCCAGCAACGCGGCGACCGTCATCGCCCGCATCACCGCACGTGACCGCGCCACCCCCGTCCCTCGGGTGCGCGAACTTTCGCCAGCCTTCATGCTGTGCGGCGTCGAGTTCAACAAGCCGAAGACGGCGTGCGCCGTCAGCCGGGCATCGGCTTCGGCCCGCCCGGGGTTCAGCTCGCGCAGCACGCTCACCCACACCTCTACATACTGGCGCTGGGCTTTGCGCACTTGCTTCTCGGCGGCCTCGGGCAGGCGGGCCAGGTCGCGGTCCTGGATGCGGATCAGATCCGGTTCGCCCAGCGCGAAGTCGAGATGAAAGTCGATCAGGCCGTCCAGCGCCGAGGCGGCGTCGGGGCTGCGGGCCTTCACATCTCGGGCGCCGGCGAGCAGCCGGGCGCTGATCCCGACCAGCAACTCGACGAGCAGAGATTCCTTGTTGGGGAAGTGCCGATAGATGGCCGGGCCGCTGACGCCGGCGGCCGCGCCGATGTCCTCCAGGCGCACCGCGAGGAAACCGCGCTCGGCGAACAGCCGTTCGGCGGCGGCCAGCAGTTGCAGGCGCCGATCTGATTTCAACTGGCTGCGGCGATTTCGCGCGTCAGCGGTACTGGGCCGGCCGTTCGGAACGGACGTCGTCATGACGGGCCTCCGTCCACTCGGTTAATTGCGGCTAACATAGCACGAGTTATCGGTTATTAACTCAGATTGCGGCATGGTCGTCGGTGTGGGCGACGGTCTAGGTTGATAGCACAACCGAGCCGGAGGAACCGTGGCAGCAACCGGAGCCGCAGACCTGCTGTCCTACGAGCGCGGTCCGAGCGAGCCTCCGCTGCTCGAGACGACCATCGGCGCCAACCTCGCCGCCACGGCCGCTCGGCACGCCCACACTGACGCACTCGTCGACGTCCGGGCCGAACGTCGCTGGACTTACGCCGAATTCCTGGTGTCCGTGCGGCGTTTGGCCACGGGGTTGGTGCGGGCGGGGATCGGTGTGGGCGATCGGGTCGGCATCTGGGCGCCGAACCGGTGGGAGTGGGTGCTCGTCCAGTACGCGACCGCCGAGATCGGCGCGATACTGGTGACCATCAATCCCGCCTACCGCGCCAGCGAATTGGAGTATGCGCTAAGGCAATCCGAGATCGCGATGGTAATCGCCGCTAGGAGCTTCAAGACCGGCGACTACGCCGCGATGCTGGCCGACGTGGCGCCGCGTTGCCCCCGCCTTAGCGACGTGGTGTTGCTGGACAGCGACCGCTGGAACGAACTCGCCGATACCGACGCCGACACGGACACGCTGAACGAGATCGCGGCGGGGCTGGACCGAAACGATCCGATCAACATCCAATACACTTCCGGCACAACGGGATACCCGAAGGCCGCCACACTGACCCACCGCAACATCCTCAACAACGGCTACCTGGTGGGTGAGCTGCTCGAGTACACCGCCGCGGATCGTATCTGCATCCCGACGCCCCTCTATCACTGCTTCGGCATGGTCATGGGCAATCTGGCGGCAACCAGTCATGGTGCGTGCATGGTGATTCCGGGGCCCGGCTTTGAACCGGCCGCCACCTTGTGGGCGGTACAAGCGGAGCGGTGCACCAGCCTCTACGGCGTGCCGACGATGTTCATCGCCGAGCTCGGCTTGCCGGAATTCGCCGACTACGAGCTGCGCAGCCTGCGCACCGGGATCATGGCGGGCTCGCCCTGCCCGGTCGAGGTGATGCGCGAGGTGATCGAGCACATGCACATGCCGGGCATCTCGATCTGCTACGGCATGACCGAAACATCGCCCGTCTCTTGCCAGACGCGCACCGGCGATTCGCTGGCACGGCGCGTCGGCACCGTCGGCCGGGTGGGCCCGCATCTGGAAGTCAAGGTGGTAGACCCCGCCAACGGTGCGACCGTGCCCCGCGGCGTCGCCGGCGAGTTCTGCACCCGGGGCTACTCGGTGATGGCCGGCTATTGGCGCGACCCCGAGCGGACCGCGGAGGTCATCGACGCCGACGGCTGGATGCACACCGGCGATCTGGCCGCCATGGACGCGGACGGCTACGTCCGGATCACGGGCCGGATCAAGGACATCGTCGTTCGCGGTGGGGAGAACATCTCGCCGCACGAGATCGAGGAATTCCTGCACACCCATCCCGACATCGTCGACTGCCACGTCATCGGGGTGCCGGATGAAAAGTACGGGGAGGAGATCATGGCCGTGGTCGTGCTGCGCGACGGCGCGCCGCGGCTCACCGTCGCGCGTCTGCGGGAGTTCTGCACCGGCCGAATCGCCGGGTTCAAGATCCCACGGCATCTGTGGATCGTCGACGAGTTCCCGATGACGGTCACCGGCAAGGTCCGCAAAATCGAGCTGCGGGAGCGAGCCGTCGAGCACCTCCGCAACCAGGCCTGACCTCCCTGGACGCGACGGTACGGGTAATGGTATTCTCACCCAGTTAATGAAAATTAACTGAAATCCGCTGACGCAGCGAGGAGGCTTTGCGGCAATGGACAAGGTGTTCGCGACCGCTGCCGAGGCAGTGGCGGACATCGCCGACGGGTCGTCGTTGGCGGTGGGAGGATTCGGGGTCTGCGGCATCCCCGAAGCGCTGATCGTTGCGCTGGTCGATAGCGGTGTCACCGATCTCGAGACGGTGTCGAACAATTGCGGCATCGACGGCGCCGGGCTCGGGTTGCTGTTGCAGCACAAGCGGATTCGCCGGACCACCGGGTCCTATGTGGGCGAAAACAAGGAGTTCGCCCGCCAATTCCTCTCCGGCGAGCTCGAAGTGGAACTCAACCCCCAGGGCACGCTCGCCGAGCGGCTGCGCGCCGGCGGCATGGGAATTCCGGCGTTCTACACGCCAGCCGGGGTCGGCACCCAAATCGCCGACGGCGGGTTGCCCTGGCGCTACGACGCCTCCGGGGAGGTGGCCGTGGTGTCGCCGGCCAAGGAGACCCGCGAGTTCGACGGCGTCACCTACGTTCTCGAGCGCTCGATCCGCACCGATTTCGCCCTGGTGCACGCCTGGAAGGGGGATCGCCACGGCAACCTGGTCTACCGCGAAGCGGCGGCCAACTTCAACGCCGACTGCGCGGCGGCCGGACGGATCACCATCGCCCAGGTCGAACACCTCGTCGAGCCCGGAGAGATCGACCCCGCCACGGTCCATACCCCGGGGGTGTTCGTGCAGCGGGTGGTGCACGTACCCAATCCCACCAAGCTGATCGAGAAAGAGACGGTGCGCGAATGACGTGGAGCAGAGACGACATGGCCGCCCGCATCGCCGCGGAGTTCGAAGACGGCCAATACGTCAACCTGGGCATCGGGATGCCCACCTTGATCCCCAACCACATTCCCGAGGGCGTGCACGTGATCCTGCACTCGGAGAACGGGATCCTGGGCGTCGGGCCATACCCCAAGCGCGAGCAGCTCGACCCCGACCTGATCAACGCCGGCAAGGAAACGGTCACCACGCTTCCCGGCGCGGCGTTCTTCTGCTCCTCAACGTCATTCGGGATCATCCGCGGCGGGCACCTCGACGTCGCGGTGCTGGGCGCCATGCAGGTCTCGGCCACCGGGGATCTGGCCAACTGGACGATCCCGGGAAAGATGATCAAGGGCATGGGCGGCGCGATGGACCTGGTGCACGGCGCCCGCAAGGTGATCGTGATGATGGAGCACGCCGCCAAGGACGGCAGCCCCAAGATCCTCGAGCGCTGCACGCTGCCGCTGACCGGGGTCGCCTGCGTGAATCGCATCGTCACCGAGCTCGCGGTCATCGACATCTGCGACGACGGACTGCACCTGATCGAGACCGCCCCCGACGTCTCGGTCGAGGAAGTCATCGCCAAGACCCAACCGCCCCTTACGATTCGAGCGGCCGCACAGTGACCTCCCTGACTGCTGCGCCGTCTTTCGCCGATGAGCACCGCAGGCTGGTCGCGGAGCTGAATTCGAAGCTTGCCGCCGCGGCCCTCGGGGGCAACGAACGTGCGCGGGAGCGTCACGTCAGCCGCGGCAAGCTGCTGCCCCGCGAACGGGTGGACCGACTGCTCGACCCGGGCAGCCCGTTTTTGGAGTTGTCCCCGCTGGCGGCGGGCGGCATGTACGACGACGAGTCGCCCGGCGCCGGGATCATCACCGGGATCGGCCGGGTGTCGGGTCGCGAGTGCGTGATCGTGGCCAACGACGCCACGGTCAAGGGCGGCACCTATTACCCGATCACGGTCAAAAAGCACCTGCGCGCACAGGAAGTCGCGCTGCAGAACCGGCTACCCTGCATGTATCTGGTCGACTCCGGCGGCGCCTTCCTGCCGCGCCAGGACGAGGTGTTTCCCGACCGGGAGCATTTCGGAAGGATCTTCTACAACCAGGCCACCATGAGCGCCAAGGAGATTCCGCAGGTGGCCGCGGTACTCGGCTCGTGCACGGCGGGCGGCGCCTACGTGCCGGCGATGAGCGACGAGGCCGTCATCGTCCGCGAACAGGGCACGATCTTTCTCGGCGGCCCACCCCTGGTCAAGGCGGCCACCGGCGAGATCGTCTCGGCCGAAGAGCTCGGCGGCGGTGACCTGCATTCACGGGTATCCGGGGTCACCGACCACCTCGCGGACGACGACGAACACGCGCTGCGGATCGTCCGCGCGATCGCGGCCACCTTCGCGCCGCGTCAGCCCAGCCAATGGGAGGTGCGGCCCTCCGTCGAGCCCACGCATCCACAGTCCGAGCTCTACGACGTCGTGCCGCCGGATCCGCGGGTGCCCTACGACGTGCACGAGGTCATCGTGCGGCTGGTCGACGGCAGCGAATTCAGCGAATTCAAGGCCAACTACGGCAAGACCCTGGTGACCGCCTTCGCGCGCATCCACGGCCATCCCGTCGGCATCGTCGCCAACAACGGCGTGCTGTTCAGCGAATCCGCTTTGAAGGGCGCGCATTTCATCGAGCTGTGCGACAAGCGCAAGATCCCGCTGCTGTTCCTGCAGAACATCGCCGGGTTCATGGTCGGCCGCGACTACGAGGCCGGGGGCATCGCCAAGCACGGCGCCAAAATGGTCACTGCTGTGGCGTGCGCACGGGTGCCCAAGCTGACCGTTGTGATCGGCGGATCCTATGGCGCGGGCAACTATTCGATGTGCGGTCGCGCCTACTCACCGCGCTTCCTGTGGATGTGGCCCAACGCGCGGATCTCGGTGATGGGCGGCGAGCAGGCCGCGTCCGTGCTGGCCACCGTGCGCGGCGAACAACTCGCCGCGGCGGGCAAACCGTGGTCACCCGACGACGAGGAAGGATTCAAGGCGCCGATCCGCGAGCAGTACGAGGACCAGGGCAACCCGTACTACTCCACCGCACGCCTCTGGGACGACGGGATCATCGATCCGGCCGACACCAGAACATTTGTCGGGCTTGCTCTTTCGGTGTGCGCGCACGCGCCGCTGGAACCGGTCTCGTACGGCGTCTTCCGGATGTGACGATGTTCGAGACCGTGTTAGTGGCCAACCGTGGCGAGATCGCGGTGCGCGTGATCCGCACCCTGCGCCGGCTCGGCATCCGGTCGGTCGCCGTCTACAGCGATCCCGACGCCGCCGCACGGCACGTGCTGGAGGCCGACGAGGCGGTGCGGCTGGGGCCCGCCGCCGCGCGCGAGAGCTACCTCGACATCTCCCGTGTGCTGGACGCGGCGGCGCGCACCGGATCGCAGGCGATCCACCCGGGCTACGGGTTCCTTTCCGAGAACGCCGATTTCGCGGCGGCGTGCGAACGCGCCGGGGTGGTGTTCCTGGGTCCGCCGGCGCGTGCGATCCAGGTGATGGGCGACAAGATCACCGCCAAGAATGCGGTCGCGGCCTTCGACGTTCCCGTGGTGCCCGGGGTGGCCCGGCCGGGCCTGACCGACGACGAACTCATCGCGGCGGCCGACGAGGTCGGCTATCCGGTGTTGATCAAGCCGTCGGCCGGCGGCGGCGGCAAGGGCATGAGATTGGTCGACGACCCGGCCCGGCTGCGCGAGGCGCTGCAGAGCGCGCGCCGGGAGGCGGCCTCCTCGTTCGGCGACGACACGTTGTTCCTGGAACGATTCGTGTTGCGGCCCAGGCACATCGAGGTGCAGGTGCTCGCCGATGCGCACGGCAACGTGATCCACCTCGGCGAGCGCGAGTGCAGCCTGCAGCGGCGTCACCAGAAGGTCATCGAGGAAGCGCCCTCGCCCTTGCTTGATCCCGAGACCCGGGCGCGGATCGGCGCGGCGGCCTGCAACACCGCGCGCAGCGTGGATTACGTCGGCGCGGGCACGGTGGAGTTCATCGTGTCCGCGGACCGGCCGGACGAATTCTTCTTCATGGAGATGAATACCCGTCTGCAGGTTGAACATCCGGTCACCGAGGAGGTCACCGGGCTGGATCTGGTCGAATGGCAGTTGCGGGTCGCGGCCGGCGAGAAGCTGGCGTTCGCGCAGGACGACATCGAGCTGCGCGGACACGCGATCGAGGCCCGGGTGTACGCGGAAGATCCGGGACGCGGATTTCTGCCCACCGGCGGGCGGGTGTTGCAGGTCTTCGAACCCGCGGGCGCGGGGGTGCGGGTGGACTCGTCGTTGTTGGCGGGGACGATGGTGGGCAGCGATTACGACCCGATGCTGAGCAAGGTGATCGCCTTCGGCGCCGACCGCGACGAGGCCCTGGCACGGCTCGACCGGGCGCTGGCGCAGACCGCCGTCCTGGGCGTGCAAACCAACGTCGAGTTCCTTCGCTTTCTGCTTGCCGGCGAGCGGGTGCGCGCCGGCGACCTGGACACCGCGCTGCTAGATGAGCGGCTCGTCGACTTCGCGCCGCTGCCCGCCCCCGACGACGTGCTCGCCGCGGGCGGCCTGTTCCGGCAGTGGGCGTTGGCCCGTCGCGCCAACGGCGACCTGTGGGCGGCGCCGACGGGATGGCGCGTCGGCGGCAATGCCGCGCCGGTGCGCACTGCGATGCGCACCCCGCTGCGCACCGAGACGGTATCGGTTTGGGGGCCGCCCGAGGCCGCGACGGTCCAGGTCGGTGACGGTGAGAAGTCTTCCGCGAGTGTGCAAGTCGAGCGATCGCGGCTGAGCGTGACGCTGGATGGCCTGCGCCGCGATTACCGGTGGGCCGAGGCCGACCGGCACCTGTGGATCGCCGACGAGCGCGGAACGTGGCACCTGCGGGAGGCCGAGGAGCAAAAGATCCATCGTGCGGCCGGCGCGCTACAGGCGGAGATTGTCAGCCCGATGCCGGGCAATGTGATCGCCGTTCAGGTGGATTCCGGTGCCGAGGTCTCCGAAGGCGACGTCGTCGTGGTCGTCGAGGCGATGAAGATGGAACATTCGCTGAGCGCACCGGTTTCGGGACGAGCCGAGGTGCTGGTCTCGGTGGGCGATCAGGTGTCAGTGGACCAGATTTTGGCCCGGCTGATTCCGGACGAAGAGAGTAAGGACGAGGCATGACCACAATCACCGCGGGGACTTTGCCCAAGGAATACGAGGATCTCCGCGACACCGTTGCCGACTTCGCGCGCACCGTCGTTGCGCCGGTGTCGGCCAAACACGATGAGGAGCACAGCTTCCCGTACGAGGTCGTCGCGAAGATGGGCGAAATGGGGTTGTTCGGGCTGCCGTTCCCGGAGGAATACGGCGGCATGGGCGGCGACTACTTCGCCCTGGCACTGGCCCTCGAGGAGCTCGGCAAGGTCGACCAATCCGTGGCGATCACGCTGGAAGCCGGGGTAGGTCTCGGCGCGATGCCGATCTACCGGTTCGGCACCGAGGAGCAGAAGCAAAAATGGCTGCCGGACCTGACGGCCGGGCGGGCGCTAGCCGCTTTCGGGCTCACCGAGCCGGGCGCGGGGAGCGACGCCGGCGGCACGCGCACCACAGCCCGGCTCGAGAACGGGGAGTGGGTGATCAACGGGAGCAAGCAATTCATCACCAACTCGGGCACCGACATCACATCACTGGTCACCGCCACCGCGGTCACCGGAACCATCGCCGAGAACAAAAAAGAAATTTCGACGATCATCGTGCCCAACGGCACACCGGGATTCACCGTCGAGCCGGTCTACAACAAGGTCGGCTGGAACGCGTCGGACACCCATGGGCTGACGTTCGCCGACGCGCGCGTCCCGGAGGAGAACCTGCTGGGCGCCCGCGGGACCGGCTACGCCAACTTCCTGTCCATCCTGGACGAGGGGCGGATCGCGATCGCCGCGCTGGCCACCGGGGCCGCGCAGGGCTGCGTGGACGAGAGCGTCAAGTACGCCAAGGAACGCCAGTCGTTCGGCCAACCGATCGGCTCCTACCAGGCGATCAGCTTCAAGATTGCGCGGATGGAAGCCCGGGCGCATGTCGCGCGCACGGCATACTACGAGGCGGCCGCAAAGATGTTGGCGGGCAAGCCATTCAAGAAGGAGGCCGCGATCGCGAAGATGATCTCGTCGGAGGCGGCCATGGACAACGCCCGCGACGCCACCCAGATTCACGGCGGCTACGGCTTCATGAACGAATATCCGGTGGCACGTCACTACCGCGACAGCAAGGTGCTCGAGATCGGGGAGGGCACCACCGAGGTGCAGCTGATGCTCATCGCGCGATCCCTGGGGCTTTCATGACCCGCGCCGGCGACGATGCAGTGGGGGCACCTCCCGCTTGCGGGGGACGGAGCGATGAGGAGGAGCGGCGCGCATGACCGAAGGCAAGTCAATTGTCCAGCGGGGCTTGTGGTTCGAGGAATTCGAGATCGGCACGACATACCTGCATCGGCCCGGCCGCACCGTCACCGAGGCCGACAACGTGTTGTTCACCACGCTGACCATGAACACCCAATCCCTGCATCTCGACGCGGCCTGGGCGGCCGAGCAGCCCGGCTTTCGCGGTGAGCGCCTGGTGAACTCGATGTTCACCCTCTCGACGCTGGTCGGGCTGTCGGTTGCGCAGCTGACGCTGGGCACCATCGTGGCCAACCTCGGCTTCTCCGAGGTGTCGTTCCCTAAGCCCGTCTTCCACGGCGACACCCTCTACGCCGAGACCGTGTGCACCGGCAAGCGCGAATCGAAGAGCCGGCCCCGCGAAGGCATCGTCACCCTCGAGCACACCGGGCGCAACCAGGACGGCGATGTCGTCGCGCGCGCGGTGCGCACCACGCTCGTACAGAAACGGCCCGCCGAGGAGACGCAATGAACCTGCGCGCCGCCGGCCCGGCGTGGCTGTTCTGCCCGGCCGACCGGCCCGAGCGTTTTGCGAAGGCCGCGGCCGCCGCCGACGTGGTGATCCTCGACCTCGAGGACGGCGTTGCCGAGGGCGACAAGCCCGCGGCCCGCAAGGCCCTGCGCGAGACCCCGCTGGACCCCGAGCGCACCGTGGTGCGCATCAACGCCGCGGGCACCGATGAGCATGCCCGCGATCTCGATGCCCTGGCCGAGACCGCTTACACGGCCGTGATGCTGTCCAAGACCGAATCGGCCGCGCAGGTGACCGCGCTCGCGCCGCGTGAGGTCGTGGCGCTGGTGGAAACCCCGCGAGGCGCGGTGTTCGCCGCCGAAATCGCCGCGGCCGAGGGCACCGTGGCGATGATGTGGGGGGCCGAGGACCTCGTCGCCACGCTGGGCGGCAGCTCCAGCCGTCGGCCCGACGGCACCTATCGGGACGTCGCCCGCCACGTTCGGTCGACGATCCTGCTCGCGGCGTCCGCGTTCGGCCGGATCGCGCTCGACGCCGTGCATTTGGACATCGGCGACATCGAAGGCCTGCGGGCCGAGGCGGACGATGCCGTCGCGGTGGGCTTCGGAGGAACTGTGTGCATCCATCCGACCCAGATCCCGGTGGTGCGGGAGGCGTATCGCCCCAGCGAGGAGAAGCTGGACTGGGCGCGAAGGGTTTTGGCGGCCGCGCGGACCGAGCGCGGGGTGTTCGCGTTCGAAGGCCAGATGGTCGACTCGCCGGTGCTCAAGCACGCGGAAATGATGCTGCGGCGGGCCGGCGAGCTCGCCTGAGAATTCACACGCACCTAACTTCGCCGATTCACCCTAGCCGCAGCGCAGCCCATCCGATCACTCGAATGCGATGACACCGCGGATGTTTTTGCCCGCGCGAAGGTCTTTCATGGCTTCGTTGATGTCGTCGAGCTTGTACTTCTGAGTGACCAGCTCATCGAGTTTGATAAGCCCTGCCTCGTACATAGACAGCAGCTTCGGCATGGCCTCCCGCGGATTCATCTCGCCGTAGAGCACGCCTTTGAAGGTCTTGCAGGAATTGACCATATCGCCGAGGATCATCGGCACCATCATGTCGGTGACTTTCGCCATTCCGGTCAGCACACAGGTTCCGCCCTTGCGCAACAACATCATCGCCATCAACACCATGTCCACGGGTACGACGCCGGGAGTGAGAACGACCCGGTCGGCCATGACACCCCACGTGATGTCCTTGACCAGTTCCAGTGCGGCGGCGGTGTCAACCGCGGTGTGCGTGGCGCCGAACGTCGGTGCGGCGTCACGTTTGAATTCGCTTGGGTCCACCGCGATAATGTGCTTTGCACCTGCGACCTTCGCGCCCTGCACGGCATTCATTCCGATTCCGCCGACACCGACGACCACGACGGTGTCGCCCGGTTCGGTGCCTGCTGCGACCGAGCCGGAACCGAATCCCGTTGTCACACCGCATGACACTAGGGAGGCGGCCTCCAGGGGGATCCAGTCATGGACTTTGACCAATGAGCGCTCGGACGCCACCACGTACTCGGAGAAAGTGCCGACCTGCATCATCGCCATGAGATCCTCGTCTCCGAGGTGGCGACGCGTTGTGCCGTCGGTGGTCATCGCCTTGCTGTAGATGTCGGCACCCACATCGCACAAGTAGCTATGGCCACTAGCGCACCATCTGCAGTTACCGCAAGCGGGCAGGAACGAGATGGCAACGTGATCGCCGGGTCTCAGCGTGGTGACCTCTGGTCCGACAGCTTCGACGACGCCGGAACCCTCGTGGCCGCCGAGCATGGGGAACCATTCGGGCACCGGAAGGCCTGCGGCCCGCATCATCTCTTCCATCTCTGCGGTCGGCACGCTGTCGCCGGTGTAGAAGTGCTCGTCGGAGTGACAGATTCCCGCGTAGGCCATCTTGACCAGAACTTCACCTGCGTGCGGTGGATCGAGTTGTACTTCGGTGACTTCCCAGTCCACGCCGACACCGCGCAATACCGCTGCCTTGGATTGCATCGTGTCCCTTTCGTTGCGGAGCCAGGTCAGGAGGCCTGCCGGCCGACGGTCTGTGTGTCGGTGAAGATTTCGAGGCCCGTCATGCCGCACTGCCGGCCGCCACCGGACCGCTTCTCATGGCTCCCGGAAAGATGCTTGGGGACCCGATGACGGATTCGTGATTCGTGATTCACCATTGCCGGAGTTCCTTCACCACGTCGGAGGCACGCGGGGCCAGGGTCAGGGAGGGAATGAAACTGCTATTGCCGCAGCGGATGACGGCATTGACGACTTCGGTCAGATGCTCGGCGTCAACTAGACCGCCCTGCATGTATTTGTTCTCCATCCAGAACTTGATGGCTGACTCGAGAACGTCGGGATCCCAGCTCTTGTTGAACTCGGTCTGCGCGTCGCCGGTGCCGCCGAGGCTGTCGCCCACGGCCAGACGGGTGAAGCCGATCTCCGGATGTTCGATACGCCAGGCCTCGACGAGTTTGTCCAGCGCGCCCTTGGTAACCGCGTATGCTCCGAGCAGCGGCCACGGAGTCGTGTAGGACGCGCTCAGCGACGAGAGGTACACGGCCGAGCCGGCCGCCGCGGCCAGGTGTGGCGCGGCGGCAGCGGTGATGAGCGACGCGCCGGTGACGTTGGTGGCGAACAACTGCGCCCATTGTTCTGGGGTCACTTCACGCAATGGTGCGAGCACGCCCATGCCGGTCGTGTACACCAGGGCGTCGAGGCCACCGAGCGCGCCAACCACCTCGGAGATCGCCTGCTGGCAATTGCCGGTTACGGTGACGTCGCAGGCGACTGCCACCGCACCGTTGCCGGCTTCCTTGGCGGCGTCGACCAACCTGTCGTATCGACGCGCCAGCAGGGCGACGTGCGCACCCCGCTGGGCAAGCCCGGCGCCGATGCATCGGCCGAGGCCAGACGAGGCGCCGACGACCGCGACGCGCAATTGCCTTTCTACCTTGTCAGACATCGAGTTTGGCGCCGATGGAGCCGAGGGTCGCGCCGGCGGTGCGTTTGGGAGGATCCACCAACTGGTCGTCGACGCTCACCAGGATCATGTCTTCAGGCTGCATGGGTCTCCTCGCACTGAGTTGAGAGTGAGGTTATCAGAAAGTTAGAGCACCTATTCCGCTGTACGGAAATCATTATTTCCAGAAACGGTGATGATGGTCGTTAAGCACTGCACCAGGATCACCGCCGCAGGACTTTTTGGGGCTCGACGGCAAATGAGAGCAGGAGACGGTCGAGGATTTTGGCGGCCCGCCGGCGCGCCCTGCTGGGGTTTGCGGCATGCGCCACCAGAAGCGAGGCCTCCTCGAGCGCGGCGACGATCATATGCGTGAGCTCCCCGACGGGCTGGTCGTCGATGATTCCTTCAGCAATCGCCTCGCGGACCACGTCGTTGATGAGGGCGATGCTGTTGCCCTCCTGGATTTTGCGTAGGGTTTGCCAGCCCAGTACCACCGGTCCGTCGACGAGTATCACCCGCTGCACTGCGGGCTCCTGTGCCGCTTCGAGGAATCCGTGCAGACCCCTCGTGAGCCGCTCCCAGGGGTCTGCCCCCGGCGGGGGAGCAGCGATGGACCGAAGCGTGAGGTCGTTCTCGACGTCTTCGAACACGGCCCTGAACAGCTCGGCCTTGTCCTTGAAGTGGTGGTAGAACGCGCCCCGAGTCCCGACGCCCGACTTGGTCACGATGTCGCTGATGCTCGTGTTGAAGAATCCGTATTCCACGAAGAGTTCGCGACCCGCGTCGATGAGGTCCAGACGAGTCCGCTCCCCTCGGGCCCTCCGCTCGTCGTCCGCCCCACCGCGCTTCGCCATGCCGGCGATCGTAGCAACATTCAGATTGAATGTTGAGTGGCCCGGCTGGTTCTTTTTCTCAGAGCACGGCGAGATCCGTGGTCGGTGGGACAACCTTCATCCGGTATGTTGCCGCTATGGCAGACGACGAGGTTCGCGCATACGGTTCGGTCGCTCCGCTGAAAGTTGGCTTGCTCAACGATTATCCGACCACTGGCGACACCGACAACGACAGCATCGATGCGCTGCGGCTGGTGATGGATGAAGCCGTATCCTCGGGGCTGATCGACCGGCCGATCGAACTCGTCACCCGCAACGTGGTCGGCCTGCCCAACGGAACCTACCTCGCGGTCGAGCGGGCCTTCGACGAGCTTGTGGCGGAGGGGTGTCTGGCGATCTACGGGCCGTGGGTGTCGGACAACGTGGTGCCCCTGCGTTCGCACGTGGAGGCTACCGCGCGGGTTCCGATAGTCACCCTCTCAGGTTCGGAGGGTGCGCTCGGCGAGTGGTGCTTCGCGCTGAACAACGGTTCGATGGCCGAGGAGCCGGTGATGCTGGCCGCGGTGATGATCGGCGACGGCCGGTCGCGGATCGCGATTGCCTACGAGTCATCGCTGATCGGCAAGGAGTACCTCGCCTTCGCTCAGAAAGCCTACGACGCAGCCGGTTTGAATGTCGTTGCGACCGTGGCGATTCCGCAGGTGGAGGCCGACAAGACTGAAGCGGTGGCAGCGCTGCGCGCGTCGGATCCCGACGCGCTCGTGCACGTCGGGTTCGGGCACGGTCTGTGGGGCTTTACGGATGCGCTTCTAGCTAGGGGCTGGGATCCGCCGCGGTACACGACGACGGCCTTCGAAATGGCCCACATCAACGCGGAGTGGATGCGGCACCTGTCCGGCTGGATCGGTCTCGACAGCTACGACGAGCGCAATACCGTCGGGCAGGCGTTCCTCGACCGGTTCGAGGCCCGATACGGACGCCGGCCCCGACATTCGATGCCGGGCTTGTCGCACGACGCGGCCACCGTGATCGTGCGCGCTATCGCCGCGGCGCGCCCGCTCACCGGAGAGGGTGTGAAGAACGGGATGGAGCAGGTGAAGCTCGTCCCGTCGGCCAGCGGCGCCCCGGGGACGTTCTTGCGGTTCGGCCGGTTCATCCGGCAGGGCTGGATGGGTTCGGACTATCTCGTGGCCCGACGGGTGCTGGCTGACGGCACTGCACACGTGTTCCATGCGGCGCCCAGCGACCATATCGCACGCGCGGTCGCACTCGGCTCACGCTAGTTGGATCGCACCGAACACCGACGCGGTCACGATGCCGGGCGGTTGGGCAAGCACGTAGGGGATGGCGCGAACCGCGCTCATCGCGATCATCAGGTGACCCGGGATGGCGTGCTGGCCCGCCGGCGCTGAAGCATCGGATCCGACGTCGAGCTGCAATTCGAAGTTCGGCTGGCCTTTGATGACCGCGCGGATGAGCGGCGCCTTCTCGCCGGGCGCCAGCGGTGCCATATTCCACTGGGGAAGGCCGCGGGTGAGCACCCACTCCTCGTGGATGGCCAGCAGCGCGCGACCCGACCAGTGACCCGTCCACGAGAACCGCTGCCCGACAACCGTTCCCGCCTCGATCGTGCCCGCGAGGACCTCGATGTCATGAGGCAGCGTGGTCGCGTCGACCGTCACGTCGATGTGCGACAGGGTGATCCCGAGGACGTCGGCTGTGGCGTTGAGCGCCTGGCGGTAGGCCATGTCGAGCTTCTTGATGATCGGGGAATCGACGGTGACGTCTTCGGGTGGCCTGCCCATGCCCATGAGGTCGACGAGCATCGGCCGGCTGTCGACGACAGAAACGTCGGTGGCTTCATAGAGGTCGATCCGGTCGATGGTCTTGCTTAGCCCCGTGACTGTGGCGACCAGGCGCTCGAACATGAAACCGGGGTTCTCGCCCGCGGCGTGAAACCGTGACCCGCCCCGTCGGCAGGCGGCGAGGAACGCCGACTCGGTTTCCGCGCCGTAGGTGGGCAAATGGTTGTACGACGTCGTGGTGATGACGGTGCTGCCCGCCTCGAGCAGGCGGCAGATGTCCTCGGCGTTCGTTTCAATCGCGTGCGCCTTGCTAGCCGCGTGCACGACGACGTCGGCGCCCAGGCCGATGATCTCGTCCTTGTCCGACGTGGCGATCACCCCGGTCGTCGGCGGCAGCCCGCACAGAGCACCGGCGTCGAGGCCAGCCTTCTCCGGGTCGTAGACCAGCACGCCGACCAGTTGATAATGAGGATTCTCGATGAGCTCCTGCAGCGCCGCGCGACCAACCGCGCCCGTCGCCCATTGAGCGACTCGAATAGCCAATCGAATTCTCCAGGTTGTGCTTTCGCGGTTTACAGGTCTTCTGGTTCATTCAACCTACATGATGTACGTTTGCAACCGACAGCATGTAGGTTGATCGAGCGTACGCGAGGTGGCAGTTGGTCGAGCCGGTGGTTACTGAGGACGTCGAGCAGCGCATCCGCGAGGCGCAGGAGAAGTTCAACGCCGGAATGGGTGCCGACGGCGACGCGACGCCCTATCCGCTGCTGCGCGAACTGCGCAGCAAGGCGCCCGTCCACCCAGGCTGGCCGGAGATGGGCGTCCCTGAGGACGGGCCGGCGGGCAAGAAGACCTTCACGGCGTACTCGTTCGACGCCGTCAAAGCCGTGTTCACCGACAATCGCACCTTCAGCACGCGAATCTACGAAGACATGGTGCGGCCGCTACAGGGACCGACCATCCTGGAGATGCAGGAGCCGGAGCACGCCACTTACCGCCGGTTGCACGAGTTCGCCTTCGCCAAGTCCTCGATGAAACGTTGGGACTCCGAACTGGTGGGGCCCCTGGTGGATCGCACGATCGCGAAGTTCCGCGACGACAAGCGTGCCGACTTGGTCGACGCGGTGTTCATGCCGATCCCGGTGCGGGTCATCGCGGCGCTTCTCGGATTGCCCGAATCAGATATCGGAGAGTTTCACCGGCTGGCGATCGACCTGCTCGGCTTTCGTGCCGACATGGAGACCGCCATGAAAGCGTCGGCGGAGATGAAGGAGTACTTCGTCGGCGTGCTCGCCGACCGGCGCAAGTCGCCGAAGGACGACATGGTGACCATCCTGTCGCAGGCCGAGATCGACGGCGTCAAGATGTCCGACGAGCAGATCTACGGATTCATGCGCAATCTTCTGCCGGCAGGAGCGGAGACCACGTCGCGATCGACCGCCAGCCTTGCGTTGGGATTGCTGACCCACACCGACCAACTGGACGCGGTGCGCGCCGACCGCAGCCTGTTGCCGCAGGCGATCGAGGAGGGCATCCGGTGGGAGACGCCGCTGCTGAACTTCATCCGGGAGGTCAGCACCGACACCGAATTCTTCGGGCTGGACATCCCGAAGGGATCGACCATGATGGTGAACCTCGGCAGTGCCAACCATGACGAGACGCGCTGGGTGGACGCCGAGTCCTTCAATATCTTTCGGGAACGAAAGCCGCACATCGGGTTTGGTCACGGAGCCCATCTATGCCTGGGAATGCACTTGGCACGGTTGGAGAGCACCAAGTTCTTCAACGCGCTCTTTGACCAACTTCCGGGCCTGCGGCTCGATCCCGACGCCCCGCCGCCCTATGTGAGCGGCACGATGTTCCGGTCGCCGCCGCGGCTGGACGTGGTATGGGATTGAGGTTCGCCTGATATGACTCGCGTGATCCAATGGGCGACCGGGGTGACCGGCATGATGTCGCTGCGTCACGTCTTGAGCCGGCCGGATCTGGAATTGGTCGCCGTGCGTGTGTACGACCCGGCGAAAGCCGGCGTCGACGCGGGCACCCTGTGCGGGGCTCCCGATGCGGGTGTGCTGACCTCTGCCGACCGCGACGCCGTGATCGCCACCGACGCCGACGTCGTGCTGTACATGGGAAAGGTCGAAACCGACACGCCCGGCTGTTTCGCCGATGTCTGCGACTTGCTGGCTTCGGGCAAGAACGTGGTGGCCACCGGCAGCCGGTTCATCCATCCCCGGTCGCTGCACGAATCCCTGGCCGACGGCATCGAAAGGGCCTGCAGGGCGGGCGGTTCCTCGTTTCTCGGGCTGGGCCTGTACCCGGGATTCGTCGGTGAGTCGCTGGCGCCGATCCTGTCGCGGCTGACCGAGCGCACCAGCCGCATCAATGTGCGGGAGGTGCTGAACTACTCGACATACGCCAGCCACGACCTGATTTTCAATGCTATGGGTTTTGGTCACGCACCGGACGACACGATGCCGCTGCTGACCAACACCGACTACGCCGCGA
Organism: Mycobacterium sp. IS-2888; assembly: GCF_001954215.1. Classification (NCBI taxonomy): domain Bacteria; kingdom Bacillati; phylum Actinomycetota; class Actinomycetes; order Mycobacteriales; family Mycobacteriaceae; genus Mycobacterium; species Mycobacterium sp. IS-2888. The sequence goes on from NZ_MBET01000067.1 coordinate 55,435, forward strand.
GCGCCTGGATCGGCAGCGCGACGGTGCTCGCGCAGGCCCTGGGGCTGGAAATCCGCTCCGTCGAGGGCTTCCGTGAGGTCGCGACGACACCGAGGGCGCTGACGGTGGCGGCCGGGGAGATTCCCGCGGGAACCGTGGGCGCCATGCGATTTGGTGTGGTGGTCGACTGCGGCGAAACCACGATCGCGGTAGAGCATCTCACCAGGATGGCCGACGATCTGGCCCCCGACTGGCCGACCGATATCGGTTATGCGGTGACTTTCGAGGGCAGGCCCAACATGAGTTTCCATCTCGTGATCGGCTCCCACGACGAGGATCACGCCGAGCAGGGTTGCCTGGCAACCGCCATGCATGCCATCAACGCCATCCCGGCCGTGATTGCGGCTGAGCCGGGGCTTTACGACCTCTCAACGATCACTCCGTTCGTCGCGCACTGGACCGAACGCGGCGCCGTGCCCACAACGTAGCCGGGCATCTTTCGAGGGTATTCGTGCCAGGCAGCATCTTCGAGGAGATGGAGTATGCGTTCACCGCGACACCGTTTGCGTCAGGCGCGGGTTCCTGACCGCCGACGCCCAGGCGCTCACTTCCACCGCGTCAGTCTCTGACGACGATGGGCCCGTCGCCAAAACCCGTATAGCTGCGGACCAGCGGCAGGTCCGCCATCGTGGCGAAACCCGTGGGCGCGGAACATATCGCGGGTATGGCATTGACGACCTGCATCGCAACGGCGACAAGCCCAGCCCGCACATGCTCCTCGACCGACGCCGGCCGCGTGTAGCTGGCCAGGCAGAAGAAATGCACCCGCATGGACGGGTCCCCTTCGAGCGTGAGGGTCCAGCCGTCTTCCGGTGTCGGCCAATGCTTGGGGTATTCGCCGCCGACCGTCCACAGCGTCTCGAACTCGATGAGCGGCTCGCCGTTGCGGTGTCCAACAAAGTTCCAGCGCTGACCGGCGGTCGTGCCGGCGCGCACCTGATGGTCGAAGATCTGGAAGTCCTTCGTCGCCGGTACCGCGTCGACGGTGACCGTGACATCGTCGATCGCGGCGTTCAAGGTGTCGGCGATGAACCAGGTCTGCTGGGTGAACAGAGCGGTATTAAAGGTCAGGAACTCGTTAGCCGTGGGGGTGATGTCCTCGGGAGGTCGCCCGAACCACATTCCGTCGAAGGTGATTCCAGTGCTTTCCCACAGCGACCAGTCGGCGCGCTCCTGCAGGGTGAACCGGTCGATGGTGCGGCTCATCCCGGAAAGGGCCAGCGGCAGCACGCCGGACAGGTTGCCCGGGTTGAGACCGCTGGCGTGGATCGTGCTGTTGCCCTTCTTGCATGCCGCCAGCAACCGCCGGCGGTCGGCTTCGCCGATGCGCCGGGGGTGGAACAGGAACGAGACCGTCGCGACGTTCTTTCCGCTCTCCAACAGCGCGCACACATCGTCGAGGCTTGTGAAAGATGGTGCGTAGAGCACGATGTCGGCGTCCGTCGCCAGAATTTCGGCGACATCGGTGGTGGCGGTTACGCCGATCGGGCTCCGGTCGGCCAGCGTCCCGACGTCGACACCATCTTTGAAGTCGGAATACACCCGTGCCCCGACCAATTCGAGATCGGGCCGATGGTCGAGGATCGTGCTGATCATCTCAGTGCCCACAGCCCCGGTCGCCCACTGAATGACTCGAAGCCGTCGGGAATGCGCGGTCAATTTCTGGGCTCCCTTCGCACCATAGCGGCATGCCCACCCTTCCACATTGATAACGATTATTCTCGATTCTTATTAGGTCACATTCTCGGACTCGCTAGGTCGCCGGGGAAGGAAGGGCCGATGGCCCCTTTGCTGCCGAAGGCCTACTGGTCCTTGATGACTCTGGGCGCCAGATGCACGATCTCGCTGACCACGGAGGGGTTCGCGCGTGAGATTGAAATCAGGGAAAGCATCGCATTGGCCACGTCCGCGACCGCGGACATCTTGGCCGGAATCTGACCTTCCAACGCCCAGGCTCGATACAGCTCGGCTAGCAGGTCGCGGTCGGCGCCCCTCAGGATCTCGGTGCCTTCGGTGGGACCGACGCTGACCCGGATCACGGCGAGGTCGGGATGTTCGGCCCGCCATGACCGCAGGATCTCGTCGAGCGCGGCCTTGCTCGCGTGGTAGGCGGCCACACCGGCGCGGGGCCGGCCGACGTCGTGACTCGACGCGACAACCACTACCGCGTTGTCGCTCAGGTGGGGTTGGGCGACGCGCAGCACGTGCGACGCGCCGACGGCGTTCACGGCGTATGCATGCAGCCAGGTCTCCACATCGGTCTCTTCGATCAGTGCGAATGGCACCACGGCACTCGTGAACACCACTGCATCGAGCCCACCAAACTTGTCGGCGACGTCGCCGATGACGGATTCGATCGCGCGCGGGTCAGATACGTCCAATTCGTGTGCGGTTCCGTCGAGCCCGTCGGCCAGTTCCGATAGGACGTCCTTCCGCCGCGCCGCGAGCGCCACGGAGGCGCCCCTGGAATGTGCGGCAACGGCCAACGCCCGTCCGATGCCGGAGGACGCTCCGATGATCAGCATCCGCGTGCCCTCGAGATTGGAGTGCCGCTCGCTCATTACCGTTTCCTTTGCGCCGAAGTTAGGCAGATTCTTGCATGAGAGAATTACTATTCTCGGCGAGGGTAGCGCCCGGCGAAATATGAGGAGGCCACGTGATCGATCCTCTCGATTTCGAAGGCAAGGTCGTGCTCGTCACCGGCGGCGGAGCGGGCATCGGGCGGGCCACTGTCTCGGCGTTCGCCGACCTCGGTGCGTCAGTCGTCGCGCTCGAAAGCGTTGATGGCGATAGCGTCGGTGAGAGAAGAATCGCGGCCTGGGGCCGCACTACGTCTCCGGTGAGGCCGTGAGATGACGAATACCGTTGACTCACAGGCCGATTCGACCTCCACCGGGCCGACCGAAGGGAGCGGGTCGCGGTCGTCGTCGTGGTTCGGATGGGGACTTTTCATCGTCGCCTATCTGGTCTTCGCGGTCGTGACCGTCGCGACCATGCAATCGGGCACTCACGGGGATTCGCGGATCACCAACCCAAACCCCGGCCCGACGCCCTATCCGCCATTCCTCGGCTTCGATAACTGGCCGCTTGCGGTTGCCCTGAGTTCGATTCCGATGGCGATCGGTCTGGTCGCAACGCTGGTGTGGCTTTCGGTGAGACGGCGCAAGGTGCACTGGGCGGTGGTGATCGCGTTTGCGGGCCTGATCACCGGGGCGCTGGATCCGTTGGCCAACTGGGCGACGTTCGCGATCTTCGACCCGCGCATGCTGCACTTCCCGCTGTCATGGCCGTATGTGAACATCTCGCCGAACCTAGAGCCGGCGCTGGCGTTCCTCGGCGGTTACGCCGCGTACTACCTCCTCAACGGCCTGGCTTTCCTGCAATTGCACGACCGGTTTATCGACCCGCTGATGCGGCGCATGGGTTGGCTCGCCCGCCATCGACTGATTGCGGTGTTCATAGGCGCGACAATCGTCGCGATCCCCATTAACGGGATGATCCAGTTCACCTGGATGCGTTTCGGCATCTTCTTCTATACCGAAGCCGTCGGGCCTGTACTGCGAATCGGCCATGTCTATTTCCCGCTAATCATGGCGGTGTATGACTCAATAATCTTCGGCATGGTCGCCGTCATGTGCGTCCGCGGGGAAGACGGCGAGCTGGTGCTGATCGACCGGGTCGCTCGCTGGCTTCCGGCGCGTCGGGACGGCAGCGGGATCACGCTGACGCGACAGCTCCTAGTCTCGGTTGCCATAGGTCTCGTGTCGTTCGCGACGCCGCTGGCGGTGCTGTCCGGGCTGCGGGCCGCGGGACTGTCCGAACCCGCTTACGAGCAGAACCCGTATCCGAATCTCAAGGTGTACGACCCGTACGGGCATCTTCGGGAATCGGGCAAGCCGGGACCCTTCTACGAGTGAACCACGAACTCGTTGCTCGACTCGCTATGCCTGGGTGACCCCGACGTCCACTGAGATCGCTGCTGCGGTAACAAATTTCGACTCATCGGAGGCCAGCCACGCGACCGCGTTGGCGACATCCTCGGGCATCGTCACCGCGTTGGGTAGGAGTTGTTTGCTGAAGCCGTACTGAGGGTGAGAGTACGACTCGGCGGCGTGCTGCATTGCCTCCATCATCCGGCCGCTACCCATCGGCGTCGCGACCGATCCCGGGTGCAGGCTGTTCACCCGGATGTCGTAGCGGCCGAGTTCGACGGCGAAGGATTTGGCGAGCCCGGTGACGCCGTGTTTGCTCGCCGTATAGGCCACCATGAAGGGCTCCATCTTTATCCCCGCCACCGATCCGATGAGAATGATCGACCCGCCCCGCCCACCGGCAATGATGTGCTTGGCTCCGGCCATCACCGTGTTCCAAGTGCCGACCAGGTTGATGTTGATGGTGTCCTGAAAATCGCTGGGGGAGACCTGGTCCCAAGGAGCCGGACAGCAGATGCCGGCGTTGGCGACGATCACGTCGAGCCGGCCGAGTTCGGCTACGCCCTTGTCGACCGCGGCGCACAACCCGTCGTAATCGCGGGTGTCGACGATGGCGGTAACGGCGCGCCTGCCGTTCGCAGCGACGAGGTCGGCGGTTTCGGCCAACTCCTCGGGGCTGGCCGAATCGTATGGGACGCTTGGCGGCAGTGGGCCCGCGATGTCGACGAGGATGGTGTCGGCGCCGTCGGCGCTCAACCTCACGGCGTGGGCACGGCCCTGGCCGCGGGCGGCCCCCGTAATGAATACAACCTTGCCGGTCATGTCTGGCACACAGGTACGCTACATCAGTACGCCGCTTACGAGAACTTCCTTTATCTTTGGCTGAGAATGAGTATTCTACGATCGCATGGGTGTACTTGACGGACAGACCGCGTTCATTCTGGGCGCCTCGGCCGGAATCGCTCAGGCGAGCGCCCGGCTGTTGGCCGCCGACGGTGCCACGCTATACCTGCTCGGTAGGTCGAGCACGCGCCTGGAAGCGACCCGCGAGGGCATCCTCGCCGTAGCTCCGGAGGCCGAAATCGTGCTCCAGAAGGGCGATCCGCAGGACGAGGCGACCGTCGCGGCAGCCGCCCAGTCGGCCTTTGACGTCAACGGGCGGCTGGACATCGTCCTCGGTACGGTGGCCGTCGGGGGCACAGGTCCGTTGATCGAGCAGGACCTTGAGACCTTCACCAACTTCGTCATGGGCAATCTGCGGTCCAATTTCCTGGCGATGCGCTACTCGGCGCCGCTGATGACGAACGGCGGGTCGATCGTGTTCATCTCGTCGACGTCGTCGAAGATCCCGATGGAGGGACTGGGGCACTACTCGGCCGGCAAGGCCGCGCTCGAGATGATGATCCGGGTGGCGGCATCCGAACTCGGGCCGAAAGGAATTCGCGTCAACGCCGTCCGGCCGGGCTTGACCGAGGCGGCGACGACTCAGGGTTACATCCACCTAGAGGAGCTGACGAAAAGCTTTCTGGAGCGAGTTCCGTTGGGCCGGCTTGGGGTATCCGACGATATCGCGCCCGGCGTTCGGTATCTCGCAGGTCCCGAGTCCAGTTGGATGACGGGGCAGAGTTTCGCGATCGACGGTGGCAACGAGGTACGGGGTGCGCCGCGTGGCCCGATGTTCACCGTTTAGCTGAAATCCAATGCGTCGCGGGGCGCGGTGATCGGCAGATCCAGCGAGGTGGCGATGCCCGGGGCGGCATCGACAACGTACGGGATGGCGTTGACCACGCGCATGGCTGTCGCCTCCATGGCATCGTCGTTCGCTGACTTCGCGGTCGGTTCGGTACCAAAACGAAGATCGCAGTGGATGTGTGGCTCGCCCTCGATGATGATGCGGTAAGTGCCGTGCGGCGCCGACGCCCATTCGGGTGCGAGATCGGGGGCCATGCGGTTGATGTGTTCGATGGTGATCACCGGATGGCCGTTGACCACCCCGGTCGTCTCGGCGCGCACCGCCCCACACGTGCCGGCAGGGATCAACCCGCACGCCACGTGGAGGTCGCGTGGCGTGATCGCCCGCTCGTAACGTTCGGTCACCTCGTCGAGCTCGACGCCAAGGGCTCGTGCCACCAGACCTATCGGTGGTCCCCAGGCGAACCGCTGTGCGCCTTCCAGCTCGAGCAGCGGCGTGAAGTCCAACGGACGACCGAAGCCCATCGCGTCGAACATCGAGTACTCATTGGGGTAGGCCGAGTAATCGATGATCTCCTGCGCGCGGACCGATCGGATGGTGTTGGACAGGGTCGACAGCATGACGGCGAACTGATCGCCGGCGAAACCCGGTTCGATACCCGAGGTGTATATCGTGACGCCGCCGGCGAGCGCCGCCGCGCGCACTTGATCTGCCAGATCGGGAATCCATCTGTCGGGAAACATCATTCCCGGTGTGTTGGTCGTGACGACGTTGATGCCGGCCTTCAGAAAACGGACATAGTCGGGGACTGCGGCCGCATCCATGTCGGCGCCCAAAGCCGCGTAGACCACGCAGTCCGGCCTGAGCTTGATGATGTCGTCGAGGTCGGATGTGGTCGTCACGCCGATGGGGCCAAGGCCGACGATCTCACCGGCATCGCGGCCCGTCTTCTCGGGACTGTGCACCCACACCCCGACCAGGTCGAGGTGTGCTCGGCGGTGAATCGCCCGCACCGCGATGCTGCCCACACCGCCTGTCGATATGACCGCTACGCGTAACACTTTGTCTGGCACGGGCCTTGCTCCTTCGCTCGGTGCTTCTTGGCTACAGATCGGGGATCGGAAGCGATGAATTCGGCCCTTAGCGGGCGGACAACAGCCCGCTGAGCTGCCGCGCCAATTCCGACTTCTTCACCTTCCCGGTCGCGGTGAAAGGGAGGTCCTGTTTTGTGGTGACCCAGATGAACTTCGGCACCTTGTACGCCGAGAGGCGCGCGCGCAGTTGCTCTCGCAGAGATTCGCCATTGAGTGTCGATTCGCCTCGGGGCACCACCGCCGCGGCGACCACCGTCCCGTTATCGCTCTCGGCGCCGACCACGTACGCCTCGAGTACGCCGTCGCACTCGGCCAGTGCCAGTTCGACTTCGCCGGGTGTGACGTTGGTGCCACCGCCCGTCTTGATCAGGTCGCCCAAGCGTCCGGTGAACCTGATCCAACCGTCGTCGTACTCGACGCCGCAGTCGCCGGTCCGGTAGTAGCCGTCCGGGGTGAACACCTCTTCCCGCTCGCGCTTGTGCAAGCGTTGCATCAACGAGTACCCGCGAACCCATATTTCGCCTTGCGCGCCAACGGGCGCCGGCTGTCCGGTGTCGGGGTCGGCGATCAGATGGTGCAGCCCTTCAATTGGTGGGCCGCCGATTTCGGACCGATCGGGCGACTGCGGCAGATACGGGTCGATGCCCAGGTGATTGCCGCACAGCTCGCTCATTCCCAGGCCGCTCGAGCCCTTGGGCTGACGCTCCGGTGGCACCATCGCCGGCATGCTGGTGCGGTGCACCGAACTCAGATCGCGTGTGGCGAAGTCGGGATGTTCGGCCAGCGCCTTGCCCTGCTGCGGCCAGCCCAGCGCGATGGTCGCGTGGTGGCGCTCCATGAGTTCCAACGCCTCTGCCGCGTCGAACGCGGGCTGGGTGACCAGGGTCGCGCCGTGGTGGATCACCGCGTGCAATCCGGTGATCAGCCCGCCTACCCAGAAGAAGGGCATGGAGGTGAACATCACGTCGTCCTGGGTGACGGCGTACATGAACGTGAGGTTGTAGGTGTGGCGGACCAGTGTGCCCTGGCTGTGCACGGGTCCCTTGGGGTCGCCTGTGCTGCCTGAGGTGTAGATGATCATCGCGTCATCGGCCGGTGTTACACACGATTCGACGTCAACCAGAAAGTCGGTGTCGCGAAGCGACATCGGGCGATCGGCCTCGATCGTCGTCGTCCAGGCGCGATCGGATGCTGCTCCCCACACCGCGACCGTCCGCAGGAACGGGGCTCCGCGAACCGCGATGCGGTCCGGCTCGCGCTCATCGGCCAATCCCGGCAGCGCCTCCTCAAGGAGGGCGAGGAAGTCCTGATTGCGGAATCGCGACCAGGCGAGGATCGTCTTCAGGTCGGCATGACGCGCAGTCCAGGCCAGTTCGGACGCCCTGTAGAACGTGTTGAGTGGAACGGCCACCGCCCCAATACGTGTGGTGGCAAACCAGGCCAGCGCCCAGTCGACGCTGTTGGGCATCAGGATTCCGACATGATCGCCCTTGCCGATGCCCTGCGCCAACAGGGCAGTCGCCAGTGCAGCCGAGCGCCGATCGAGATCGGCATAGGTCAATACCTGGCCGTCGGCGATAAGGAAAGCCTTGTCTCCGAAGCGTGCTGCACTAAATCTCACCAGTGCGGGAATCGTGGGTGAGATCTTCGGAAAGGGCATGAGCGCAGGATAGTAGGATTTCCGGAAAACGGTAACACCGGTTCTCAACCACCGGCCTCCGCTTACAATATCCGCCATGGCCACAGAACTGCGGAGCGCGATGGCCGGCGACAGATTGGACCGTGTCGAATCGAACCTCGCGATCAGTCAGCTGCCCAGCAAATATGCGATGGCCCTCGACGCCCGCGATCTCGACACGCTGGTGGCGTTGTTCGTCGACGATGTGGACGCAGGCGCGGAGGGCCGTGGCAGGGATGCGTTGAAATGTTGGTATGACCGTGTGCTTCGGCGGTTCTACCGCAGCATCCACCTGATCTGCGGCCACCAGTTTGACTTCGTCGACGCCGAGCACGCGATCGGATCGGTCTACTGCCGCGCCGAACACGAAGACGGTGATGGATGGTACGTGATCACGATGCGATATGACGACGTCTACGAGCGCCGCGATGGCCAGTGGTGTTTCGTGAAGCGGCGGGAGCATCCCTGGTACTCAGTCGATGTGACGGAGCGCCCGGGGCCGGAGTTCATGCGCTGGCCGGCTGACATTCCGTTGCGCGCCGCCATGCCCCAACGCATGCCGACTTGGCAGGCATTTTGGGCCGAAGGGGATCCGGCGCTGCCCGAACGGCTGTCGGCACGTCCGTAGCACTAGGCCCGGGTTGCCTGTGGTCGGCGCGGTTTACAAAACCGCATAGAACTGACATTCTCAAACAATGCAAACAGGCGTTATCGCCGTTGCTGACCTGGTGGTGCGCTCGCACCCATCCCACCGCGACCAATGGAGGCCGTCATTTCCGTCGACAAAGTACTCAGCGGCGTGCGTGTGCTGGAGGTCGCCGCGTGGACCTTCGTGCCGTCGGCCGGCGCCGTCCTGGCGGAGTGGGGGGCCGAGGTCATCAAGGTCGAGCCGCGTGACGGCGGTGACCCGCAGCGTGGACTGGTCACGATGGGCATCGTCGACGAGGGCGGCGGCACGGTCAACTACATGATCGAGATACCCAATCGGGGGAAGAAGTCGATCGGCGTCGATCTCCGTACTCCCGGCGGCCAAGAGGTTATCCGCAAGCTGGCCGCGACCTGCGATGTGTTCCTCACCAGCTATCTGCCCAGCCGGCGCAAGAAAATGGGCATCGACGTCGACGACATCAGAGCCGCTAACCCCAGCATCGTGTACGTCCGCGGGTCGGGCCACGGTCCGAAGGGGCCCGATGCCGACAAACCCGGCTATGACGGAGTCTCCTACTGGGCGCGCGGCGGAATCGCAACCATGCTTACCGAAGACGGTGACGAGCTGGTCCGCTCCCGGCCGGCCTTCGGAGACCTGCTCGGAGGCATGACGATCGCGGGCGGGATCGCGGCCGCGCTGTACAAGAAGGCCACCACCGGCCAGGGGTCGGTCGTTGATGTTTCCCTCCTCGGGCTGGCGGCCTGGAACCTTAGCCCCGATGTCGCCGTGAGCCAGATCCACGGCGGCACATCCATTCCGAAGTACAGCCACGCCGACGCACCCAATCCCTTGGTGGGAACCTATCGCACCAAGGATGACCGCTACGTCCAGCTGATGATGCTGCAACTCGAGAAGTTCTACCCTGAAGCCATGCGCGCGATCGGCCTGCCCCAACTGATCGATGACGAGCGATTCGCTGATGCGGCAACGCGATTCGCCCACCGAGCGGAACTCATTGCATTGATGGACAACGCGTTTGCCCAACGCACACTCGCCGAATGGCGAGAAGCGCTCGCAGATCTTTCCGGCGCCTGGGGCGTGGTGCAGACGCCGGGGGAGCTGTGTCACGACCCGGCGGTGACCGCGAATGGCTATATCGCCAGAACCGCAACGATGAATGGTGCGTCGTACTCGCTGCCCACCAATCCCGTCCAGTTCGACGAACAGGCCGTTGTCCCGCCGGGGGCGCCCGAGCACGGCCAGCACACCGAAGAACTGTTGATGGAGGCAGGCTTCGACTGGGACACGATCGAGGGTTACAAGGAGACCGGAGCGATCCTATGAGCGCGACGACGTCACACGAAGTCGCTCGTTCGCGATTGCCTGCTCACGATTGCCGGTCCCGCCAAGGGATTCGCGAGTACGCCAGGTGCCGCCCCTACGACCTCGGGTATGGAGTTGACCGCAGCCAGCGCTGTCACCGCGACACCCGGATTGACCCGATCCGAGGCCGATTGCTCGAAGTACAGCTCCAAACACATGCTGGGCCGTCCCTCGACCCGGATGACCATGCCACCTTGGTCGTCCCTCGACGGCCTCGGCCATCGCTGCGGCCAGGGTGTGGAACTCACCGTTGCGAAATACTGCACCGCGACCACTGGCCGACCATCGATGACGCCGGCGAGCTGCCAACGGTGCGCGCAAATCGTCCCTTCCGGAATCACGCTGATTGCCGTTTCCAGATCCGTTGGTGCGAGCAACGTTTCCCAATCCAGTTCAACTCCGTCTAGCTCCAGACCGAGGATGTCGGCGATGTAGCGCACCACGGTCTCCCAATCGTGGTTAACCTTGCCCGACGCGATTCGAGCGGGCACGTGCCCGTCTGGCTTTCCAAACCCCATGGATTCGTGCAGGACATCCCAAATGGGATAGGACTTGTCGAGGTCGATCGCGTATTCGTCCATCCGATAGGACTCGATGACTCCGGCGCCGGCAAGCAGGGCGGTAGGGATGTTAAGGCTGATGAAACCCGGCTCGGCGCCGGTGGCGTAGAAAGTCGAATTACCCTTTGCCGCTGCGGCTTCTACGGCCGCGCGCCACTCCGGCGGCGCCGCAGGCGGGTAGACCATCGGGATCGTCGAGATCGTCACAACGTTGATCCCCGCCTCGAGGTAGGTGACGATGTCGGCAATTGCATCGTTCTCGCGCCGGACGGCCGTGGCACAGTAGGTAACACAGTCCGGCGTGAGAGCCAGCACCGCGTCGAGGTCGTCGGTTGCCGATATACCGACATCCGCTCCGCCACACAGGCGACCCGCGTCGACTCCGGCCTTCTCGGCCGTGGAAACTTTGACACCGACGAGTTCCAGCGCCGGATCATTGATGATTGCCCGGAGTGCCTCCTTCCCGGTCAGTCCCGTACCTACGTGAACAACGCGATACCTTCCAGATTTCTCAATTGCCACCGTTCAATCTCCTATGTGCGTTGTGCCAGGAGCCGACGTCGTCGTGCTCCACGGTTACGGCGGATCATTGCGCTACCGCACGCACGGGTACGCGTCCCCAACCGAAGACATTCGGCATCTTGACCCGTTGCAGGCCCGCGACGTCTACCTCGAACTCGGGGATCAAGTCCAACAGGACATCGATGGCAATGCGGCCCTCCATGCGCGCCAGTGCCGCGCCGAGACAGCTGTGTATTCCGTAGCCGAATCCGAGGTTGTGGCCGGAGTGCCGACGATAGATGTCGAAGCGATCGGCATCGACGAACGCACGCTCGTCCCTGGTGGCCGAACCATTGATGAGCATCACCGGCCTGTGCTTGGGTATCACTGTGCCATGAAGCTCGACATCGACTTTGCTCCAACGGATGTCGTATTGCGATGGTCCCTCGTAACGCAGCAGCTCTTCGAAGGCGGCGGGGATGAGGCTTCGGTCTCGCCTTAGTGCCTGCCATTGGTCCTGGTGTCGGGCAAACACCACTGCGGCGCTGGCGACCAGCTTGGTCACCGTCTCGGCGCCCGCACCGCCGAGCATCGACGCAAAGGCCGAAATCTCCGTGTCGTCAAGGCGGGTCATGGTGCCGTCATCGCGTTCGACCTCGACCTGGGTGAGCCGCGAAATCATGTCGTCTTGCGGGTTGGCGCGTTTCTCGACGACAAGGTCGTAGTAATACCTCCACATGGTCACCGCCGACTCGCGGCCGTGCGGCGTCGTGCTGATGTTTCCCGGCTCGCGTTCCAGCAGCGCATCGAGCCAGTGCCGGATCTGCTGGCGACCGTCCGGCGGCACCCCCAGCATCGTGGTGATGATCTCGACGGGGAACAGCGCCGAGAAGTCCTCGACCATGTCGAACGACGTGACATCGATGGTCTGCGCGATTGTTTCGATCACATTCCGGATCATCGGCTCGAGCTTGGCGATTGCACGGGGGGTGAATACCTTGTTCACCAGCGACCGCATTCTGGTGTGCTGCGGAGGGTCCATCATGATGATCACCCCGTGCGGGACCATCGCGTCAGGATCGATGAAATGATCGAGGGTCACTCCCTTCGCCGAGGAATATGTTTCGTGATCACGCATCGCGGGCGCGACATCCTCATAGCGGGAAAGGGCCCAGAAGTCGTACTGCGTGCTGTGGTAGACCGGCGCCCGATCGCGTAGTTGGCGGTAAGTCTCGAACGGATCGTTGAAGAATTCATCCGAGAAGGGATCGAAGTGAACGGATCCCGGAGACGTGCGGGATTGATCGTTCATTCCCCTCCTTTACGTTTACATGTGCGCCACGTGATCTTGAGTCATGTGGCCGGTCAGTTCAGCGGTCGTAGTCTCTGTGCGCTAGTGCGCGTAAACACCTCTTCACAATATTAAGAATAGAGCTTCTCACGTAATAGCGCGGGCCGGCCTCGCCCTCGATTGACCTTGTCCTTCACATGATCTGACGAATCACGAACACCCCTGGCTGGAGCGCTAGGCCCCCACGCCGCCCTCCTTCAGGAAGTTGATGGTGTACTCCTGGCTCGTCAGCCCGTCGGGCTCGAGCCCGATCAGCGCCAGCAACGATTTCCACTCGGCCGAGTCGACAAACCAGTCCCAGCGCGAGATACGCCCCTTCTCGTCGGTCCAGATATAGTCCCATTCCCGCAGTTCCAACCGGGTCCCGTCGGGAAGTGTCCCCGCATAGGTGTCGCAGGAGGAGAAGCCCCAATCGCCAGCCACACATTCGAATGGGCTGATCAGCCGGTAGTCCGGCATGTGTTTCCACCACATGCGCCACTCCGGGGTGAGAATATCGCCGTCCGGCGCATACTTGGCGATGGCGGCCGCGACCTCGTCGGAGAGCATATCGGTGGCCGACTGCGGGACACCGTCGTTAAACAGGGGACTCATCATCACGGAATCGGGTGCCCAGATGAACTCTTCGCCGAACGAGACATGACGGCCGCGCTCAATCGGTTTTGCATAGCCCTCCCACTTCGCGAAGGCAATCCTTTCGTGTAGCGCCACGCGGTCCCGGGTCATCTCATGTCCTTTCGGCTAGTGCAGCTCGGCGAATCTCTTTAAATAGGGCCATGCGATCGCGGGCGGTATCCCGCCGCATAACGGCGAGAGGTTGAAGACTTCACCTGCGGCAATGCGTTCTCGCGCTTCGTCGACCGACAGAATCACGTGTGACGACGTTTTGCGAAGCTCGTCGATGGTCGTGGCGGTGGTGATGTTGGCAGACACGGCGTTGTCGGGGTTCCACTCCGAGTAGGCCATTGCGTCGTGCAGGAGGTACTTGCCGATCTCGTCCCACGCCGCGTCGACGTCGTCGGCGACGAAGCAGTTGGTCGCCGCGTCACGGTCGGGGATGAGGACGAAGCCGGGCTCGAACCCGTTGTCGCGGCACGCTTTTTCGTAGGCATCTCGCATTCCGGGCACTCCGCCGTTGGCAAGCAACCCGAGACCGTTGCGTCCAGCACGCCGGGCGGCCGCCAGGCTGGCACCGCCCCAGCACATCATGGGACCTTCCGGCGTGCGCGGTCGTGGGGTGACCTTCATTCGCCTGCCGCCGCGTTCGATCTCTTCGCCGGCAAGGAGGCGGCGTAGGACGCCGAGCTTCTCGTCCGCCAGCCTCCCGCGGTCGGACATAGAGAGTCCGAAGTGGTCGTATTCCTCGGCGCGATATCCGATTCCGAATACGTAGGTGGCTCTGCCCGCGCTGATGTGATCCAGCACGGCCATGTCCTCGGCCAGCCGTGCCGGATCGTAGAAGGGCAGCAAAATCGTCAGGTTCAGCATCAGTTGCTTCGTGCGAGCGGCAATGGCCGCGCCGAGCAGCAACGGGGACGGCAGGTAACCGTCGTCTGCGCAGTGGTGTTCGCACAGTACGACGGCGATACAGCCATGCTGCTCGGCCCATGCCGACATCTCACTGGCCGCGGCATACAACTCGGCGGCCGGCGCTCCGATGGAGGGCGCTCGCATGTCGAAGCGAAGGGTGAACATAGCCCTGTCTAATCCAGTTGCCGTGCGTCGGAACCCATGACTTCGGCACTTGCCTGCATGATTAGACGAACCACTTCGTTGCGTGACATGGACTTGAAAAGTTCAGACGCCATCCGGACGTCATCGCCCGTGGCGATCGTCGGTCCGTTGCCAAGGTTGGCGAATGCCTCATCCACCACGCTCGCCGCGGTCACCGCACCCGGGGGAATCTCGTCGACAGATTTGAGTCGGCCGCGCTCGAGCTCCAGTTGCCGCAGAGCCGGTGTGTCGGTCATGCCGAGGACCAGACCCAGGACGTCGACACCCTTGTCGTGCAACTCCGCCCACAGCCCCTCAGTGAAAACCATGTCGAAGGCCTTGGTTCCTCCGTATGCCACCATGTTTCGGCCACCGGCCAGCGCAGCACCCGAAGTAAAGTTCACGATGCCGCCTCGTCCTCGCTCAACCATGAGGCCCGCGTAGTGGTGACACAACCGCATCAGCACCAGGCAGTTGCGTTGCAGCAGGGCTTCGGCTGCCGATACCGGATTGGCAAGAAAGGGTTGGTAATTCGGATCCCCGCCAGCGCAGTAGACCAGCATGCCGACCTCGAGGTCGGCGGTGGCGTCGATGATGGACTGCGAAGCGTCGGCCTCGGTGAGGTCGATGGCGAGCGTCCGAGTTTCGGCACCGGTGCGCTCGTGGATTGCATCGGCTACCGTGTCGAGAAGGTGCTGGCGACGAGCGACGAGCGCAACGTTCACTCCTTCCTGTGCCAGCCGCTCGGCGAACAGCGCGCCGCATCCGTCGGACGCGCCGACGATCAACGCCCACGGTCCGTATCTCTGTGCGATGTCACCCATGGGCGCCCGCCACTGCAGCGAGCCGAACCGAGGTGTAGGTACGACGGTCGATCCGCCAACCGTCCGGCGTCCGTACGGCGTGGTCGTCGTAGTAACCGACGGGGTTCGCGCCCGAGCCGTCCTCCATCAGGATCAGTGCGTCGACGTAGGTGCGGATCGTCGCGGTGTCGGTGTCTATTGCTATGGCCTGGTTGGTCATTCGATGGATCGTGTGCGCCGCGCCGGCGTGGGCTGCCTCCATAAACTGTGCCACCTCTGCGCCACCGGTCCACTGGCCGACCACACCGTAGTCGACGCGCGCATCGTCGGTGAAAACCGTCGTGAGAAGCGAGTATTGCCGGCTGTCGATTGCCGTTGCGTACCGGACCGTGAGGTCGAAAACGTCGTCGCGGTCCGACATCAGAGCTCACCGTTCGGGTGGATCACGACGCGGGGTGGCCCTTCGGACCGCCGCGCCGCCTCCAGCGCCGCGGGCACCTCGTCCAGACCGATGATCTTGCCGACGCTGGGCAGTGGGTCCAGCTTCCCCTCGACCACCGCGTCCAAAACGCCGTACCAGTCCTGCGGTAGCGGCCCACCACCGAACTGCAGAGTGAGACCGTTTCGGGTGGCTGCGGTGATGTCGAGGGTGTCGCCGGTGTACCAACCACCCGCGCAGTAGATGCGCGACGAGAACTCCGCCTCCGCGACAATCGTGTCGATAAGACCCGCAGCACCAACGCATTCGAATACCACGGCGGAGCCGGCCAAGTGGCGTTCGGCGCGAACCTTGCGGAAGACCTCGAACACCGACTGCTGTGCCGGGTCGACCAGAACGTGCGCGCCGAACCCCGTGTGGGCCAGTTCGCGTCGGTCGGCGCTGAAGTCGGACACGATGATCGGATCAACCCCGCGCGCGCTCAACGCAGCGACCGCGGACAGCCCGATGGCACCCGCGCCCAGGACGATCGGGATCTCGCCGGGCTGCACGTTCGAGGCGCGGACGTAGAACTCGCCGACGGCGAAGGCGTCGACGACAGCGACCGCATCGCTGGACACCGCGCCGTCTATCACCTTCGCCGTTGCCTGTGGTACGACGAGCAACTCACCGAAACTGCCCTGGGCCTCGGGGTGCTGTCCGATGATGCGTAAACCGCCGGCACCGCCGTCAACCAACCGGATAGGCATCGACGTCACCCTGGCCCCGATCGGGAAGGCATCGCTACATCCGGGGCCATGGCCGATCACCTCGCCCACGAACTCGTGCCCCATGACGATGTCGCGGTCGGGGTCGTAGAGCGAGCGGCCCGTCGGATCGTCGATCGCCAACTCGGGATGGTCCATGTAGTGCACATCGGACGCGCAGATCGCGGTGCTGAGCGTCCTGAGCAGCAGGTCACCCTGCCCGGGGATGGGATCGGCCGTCTCGCGAACCGTAAGCTCACCGCCCCGCAGCACCACGGCACGCACTGGCTCTCACATCCTCATGGGATAATCTCTACTATTAGAGAAAGTTCTATCCGATTACTGAGTCGACCGTAGAATGCGGCGCGAAGGGAGTCAAGATGCGCGGAGTCGCCTCAGCGCCGGCCGAGCGTGTCCTCGATGTCGTTGAGTTGCTCAGCCGGCCGGAAAGTGGCGGGCACCGCTTTTCCGACGTCGCTCGCGAACTCGGCCTTTCTCAGGCGACGGCGCACTCCATACTCAAGACTCTCTGCGACCGCGGTTGGGCGACTAGGGATCCCAATTCCAAAAAGTTTGTCCTTGGCCTGACTGTGGCCCTCATCGCGGAGAGGTTCGAAGCCACGCGCCCACTTCAGGCCGTCGCTCGCGAGGCCATCCGCCGTCTCGCCGAGACGACGCATATGCCGGCCTCGGTAGTCGAGCGCACCGGAGATGAACTGGTGATTACCGCGTTCGAGACTCCTGACGGGTCAACTAAACCGGTCGCTTCCCACGAGCGAATCCCGTATGCCCCGCCGTTCGGGATCGCCTGCGCCGCTTGGGATATCCCAAGCGAACAAGAATCGTGGATTCAGCGCGGCGCGGCAGGGGATACGTCGCTGGCAGAGCGCCTTCGGACGGTTTTGGCTCAGACGCGAGACCGCGGTTATGACGTCGATTGGATGACCCCGGCGCTGGCGCAGGCGGCTCATGCGATCGAAACGTTGTCCAACGAGACAGTGCCCCACAATCTGCGCTCCGTCGTCGACCAACTGCGCGTCGAATTCATTTCGGCGAACTTGCTATCCGGCGACAGCGCACGCGGTGAGCTCCCGGTTGCCACAATCTCGGCGCCCGTCTTGGACGAGAGGGGCCATGTGCGACTCATTCTCGGATTCCACCCGCTACGCGTTATGACGATGAGCGAAATCCGTGCTGCGGCAAAACCGCTGCTGCGCGAGATCGACCGAGTGGGAGGCCACAGAGCGCCGTGAGCTATCCGCCGCTACCTCTTGCGTCGGTCATGGACGAATCCCCGCACGACGTACGCGCGGACGAAGTCGCCCACCGCAACGTCGTTAGCGTCGTGATAAGGCGACGGGGTTGTGAACAACGAGAACAAGATTCGCGCAAACCACTCCGATGCCGAGCGAATGTCGAGGTCGCTGCGCACCTCACCGGTCAGCCTCGCCGCCGAAATGTACGGCGCGAGAAATTCGCCACATTCGCGGAGGAGCGTCGACGCATTCTTCGTCAACATCAGGTCGACTTGTTCTTGGTCGAAATACAATTCGGATTCCACTAGTCGGCGGGCCTGGGTGACGAAAACGCCTGCCCGGACCAGTTTGTCCTCGAGGGTGCTGCCGCCGTCGCGCTCGATTGCCCTGGCCAGCTTGCGGTAGAAGCCCTGCGACGCCGCCTCCGCACTGGCCTCGACAATTGTTTCCTTGTCCCGGAAGTACTCGTAGAACGTGCTCCTGGACACCCCGGCGGCACGGGCGATGTCGACGATCGTCGTCTTTCGCAGCCCGTGCGTTCGGAAGCAGGTGAAGGCGGCAGAGATGAGCACCGCGCGGGTGTCGACGGCGGTCGCGCGGGTCATCAGGCTCCCTTGCATCGGCGAACTCAGCGATCCGGCGCGAGAATCAAGCCGCTCGTCGGAACGCCCGTGCCGGACGTGACGAGCACGTGTTCGACGTTGTCGACCTGGTTGTAGGAGGTGCCGCGCACCTGACGGACGCCCTCGGTGATGCCGTTCATGCCGTGGATGTATGCCTCACCGAGCAGGCCACCGTTGGTGTTGATCGGCATCCGGCCCCCGAGCGACAACTCGTCGACCGAGACGAAGTCCTTCGCTTCCCCGCGCCCGCAGAATCCCAGTTCCTCGAGCTGGGTGAAGACGAAGGGCGTGAAGTGGTCATAGAGGAACGCAGTCGAAATATCCTGCGGTTTAAGGCCGGAATCCCGCCACAGCTTGTCGCCGACCACACCCATCTCGGGCAGGCCCGTGATGTCCTCGCGGTAGTAGCTCGTCATCACCTCGCCGTCGTAGGCGGCGCCCTGCGCTGCGGCGGTGATGACGGCGGGCGGTTTGGCCAAGTCTCGCGCTCGCTCGAGGCTGGTCACCACCATCGCAACACCACCATCGCTTTCCTGGCAGCAGTCGAGCAGCCTGAGCACCGGCTCGATGATCCAGCGCGATTGCTGGTGCTGCTCAATGGTTATCGGCTTGCCGTAAAACCACGCGTCCGGATTCTTCGCGGCGTGCTTGCGGTCGATGACGGAGATCTTGCCAAAATCGGCGTTGCTGACCCCGTACGCCGTCATGTACCGCTGCGCATGCAACGCGACCCAGGCGGCGGGCGTCATGAAGCCGAACGGGGCATAGGGCGCCATCCACAACGGCGTCACGCCCGGCTGGCGTCCGGCGCCCCCGAAACGAAAGCCGGAACGCTCGTTGAAGGCGCGGTAGCAGACCACCGCCTCCGCAACACCCGTCGCGACCGCCATCGCGGCCTGCATTACGGTTCCCGCGGCCGCACCGCCGCCGTGCGGGACTCGGGTGAAGAAGGTCAGGTCGCGAATACCGACGTTACGCGCGACCTCGATTTCCTCGTTCTCGTCGACGCTGAATGTGACCATGCCGTCGATGTCGGCGGGTTGTAGACCAGCGTCGCGGATCGCCGCCAATACCGCCTCGCAGGCAAGCTGCATCTCGGTGCGGCCAGATTCCTTGGAGAATTCGGTTTGCCCGATTCCGGCGAGGGCGGTTTTGCCGCCGATACCGTCGCTCATGCATCCACACCCTGGAGCAGGCTGAGCACCGCGGTTCCCGAGACGTGGTCGCCCAGGCTGTTGGTGCCCTTGAAGGTGACCTCGACAAAGCCTTCCCCGTCGGCCGATGATTTGTCCGTGACGGAACCCGTGAAGCGCATCGGATCATTCGGGTAGGCCGGCACGCCGAGTCGAATGGACAGCTTTTTGACCATCGCCTCGGGGCCCGCCCAGTCGTGCAAGAACTTCACGCACAGCCCGTTGGTCGTCAGGATATTCATGAAAATATCTTTGGAGCCTTGGGAATTGGCGAAGTCGCGGTCGTGGTGCACCGGCATGTAGTCACGGGATGCAATGGCGCCGGCGACGATCAGCGTGGTGGTCACCGGTACGTCCATCGGGGTGACTTCGTCGCCCACATTGATGGAGTTCCAGGCCCGTGTGGTGGTGCGGTCGACGGTGGAGGTCATTTGCTTCCTTCCGGATATGCGGCGCCGAGGCGGGCGAGTTGTTGGGAGGCAGAGCCGAGCGAAAGCTCGATCTGCTTGGCCCATAGGAAATAGCGGTGGAGCGGGTAGGTGACGTCGATGCCCATCCCGCCATGTACCTGCTGGGCCGATGCGACGACCCGAGCGCCGGCCTCGGCGGCCCAGAACTTGGCAATCGCCGCTTCGCGGCTCGCGGGCCGGCCCTCATCGATCAGCCAGGCCGCGTGCCAGGTGGTCCAGCGGATCGCCTCGACGTCGATGAAGGCATCGGCCAACCGCTGCTGCACCGCCTGGAATGAGCCGATCGGCCTGCCGAATTGCTCGCGTTCGGTGGTGTAGGAAGCCGCGAACTTCAGCGCTCGTTCGGCCACGCCGACCTGCATCGCGCACAGCCCGACGAGCGCCCTGGTGTAGAGCGAGCCGACCGCGTCCGCACCGGGGGGGTTGTTGAGCCGGTGTGCGACGGCGCCGGTGAGTTCGACATCCGCGTAGGGCTCACCGTTGGTGACAGTCGCCGGCGTGACGATCACCCCGGCCGTCGCCGCCTCGACGATGAATAACCCAGGTCCGTCGTCGGCGAGCGCCGAAACCACTATGGCGTCGGCAAGCTGGGCCGCGGGTACGAGTTCTTTTGTGCCGTCGAGGATCCAAGCGTCACCATCTGCGCGTGCGGCGGTGCGCGGCATGGTCGGATCCGAGTTGCCCGGCTCGGCAAGTGCGGCGGTCAGAATCGCACTGCCGTCTACGACTTTCGGAAGGTAGCGCTGCTGAATTGTCGAATCACCGTGCCGCGCAATAGTATCCGCGCCGAGCATGAGGGTCGCGTAGACGGGGACCGGTGCAACGCTCCAGCCGACCTCGGCGAGCAGCACGCCGAGCTCGAGGAAGCCGCCGCCACTGCCGCCAACGGACTCGGGCAGCGCGATGCCCAGCAGGTCCGAGGATGCCAACTCGCGCCACAGCGCTTCATCGAAGCGAACCTCGCCTGATTCCAGTTCCGTGAGACGTTCGGGGGTGGCACGGTGCTCGAAGAGCTGACGCGCCACCTTGCCGACGGTCTCTTGTTCTTCGGTGAAGGAAAAGTCCATGCTCGCCTAATTCCTTGTCAGCGTGCCGGCCGGAACTGGTGCAGAACCAGCTCCTCGCCGCTCGGGATCGCTTCGAACTTTTCGTAGAAGACCTCAACGGGGAGGCCCATTTCGATTGCCTCGGGCTCGATGTCGCAAAGGTTCGAGACGATGCGCACGCCTTCGTCGAGTTCGATGAGCGCCACCACATAGGGATACTGAAGGAAGGGCAGCGGCGGATATTGCGGCATGATGAAGCTGTAAACAACGCCACGCCCGGTCGACTCGACGGAATCCCAGTTCAGGGACTGACAGTGTCCACACATCGGCCGAGGCGGCACCCGCAACGTATTGCAGTCCTTGCACCGCTGGATCAACAGCTTGTGGTCCTTCAGGCCCGACCAGAAGAATTCGGTGTCGGGGCTGATCGATGGAGCAAGTCTGGTGGCCATCAGTCCCCGGCCGTTCCGGCGGGGGCTCCACCCGTCTTGAATCGCAGGGTGCGGAACCGCTGGCGGCCGATCACTTCACCGTTCTGATCCCGGTAGGTCGTGATCCAGGTGACGAAATAGCCCATACCCATCGCCGTCTTCTTCTCGTCGGAGATGGTCTCGAAAACAGTTTCGGCCGTGATGTCGTCACCAACGCGCGGGTATCGCTCGATCTCGAACTCGGAATTGGTGGCGACTGTGCCCGTGTAGCCGGCATCGGTGAGAAACTGCAGCGGATTTTCCTTGAGCTCGACTGGGACTCCGCCTCGCTCGTGGATGCCGACGAGTTTGGGTGGCGCCATGGTCCACGACTGCAGCATCACCGGAGGTGAGACGAGGCCGCCGTAGCGGGAGGAGGCGGCGAACTCCGGATCCAGATACGCCGGGTTCATATCGTCCAACGCGTAAGCCCAGTGTCGGATCATGGCCGCGTTCACGGGATCTGGCGCCTTGACCGGCTGTCCGGAACTGATGGGTTGGCCGATGAGCGCATCGAGGCGCTCGCGCAGTTCGTCCTTCGTTGTCTCAGTCACGAGCTTCCTTTCTCCGATGCGCTGGCTCGCATGTCCCGGGGTGCGCGCGGCATCCCGAGACCGGCCATAGCGATGATGTCGCGTTGAAGCTCGTTGGCTCCGCCGCCGAATGTGTTGATGACCGCCATGCGGTATGCGCTCTCCAGCTCGCCCCTGAGGGGAGCCGCCGAGTCCTTCCGAACGCCGGCCTGACCCACGACTTCGAGCAGTTCGCGGGCGACCTGCTGGGTGAGTTCGGTGCCGAATACTTTTGTAGCGGACGCCTCACCCATGCCGAGTGCGCCAGAACTCATCGTCGCGTTCACCCGCAGGTTCAGCAGCCGGTAGGCGGCGACTTGCGCTTCCACCCGGGCGAGAGCCTGCTGCACCCAGGGCTTGTCGATGACAAACCCGTCGTCGAGCGGCGTCGTCGATGCCCATTTGAGGGTCTTCGTGAACAGCGGCTCCAGCGCGCCGAGGTTCCCCAAGGCGGCGCGTTCCAGGTTGAGCTGGTTTGTCACCAGCGTCCAGCCCTGGTTTTCGCCGAGCACGATCGCACTTTCGGGCACCCGGACGTCGTCGTAGAACGTGTAGTACGTGGACACGCCCGGCATCGTGTGCAGCGGCTTCCACGAGAACCCTGGTGAGTCGGTCGGCACGATGAAAAGCGTGATGCCCTTGTGCTTCTTGGCAGTTGGATCGGTGCGTGCAGCCAACCAGATGTAGTCGGCGAACTCGGCGCCGCTGGTGAACATCTTCGAGCCGTTGATGACGAACTCGTCGCCGTCGCGTACTGCGGTGGTGCGCAGTGACGCGAGATCACTTCCCGCGCCCGGCTCCGAGTAGCCGATCGCGAATTCAACAGTTCCCTTGAGAATCGCGGGGAGGAACTTGGTCTTCTGCTCCTCGGTTCCGTACTGAATAAGCGTGGGGCCCACCGTGTTCAGGGTGATCATTGGCAACGGCGCGTTGACCCGGCGCGCCTCTTCCGAGAAGATGTATTGCTCCAGCGCGGTCAGCCCGCCACCGCCGTATTCGACTGGCCAGGCGACGCCGAGTAGGCCGGCTTCGCCGAGCGCGCGCCGGCATTCGGCGATCGCGGGGCCTCCCTCGAGCAGGTTGGCAACAGCGGCGCGGCGCTCCGGGGTCATCACCGCCTCAAGGCGCGTGCGGTAGTCCTTGCGGAGCTGTTCCTGCTGAGGTGTGTAGTCGAAGTCCATCAATTGCCCGTTCCCAGTCGGATCGGCATGCGTTTCACCCCGGGCACCATGGTGGCGCGAAGTCGTGACACGTCACCGGTGAGTTCGATCGTCGGATATGTACCCAGCAGCACCTCAAACATCACCCTGGCCTCCAGCCGGGCGAGCTGTGCACCAAGACAGGCGTGCTCACCGGCACCGAACGCGATGTGCGGGTTGGGATTACGCGTGATGTCGAAAACTTCGGAGGTCGGGCCAAAGATCTCTTCGTCGCGGTTGGCGGCGCCGTAGAGCATGACGACGGTGTCGCCGGCCTTGATCTGTTGGCCGCGGATCTCTACGTCCTGGGTGGCGCGGCGGGCCATGTGGGTGACCGGGCTGGTGAATCGCAGCATCTCCTCGACCGCGCCGGGCAGCAGAGAAGGGTTCGACCGCAGCAGCGCGAACTGATCGGGATGGTCGATCAACGCCAACGTGCCCAGTGCGATGAGGTTGCGAGTCGTCTCGTTGCCGGCGACCAACAGCAAGAAGGAGAAGTTGAGTAGATCGGCGTCGGTGAGCTGCTCACCGTCGACCTCGGCCGCAGCCAAGATGCTCAGCAGGTCGTCCTGCCCACTGACCTCGCCGGATCGCCGTGCAGCGATGAGTTTGGTGAAGTACTCGTAGAGCTCACCGAGTGCGACTACGGAATCGAGTTCGATATCGGGGTCGGCAGTGCCAACCGCAGCGTCCGACCAGCTGCGGAACCGCTCCCAGTCTTCGGGTGGTGCACCGAGCATTTCGGCGATCAGCCGGGTAGGAAGAGGTGCGGCGATCTCCTCTGCGAACTCGTACTCCCGCGATGTGTCGACACTGTCCACGATGCCCTTCACGATCTGGCGCACCTTGGGCTCCAGCAACTGCACCTGGCGGCGGGTGAAGCCGGAGTTGATGAGCTTGCGAAGCTGCCGGTGACGCGGCGGATCGGTGAAGATCAGGTTTCCCTCCTGAACGGGTTCGGGCTGGGCGGGATCCGGGATCGAGATGCCCTTCGTCGAGGAGAACGTCAATGGGTGACCGGAGACGTAGCGGATGTCCTCGTACTTCAACAGCGCCCAGAAGTTCGTGACATCGTTCCAGACGACGGGCGTTGTGTTGCGAAGTTCGCGGTAGGCCGCGTAGGGATCGCCGGCGTAGAAGTCCGGTGAGTGCAAGGGAACCGTAGTAGTGGGCACCGCAGGCCTTCCTCGACGCTGAGAGCTGTTCGGACAAATAAATAAAGAATGTCCGTTTCCAAGGTGTCTACAGCAGACCCGACTTGCCTGTCAAACACCGGCTATTTGGCTTAAATAAAGGTGGATTGCCGTTGACGGCCTCTTCGGAGCCGTGTACACACAGTCAGAGAGTGTATGTTGTGGCTACGTCACCGGGCCGCGCCGCGATCGAGCAGTCAGGAAGGCAGGCAGATGATGGCTGGCTCACGGTCTCTCCGCGACGCCTACGGGCATTACATCGACGGCCGATGGGTCGAACCGGACAGCGGGCGCTACGACGTCGTCAACCCCGCGACCGAGACGGTGATCGGTACCGCGCCGGACGCGAGCGTTGCGCAGGTCCAACAAGCGGTCGCGGCGGCCAGGGCCGCCTTCGATTCGGGCCCCTGGCCGGCGGCGGAGCCGGCGGACCGCGCCAGATGCCTGCGACAGCTCAGCGAAGCGCTACTGGCCAACAGCGAGGAGTTCTACGCCCTCGCGCAGGCCGAGTGGGGTTGTTCGGCAAACGAGCGCATCATCCATGTCGAAGGCCCGGCATTCATGGTCGGTCACGCCGCCGAGCTCGCGATGGAGCCCGCCGAGGAACCAATGGACGCGTGGGGCGCTGCGGGCACCACGCTGTTGCGCTACGAACCGCTTGGTGTGGTGGCCGCCATGACCCCGTGGAATTTCCCGCACACCATCAACGTGATGAAGCTGGGTGCGGCGCTGGCGGCGGGAAATACGCTCGTGCTCAAGCCATCGCCGCTGACGCCCCTGGCCGGGCTCGCGCTGGCTCGAATCGTCGAGGAGGAAACGGATATCCCCGCCGGTGTCGTAAACGTGGTTACCCCGACCAGCGTCGAGGCCAGTAGGAGCCTGACGCTGGATCCCAGGGTCAATATGGTCAGCTTCACCGGCAGCTCGGCCGTCGGCCGCGACGTGATGGCCGGTGCGGCGACCACAATGAAGCGCGTTCTGCTGGAATGCGGCGGCAAGTCCGCGACCGTCTTGCTGCCCGACGCCGAGATCACCGACGAACTGTTGGAGCGGCTGCTGTTCGAAGGATGCACGATGCATGCCGGTCAGGCGTGCATTCTCAACAGCAGGCTGTTGTTGCCCGATGCGATCCATGACGACGTGGTGGATCGGCTCGCCGCGCTGTCGCGCGGGGTCGTAATCGGCGATCCCGTCGACCCCGCGGTCACCATGGGACCGTTGATCAGCCGCGAACATCTCGACCGCGTCGAGGGATTCGTCAAGCGCGCCGAAGCCGACGGCGCAACCGTGGTCGCCGGGGGAGGCCGCCCGAAGGATCTGAGCCACGGATTCTATTTCGAGCCAACGATACTGACCGACGCCTCGGCCGATTCGTACATTGCGCAGGAGGAAGTGTTCGGTCCTGTGCTGACGGTGTTGCGGTATCGCGACGACGATGATGCGGTGGCCATCGCCAACAACTCGGCGTACGGGCTCGGGGGCGCGGTGTGGGGAAGCGACGTCGACCGCGCGGTGGCGATCGCCCGACGGATCAGGACCGGGCAGGTCTCGATCAACGGGACGATTCCCGGAGATGCCCCGTTCGGCGGCTTCAACCAGAGTGGAATCGGCCGAGAGGGTGGTGTGATGGGACTGCGGGCTTATATGGAGCCCAAGGCCATCGGGGTGCCCGCGTGAACCGGCCGCTTGCGGGCTTGCGTGTTGTTGAGCTGGCCTCCGAAATTGCCGGTCCGTACTGCGCCAAGTTGCTCGTCGACCTTGGTGCCGACGTCTGCAAGGTCGAGCCCCCAATGGGTGATCCGCTGCGCCTATGGGGTCCGTTTCCGTCGGCCGATCCTGATCCGGAACGAAGCGGGCTTTTCGCGTACCTGAACGCCGGAAAGTCCGGCGTCACAGTCGACTTAGCACGTGATAGCGACCTCGCGGACCTTCACGAGCTCATCGCACAGGCGGATGTGATTATCGAAGACCTGCACGCCGCCGCGCCCGAGCGGCGGGACTGGGGTCTGGACGCGGACGCCCTTCGTCGCAGCAACCCGAACCTCGTCGTGGTCCGGATATCGAGCTTCGGCCAGGACGGACCGCTGCGTGACCGGGTGACGACTCCATTGACCCTGCAGGCGGCAGCAGGTTGGGTCAATGTGCGCGACCCCGGTCGGGCACCAGTCCAAGCCGGCGCCCGGATTCCGGAGTACATAGCCGGCGCGTATGCGGCCCTCGGAGCGCTGACGGCGCTGCGGGTCGCCGCGGCGGGGACGAACCGGCCGGTCGAGGTGGACGTCTCGATGTTCGAGTCGCTGCTGTCGACGCTGCCCTATCCCATGCTGATGGCAGCGCGCCTGAAAAGCCTTGGTCTGCCGACTAATTCGAAGGCTGCACCGATGTTGGGTATCGTGCGTGCCGCCGATGGCTGGATCGGAATCAACTGCCTGACCGGCCAGCACTGGCTGGACGTGTGCGCCATGGTCGGGTTACCCGAGTTCGGCGAGCACCAGCTTGCGATCATGCTCGGCGGCCCCGAGCGCGACGAGTTTTTTGCGAAGGCACAACCGTTTTTCGATGCGATGACCGTTGCCGACCTCGTCGACCTGAGTCAGGCCATGCGGATACCCGCGGCGCCGGTCACCGAAGGCGATAGCATCCTGGACTGTCCGCAGTACGCCGCGCGAGAATTTTTCATCGAGATGGCGGCTGACGCATGGCGATTCACCAGACCCGGAGCGCCGTTTCGGTTTTCAAAGACACCCGTTCCTTCGCCACTTCCTGCCCCAGCCCGCGGAAAAGACTCGCGGGCTGCCTGGAGCGAGCGCGGCGCGCGCCGCCGGGACGGTGGCGTCGAGAAAACGCCGGACGTCCTGCCCTTCGCCGGATTGAAGGTGTTCGACTTGAGCACCTTCTGGGCGGGGGCGTATCTGACGTGCTACCTCGGCGCGTTCGGGGCTGACGTGATCAAGGTCGAATCCATTCAGCGTCCCGACGGACACCGCTACTCCGGGTCGCTACTGCGTGAGGGGGACGACTGGTATGAACGCGGGCCGCTTTGGCAGGGAACCAATCTCAACAAACGCGATATCACCCTCGATCTCACTTCGACCGCCGGCCGCGACCTGGCTCTGCGGTTGGCCGCAGAAGCCGACGTGGTGGTGGAGAACTTCTCCCCGCGCGTCGTTGAGCAGTTCGGACTCGATTACGACTCGCTCGCGAAGATCAATCCTGCACTGATTATGGTGCGGATGCCCGGATTCGGGCTGGAGGGGCCGTGGCGCGACTATGTGGGCTGGGCGCTGAACATCGAACAAGTGTCCGGTATGTCGGCCATGACCGGTTACCCAGACGGCCCGCCGTGCAATCTGCAGGGGCCCGCCGACCCGATCGCCGGTGTACACGCAGGTGTGGCGCTGCTGGCCGCGCTCGAGCACAGGAGGTCCACCGGTGAGGGCCAGCTCGTCGAGGTCGCGCAGATCGAGGTTGGCGCGGCGGTGACCGCCGAGCCTGTCATCGAGTACTCGCTGACAGGCGCGGTGCGAACACGAGACGGAAACCGCCACCGCGAATATGCCCAGGGCGTCTACCCGACGAGCGTCACCGACGAGTGGGTAGCGCTCTCGGTGCGCGACGACGCCGACTGGCTTTCCGTACTGGAAGCGATCGACCGCGCTGACTTGCGCGACGACCCGAGATTCGCGACCGCAGAAGCTCGCCGGCAAAATCATGACCAATTCGACGAGATCGTCACTAACTGGACGTGTACGCAACCCGCCGAGGAGCTGGTGACAACGCTTGTCCGGCATGGCGTCCCAGCCGCGCGATTGCTTGCAGCCGACGAGATGTACGGGGTCGAGCAGCTCGATGCGCGTGGTTACTATCAGGATCTGGTCCACCCGATTACGGGGCGACATAGATTTCCGGGCTGGCCATTTCAGATTTCGCCGGGTCCGGCGCACCATCACAGGAACGCGGCGCCGACGCTGGGGCAGCACAACGCCGAGGTGCTGGGGGCACTCGGACTTTCCGATGCGGAGATCGCCGCGTTGGGCGACCAACAAGTGATCGGGCAACGCCTGCTCAACGCCTAGCTGTCGTCGACCATCGCTGCGATCGTGTCGACGACGCAAGCCGGCCGGTCATTTCCCTCGACCTCGACGGTGACACGAACCGTGGCCCGCCCCCCGCGGTCGCTGCGCTCAACCTTGAGTAGCTCGGCTCCGGCCCGGATGCGGGAGTCCACCGGTACCGGGGCGGGGAACCGCAGCTTGTCGGAGCCGTAGTTCACCTGCATCGACAGCCCGGTCACCCGGTAGATCTGTTTGACGAGAGCGGGCACCAGCGACAAGGTCAGATAGCCGTGTGCGATGGTCTTGCCGTAGGGACCGGCAGCCGCTTTCTCGGGGTCGACGTGAATCCACTGATGGTCACCGGTTGCCTCGGCGAACAGATCGATCTCCTTTTGAGTGACCCGAAGCCAGTCGCTGTAGCCGAGGTGCTCGCCGACATGCGCCTCGAAATCAGCGATCCCGTCGTACTCCTTCGGTGACGTGGACGCCTGGGTCATGCCGCGACCTTGAGACCTAATTGCTCAATCGCGTTGCCGCCCATGATCTTTGCTTTGACGTCGTCCGAGAGACCGTCCAGCCGGTCGACAAAGCTCAGCGGGTCGCCGATGCCCTCCGGGTGCGGGAAATCGGAGCCGAACATCACGTGGTCCTCGCCCATGATCTCGACGATTCCCCTGACGTCGTCTTCGAGGAACGGGTGGATGTAGATGTTGCGCTTGAACACCTCGACGGGGTGCTCGTCGAACTCCTTGGGCATGATCTTGTACGCCGTGTTGAGCTGCTCGAGCAGGTTGCGCACCCAGCCGCTGCCGTTCTCCACACAGAAGATCTTCAGGTCGGGGAACCGTGAGAGCGCGCCGTGGCAGATCATCGCCGCCAGCGTGTCCTCGATGGCGCGGTGCCCCATCACGACCTCCCGGAGGGCACTCGGTTTGAAGGACAGGTACTCGTCGCCGCCTTCCCACTCCATGAGGTGCTTCTGGTAGCCGCTGTCCGAGGCGTGCATGGTGACCGGCATGCCGGCGTTGACCACCTCTTCCCAGAACGGGTCGAACTCGGGCAGGCCCATAGACCGCGAACCGCCGAAGCGACTGGGCACCGGCGCCGGCCGGACCAGAAATGTCTTCATACCGCGCTCGAGGCACCAGTGAAATTCTCTGATGGCTTCGTCCACGATCGGCAGACAGATGACGGGGGTCGCAAAGATCCGCTCGTGATAGTTGAATGTCCAGTGTTCGTGCATCCACTCGTTGAGCGCGTGGATGATCGCGTGGGTGAGGATGACGTCGTCGGTGGTGCGCTCCTCGATGAGGCTGGCGAGAGTCGGGTACATCACGCACTGGTCGAGGCCCAGTTCATCCATCAGCTCCAGTCGCGGGGCGGGCGCCTGGTATGCGGGGATGACATCCATTGCCTCGCCGACGAACTCGCGGAAGTTGAGGCCTTCGGGATTGTTGCCCAGGAAGTAGTCCTCGGCGCTCCCAGGCCTGGCAACGCGCGCGAACGTCGGGTTGGGGATCATGTGGCTGATGTGGTCCTTGACAACCAGTTTGGGCCGGCCGTTGACCTCGACGTAACCGACCTTTCCGCGGTGCTCCTTCGGAAGGTACTTCGTGAGCGCGTCCGTCGTCTCGTACATGTGGTTGTCGATGTCGAAAACCGGGTACGGCAATGAACGGCGAGACATGAGACTTCCTCCTGAGCAGCGAATATGATCATTTACGCTATCTGAGAACGACGTTATCATATCGCCCCACAACGGATCAGGCCACTGCGCTCCACACGCCGATAACCGCACTGGACGCGGTGACGGTTGCCAGCAGGGACAGCGTGTTGTCGATGATCGAATCGGCGTACTCCCGCGGGTATCCGCTGACCGCATCCCGCGGCAGCACGAACTGATAGCCACGGTTGACCGCATCCATGACAAAGTTGGTGATGGCGATATTCACCGACACCCCCACTCCGACAATGGTTTTTATCCCGAGGTTGCGCAGCACCGAGTTCAGATCGGTGCCGCACATGGGGCCGACGCCGTGGGTGCGAGTGAGAACGAGGTCGGTATCGAGCGGCCCCAACTCCGGCAGTAGCGAGGCCCCCGCGCTACCGGGCGTCAGGTCGGCGGTGAAGGATTTCCCCGCCGCGAACAATCGGGCGTTCGTATTGGAACCACGACCGTCGGCGCGCCGCTGGATCAGGCAATGGACGACCGTGACACCGGCCGCCCTGGCCGCGTCAAGCAGTTTGGCGATGTTGGGAATGGCTTCGCGCCGGGCTTCCTCGGCCAGCAAGGGGAGGCCGGCCTGCGGCCCAATCACCCCGCCCTGGCACTCTTGGGTGACGAGCGCGGTGGTCACCGGATCGAGCAGGTCCTGGAGACTTGGCTGCGGCATGAGAATACACGTTATCGTGAGCCGAAATGCTCGTTCACCAGGAGGTCAGGTGGAGGCTTGGGAGCTCGAAGTGCGGGAGTCGGTGCGGCAGACGCTGGCCGACTACACCGCGGCCACGGATCGATTCGATCTCCGGGCGGTGGCGGCATGCTTTAGCGACGACGGCGTCTTGGAGTTCACCGGAAGCGCCGAACCGCTCACGGGACGCGCAGAAATCGAGGCCGGTTTGGGCGCCGCGGTAACCCAGCCTTCGAGCTCCGGGCGGCGAGCACCGACCCACGTCCGGCATCACGTTTCCAGCATCCGGTTCGGGGCGGTCGCTCGTGACAGGGTCGAGGTCAGCAGTTACTTCGCTGTCCACACCGACATCGGCGTCGATCACTGGGGCCGTTACCGCGACGTGCTGGTACCGGTGAACGGCCGCTGGTTGTTCGCCCATCGCCGCATCCGCGTGGACGGATTTGCGGCCGGCAGTCTGATGGCATGAGGCCAGTCAGGCGGTGATGAATTCCTTGGCGAAGGCGCGCGACCGGTCGATGACCTCGGCGCGGTCGACGCCCGCCGGCGCGATGGTCAACCAGGTGACACCCGCCGCCTCGAGTCGTGCGATGGTCGCGCGACGTTCGTCGGCCGATCTGCTGTCGTCCAACATGTTTCCGGCCGAGAAGCAGATGTCCAGCGGTTCGGTGCGACCGATCTCGGCCGCGTACTGCTTGGCCCAGTCGATGGCGAGCTCCAAGTCGTCGATCGTCGAGATCTCTGCGGTCCGCGACGCCGCGGCATACCCAAACGTATTGAACGGCGCCCAACCCTGAGCGCGTGATACTGCCCGGCGTACCGCAGGCTTGCTGTTGCCGCCGACCCACACCGGTGGCGGCGTCGCGGGCAGCGGCCGCAGCCGCACACCGCGGGCGGCGAACGACGTCCCTTCGTAGGCGATGTCCTCACCGGTGAGCACCTTGTCCAGGACGTCGAGCGCCTCGTCGAGCAGAGCGCCACGGTTGTCGAAATCGATTCCGAGAGCTTTGAATTCGGGCTTCAGGTATCCCGCGGCGGTGCCGAGGATGAGCCGCCCCTTCGACAGCGCGGCGAGGCTTTGGATCGACTTCGCACCGAGGAACGGGTTGCGGTAAGCGGCGATGTAGACATTGGTCAGCAACTTGAGCTCGGTAGTTGCGGCGGCGGCGAACGCCAGCGCGACGAACGGATCGAGGGCGTGGTGTCCGCCGTGGTCGAGCCACTTCGCGTCGGGCGCGGGGTGGTCGGTGACATGGACTGCGGCGAACCCGCTTGCCTCAGCCACTCGCGCGACGTCGGCAATCGCCTCGGCGGTCACGAACTCGTCGACCGCCTCGACACGCTGGGTGGGTAGTTCGAGGGAGAAGGAAACGGTCACAAGGGTCCTTTCGGTCCGGAGACGAGCGTGGCCAGGCGTTGGGCGTGATAGTCGGGGTCGCCGAAGATCAACTGACTGACCTTGGCGCGACGGACGAACAGGTGGGCATCGTGTTCCCAGGTGAAGCCGATGCCGCCGTGGATGCGCATGTTGTCGAGCGCAACTTGCAGGAAGGCTTCGGAACAGACCATTTTCGCGACTGACGCGGCTGTCGGCAGGTCATCGGTGCCCGCCACGTCGGCCGCATGTCCCTCGGCCGAACGCGCACCTTCGACCTGGACGAGCATGTCCGCGCACCGGTGCTTGATCGCTTGGAAGCTGCCGATCGGCCGGCCGAACTGAATTCGGTTCTTGGCGTAGTCGACGGCCATGTCGAGGCAGCGCTGGGCAGCGCCGACCTGCTCGGCCGTCAGCGCGATAAGGGCCAGGTCCGATGTGCGGGCCAGGAAGTTGGCGGCGCCACCGTCCGTTCCGATCAGTTCTGCGCGCACGGCGTCGAACTCCACCCGCGCCACCTTCCGGGTGCGGTCGAGCCCGGCCAGCGGCGTGCGGCGAAGGCCATCGGACCCGGCGCGCACCGCCAGCAACGAGATTCCCCCCTCCGTGATGGCGGCCGCGAAGAGGACGTCCGCGGTGTGACCATCGATCACGAGCGGTGCCTCGCCATGGAGCCGATATCCGGTGCCGTCTCGCATAGCCCTCAATGTCACCGCGGCGGGATCCCATGCGTCGAGTCGGCCGTTGAGGATCACCGTCGCGGTGGCAGAGCCGTCGACGAAGCCGGGAACGAACCGTTCCGCCGCCGCGTCGTCGCCGCTGGCGAGGATGGCCTGTGTCGCGAGCGCCACTGTGGCGAAAAAAGGGGAGCACAGCAGCGCCCGCCCCATTTCCTCGAAGACGACGGCCAGTTCGGCCACACCGGCGCCCGCGCCGCCCCATTTCTCGGGCACACCGATGCCGTGCAGGCCCAATTCACTGGCCATCTGGCGCCAGGACGTCTCGTCGTAGCCGGTCTCCGTCGCCATCAGCTTGCGTACGGTTTCACTCGACGACATTGCGCTGAGGTACTCGCGCAGGACGCTGCGAAGGTCGTCGACCTCATTTGTCGGCACTGACGGCCTCCCTGTTCAGCCGCATTTCAGCTCACCGATCCCGTTGCCTGTCAGTGCGTTTGATGGGTGACGTCCTCGTCCGGGCGGTCGCGGTCGAGCGGGCGCCACCAACTCACGGCGCCACCCGCCGACTGCCCCGACATAGCCATTGCCGGACCAGGATAGTATGTTTTTCAAATATAGAGAATATCCATTCTCGTCAAAAGGAGCGACGCGGTGACGACGAAACTCGATTACGGCATCTTTGACTGCGACACCCACTGCTACGAGACGCGGGACGCGTTCACCCGTTATCTGCCGGAAAAGTTTCGGGACCGCGCGATCACCACCGTGCGCGGGGCGGACGGCGTGGAAGTGATCCTTGCCGGGCATCGCGTCGCCACCTTCAACAGCGAAGGGGGCCTCGGTCTTGATGTCGCGTACCGGCCCGGCTCCCTCAAGGAGATGCTCAAGCAAATGGGCTCGGGCAACCCCGAGGAGTCCTACGAGCCGCAACCCATGCAACCGGAATTCGTCGAGCGTGCTGCGCGCCTTGCCGTCATGGCGGAGCAGAACATCGAGCGCATGGTCATCTATCCAAGCGGCATGGCCCTGGCCGGCGAACACTACGTCGATGACACAGCGGCACTCTATGCCAATCTCCGCTCGTTCAACCGATGGTTCGACGAAGAGTGGGGTTTCAACTACGAAGATAAGATTTTTGCCACGGCGCTGATGTCGTTGCGCGACTTGGATTCCGCGATCGCAGAAACAGAGGCGATCATCGCGCAGGGGGCGAAGTTCGTGCTGCTGCCAACCGGCCCGGCTTACGGTCGATCACCCGGCGACCCGTACTTCGACCCCATTTACGCACGCCTACAGGAGGCCGGCTGCGTCCTGGTGTTCCACATCATGCCGTTTTGGTACTTCAATGCGATCTCGCCCGCCTGGGGACAGAACCCCGACCCCGCCTCCTGGCACATGTCGGCGTGGCAGTGGATGAACATCTACGGCCAGCGCCCGATCGAGGACACGTTGTCCGCGCTCATCTTCGACAACCTGTTCGGTCGCTTCCCGGGTCTGAATGTCCTCGTTGCCGAGCATGGGGCGGAATGGGTGCCGTTCTTCGTCAGGCACATGGACAAGAGCCGGGGCATGGGCCGCAACGGTCCATGGATCGGCGGGAAGCTGACGGAGCGGCCGTCGGCGATCTTTCGCCGTCACGTCCGTGTCGTGCCGTACCCCGAGGACGACATCCCCGCGATCGTCGGAAGCATGGGATACGACGACTGCCTGGTGATGGGCTCGGATTACCCGCACGCCGAAGGCCTGGCCGTACCGGCCGAGTTCGCCAAGCTGCTTGACCCGCTCGACGACGCCACCAAGCGGCGGATCATGCGCGACAACGCCGAGCAGCTGCTCTTCCGGAGCTGATCGCGGCATGGCTGATGAGGACTCAGCCGAAGTCGACCTCGATCTGTTGCGAGCGTCGGCGCGTCAGTTCCTGGCCGAACGCTTGGAGAGGGGAACGGTCAAGGACCTTGCGGCGATGGACTGGACCGGGCTGCTTGTCGATGAGGTTATAGGCGGCGCGGGCTGGCGTCCGGTCGAGGCGTGCGTGGTGGCCGAGGAGCTCGGTCGAGCGCAGGACGGGTCGGCGTGGTTCGGAACCACGCTGGGCGCCGCGGCGCTTGCCTGCGGGCCCGAGGAGGTTAGGGATCAACTGCTGCCCGGCTTGCTCGACGGCACCGTGGCGGCGGGCTTCGCCGTCCTCGACGGGCCCGCGCGGGTCATCCGCGGCGATGCGGTTGACATCGTCCTTCTGCTGGGGCGCAACGGAATTCACCTGCTACGTGACCTGGATCGCGACCGGTTCGAGCTGGACGCAGACGTGCTGGACGTCACCAGGACGGTATGGCGCCTCGACGTGGCGAACGCGCCCAGCGCCCTGATCGGATCTCCCGAACGGGCCGACCAGTTGGTCGCCGTGGCCCGGCTGCTTGTTGCCGCCGATTCCGTGGGCGCGGTGTCGATGACCCTTGAACGGTTGACCGCATACCTCAAGGAGCGCGTTGCGTTCGGGGTGCCTATCGCGAGTTTTCAAGCGATTCAGCACCGGCTCGTCGAGCTACTGGTCTTCCAGGTCAAAGCGCGCGCCGTCGTCATGAGGGCGGCGCGGGCAATCGCGTCTGCCGAAGAAAGGGCAACCGTGCTGACGGCGGCCGCGCACGCGTTCGTCGCGGCGAAAGCCGCAGCCGCCGTTGACGAGTGCATGCAACTGTCGGGCGGCATCGGATTCACCTGGGAGTATCCCCTGCACCATGAACTGCGTCGCGTCTTCACCAACGGCCATTTGATAGGCACCGCGCGGTCGAGTCGGGCGCTCGTTGCGGAGGTATCCGGCTGGTGAGCATTTTCGGGAATCGACCCACCCAGGCGCAGCTGACCGCATTCCGGGAGCGGGTCAGGGCCCACATCGCCGAACACGCACCGCCTATCGAAGCGCGCGAAGGCCACCGGGCGCCCGAAACCGCCGAAGAGGAAGCACAGCTGCGGGGATGGTTCGCCGGCCTGTTCGAGGCGGGTTTCGTCGGTGCGGACTGGCCGGCCGAACACGGCGGTCGCGGCGACCACCACCCGCTGCATGATCGCATTGTGAGCGAGGAGATTTTACGCGCTCGCGCACCACGGCCCATTGATCAGGTCAACCTGGCGGCACACGTCTTGTTGCACTTCGGTTCTGAAGAACAGAAGCGAACGCTGCTGCCCCCGATCCGGCGCAGCGAGCATGTCTGGTGTCAGCTGCTCAGCGAGCCCGACGCCGGCAGCGACATCGCCGCCGTGCGCAGCCGCGGAACGCAGCAGGACGATGGCAGCTGGCTCATCGACGGGCAGAAGACCTGGATTACGGACGGGCACTGGGCCGACATGGGCCTCGCCCTGATCCGCACCGACCCGGCGTCGTCGCGCCACCACGGCCTGTCGGTCTTCGCCGTGCCGCTCTCGGCGGACGGTGTCGAAGTTCGTCCGATCCGCACGATCGGCGACGCGATCGAGGTCAATGAGGTCTTCCTGACCGGAGTCAGGCTTGGTGCGGAGAGCCTGATCGGCGAGGTGGGCCAGGGTTGGTCGATCATCATGGCCGGCCTGGACTTTGAACGATTCGGCATCGGCGGCAACGTCATCTTGCTCGAACTCTTGATTGATGATCTGGTGACCGTGGCGCGTCACGCGCTCATCGACGGCACGCCCGCGTTGGACTCCGCCGACATCCGCCAGCAGGTGGCCGAGTTGGCCGTCGAAGCCGAAGTGGCCAAGGCGTTCATCGACGACCATGTGGAGCGGCTGACGTCGGGCGACGAACGACCGGGCGACGGTTCGATCGCGAAGTTGAGCTTCGCCGAGACATATCACCGAGTCGCGGCCTATGGCGCCGAGCTGGCCGCGTCGGTGGTTGCCGTGGGGGCTGCGAATCCTGATGTGGAACAGGCCAAACAACGCCTGCGGGAATGCTGGCTGTGGTCTCGGGCCTACACGATATCCGGTGGCAGTTCGGAGATGATGCGCAACATTCTGGCTAAGCGCCGACTGCGCCTGCCGAGCCGATGACCGCATACCCAGCCGCGCAGACCTACTGGTCCCTCGTCGAAACGGCGGCGCGGGCGCATCCCGATCGAGTGATCCTCGTCGACGACTACGGACGCACCCTGTCGTGCGGGCAGCTGCGCGAATCCGCGCTGACGTGTGCAGCGGCGCTGGCGCAACGCGGAATTGGTGCGGGGACGGTGGTGTCGTGGCAACTGCCGACGACGCTGGAGACGATGGTCGTCATGGTGGCGCTGGCGCGCCTTGGCGCAGTCCAGAACCCTGTTCTGCCGATATGGCGGGAGAGTGAACTGCGTTTTGTGACAGCGCAACTCGCGACCGACGTCATCATCGTGCCCGGATTGTGGCGCAATTTCGACCACACCGCGCTCGCGCATAAGATCAACGGTGACCAGTCCATGTCGGTGGTGGTCATCGACCACAATGCGCCCATCACCGGTGCACTTCGACTGCCGGCCGGTGATCCGGCAGCGCTGCCTCCACCGCCGCGCTCCGGCGAGGAGCCGCGCTGGGTCTACTATTCGTCGGGCACCACGGCGGCTCCGAAAGGCGCGCGGCACTGCGACCGCTCGGTCATCGCCGGCTCGGCAGGCGTCGTCGGTATCGTCGGCGCCTCCAGTAGCGACGTCAACCCGATCGCTTTTCCGGTGTCGCACATCGGGGGAGCGGCTATGCTCGCTGCCGGCCTGCATACCGGCATGCGATTGGTGCTGTTCGACGCTTTCGATCCCGTTGAGACCCCCTTCGCCATCGCTGCGCACCGCCCGACACTGTTGGGCAGCGCGACCCCGTTCTTCGTAGCCTTCATGGCGGCGCAGGCCAAGCACGGCGACGAACCGCTCTATCCCGATCTGCGTGGCTGCGTCGGCGGTGGTGCGCCCATCACCGCCGAGTTGGGCCATCAAGTGCGGCAGACTTTCTCGGTCGACGGTGTGGCCAATTCCTGGGGCCTGACCGAATTTCCGGTGGCCACCTCTCAAGCGCCGAACGGCCCCCCGGAGCTGCTGGACCATACCGTGGGCAAGCCTGTGCCAGGCGTTTCGGTGCGAGTCGTCGATGAATCCGAGCGGCAGGTTATGTCCGGGGAGGAGGGGGAGTTGCGGCTCAAGGGCCCGCAATGCTTCCTCGGCTACGTCGATGCCTCCTTGGACGCCAAAGCATTCGACGCCGAGGGGTGGTTCCGCACAGGCGATCTGGGGCGCATCGACGACCAGGGCAACGTCGTCGTCACGGGGCGCATCAAGGATGCGATCATCCGCAATGCGGAGAACATCTCGGCACTCGAGATCGAGGGCGTGTTGGCGAGCCACCCTGCGGTCGCCGACGTCGCGGTCATCGGAGTGCCCGATGAGCGGACCGGCGAACGGGTGTGCGCTGTCGTCGTCGCGCGTCCCGGCGCGGCGGTGACGCTCTCCTCGGTGTTCGAACATTGCCACGCCCGAGGGCTGAGCAAGCACAAGACGCCCGAACGACTCGAAATCGTCGATGCGCTGCCCCGCAACCTCACCGGCAAGGTGCTCAAGACCGAACTGCGCGCCAAGTTCGGAACGTCGGCGCGCCCGGCCGCTACAGGCCGATCAGCTCCTTGAGGTTGCCGCCCATCACACCCCCTCAACTGGTCGGCGGCGAACGAGAGTCGCTTGTTGGTGGCTTAGATGGTTCCGGACTCATCACTTAGCGGCGTAGCCCGCATCGACCGGCAGGGTGATGCCGGTGATGTAGCGGCCGGACGGCCCGCACAAATAGACCATTGCTTCGGTGACGTCCGCAGGCTCGACCATTGGGACTGGCAACAAGTTTTCTAAAGCGCTGTTGCCCTCGGGGTGTTCGACCATGTTTTGTGCCACTGCCTCGTTGAGAATCATCGGAGTGGCAACCCCGCTCGGGTGCACGGTATTGACGCGGATGTTCTTTTCCGCCAACGAAGTTGCGTAATACCTCATCAGTCCCACGACGCCATGTTTGGCGGCGTGGTAGCCGGCATAGCCATGACTTCGAACACTGAACTTCGGGCACAAGCTGGTCAATCCAGCGGCCGAACTGGTGATCACAATCGCCCCGCCGTCACCATGCTCTAACAGCGCAGGCAGCGCGGCCTCGACCGTGTAGTACACCCCATTGAGGAGGATGTCTACCGCGTCTACATATGCCGTAACCGCATAACGCTGCTCGCCAACGCCGGGCATAATTCCGGCGTTGGCAAGCACGAAATCGACCCGTCCCAGCTCGGCCACACCGTTAGCTACCGCCGTCTTTAGTCGCTGGAAGTCTCGAACGTCACCCTGCTCGGCGACAATGCGGCGACCTGTTTTCTCGACGAGGTTGACAGTCTCATCCATGTCCTCGCGTGTGGCCATTGGATACGCGACGCTGTCAATCTGATCGCACAAGTCAAATGCGATGATGTCGGCGCCCTCTTCGGCGAACCGAATTGCATGCGAACGGCCCTGGCCGCGCGCTGCCCCAGTGATAAATGCAACCTTGCCCTCAAACGGTTGGGCCATCACGTTCTCCCAAAGTTTGGACGCCAGCAGATCGCACCCGACCCTACAGGCTGGTGTAATGACCGCCGTCGATTCCGATCGCCTGACCGGTGGCCGCGCCGAAATTCACATGTCGGCCATCGCCGCGAGTTCGCGCTTGACCACCTTGCCGACATCGTTGCGCGGAAGACGGTCGATGAACACGATCCGTGCCGGGACGCGGTACGGCGTCAGGCGCTCGCGGCACCAGGTGATCAACCCATCCTCGGACAGCTCGTCGTCGTTGCCACGCACCACGAATGCCCACGGGACCTCGCCAAGGCGTTCGTCGGGTATGCCCACGACGGCGGCCTCGCGGACACCGTCGGCGCCTAGCAGGACGTCCTCGACGGTCCCCGGAAACACCTTGAGCCCTCCCCGGTTGATCATGTCCGACACCCGTCCGTCGAGCCACAGGAAGCCGTCATCGTCGAACCAGCCGAGGTCACCGGTGTGGAACCAGCCGTCGTCGGTGAGCCGGTCGAGGAATGCCGGATCGATCTTGCGGGCGGCGGTAGTGGGCGTGCGGACCAGCACCTCGTCGTCGGCGACCCTGACGTCGATGCCGGGCAGGGGTCGGCCGACGGATCCGAGTTTGGTCTCGCCCCACTCGCGGGCGTCAGCGGCCGACCAGCCCACCACCTCGCCGCCGAGTTCGGTCTGGCCGTAGGAGTTCAGCAC
Organism: Mycobacterium sp. IS-2888; assembly: GCF_001954215.1. Taxonomy (NCBI): domain Bacteria; kingdom Bacillati; phylum Actinomycetota; class Actinomycetes; order Mycobacteriales; family Mycobacteriaceae; genus Mycobacterium; species Mycobacterium sp. IS-2888. Next base: position 95,782 of record NZ_MBET01000067.1, read on the forward strand.
GATCACACCGAATTTGTCCCGGAACCGGGCCGCCTGAACGGGCGACAGGGGAGCGGTGATCGACCGCACGATCTTCAGCGGCGACAGGTCCGTGACCGAATCGTCGTGCAGCACCATGGTCAGCGCCGCGGGCGGCAGCACTGTGGATCGCAGTTGGTGCCGCCGGACGAGGGCGGCGAAGTCGCTGGGGGAGAAACGGTCCATCAGAACAACGCCCGAGCCGGCCCGGAATGCGAACAGGACCTGATAGATGCCGGCCCACAGCGACAACGACAACGGCACCAGATTCGGCATGGGCGACCGCTTAGGCTTGTCCCCAGCGGGTTTCGCGCCACGGAGTTTCTCGAGTAGCCGATCGATCAGATCGAGCACCGTGCTGTGCCGGAGCGGCACCGGCTTCGGCGGGCCGGTGGTGCCCGACGTGAACTGCAGCAGCGCAACATCGTCATCATAGGACCGCGCATCGGCGACTTGCGTCGCGGAGGCGGCAATCGCCCACGCCAGCGCGTCGCCGGTGATGACCGGCAGGTGGAACGCCGAGAACCGTTGCGCAAGTGCGGGAGTAGTGATGACGGCAACGGGCTGCAACGTCTCCAACTGGGTCACGATCTCGGCGTCGGCCGCCCTGGGATTCAGCGGTGTGTACACGCCACCGGCACGCCACGCGCCGAACAGCGCTGCGATCGTCGTGGCGTCGTTGGGCAGCATCGCGGCGACCACGTGTCCCCTCGTCAGTCCGCTTTCGGCGAGCAGTGTCCGCAGCCGGTCGGCGCTGGCGGCCAGCTCGTCGCGCGACACCTCAGCGCCGAGCGTATGTACTGCGACTTCGGGCAGGCCGTCCAGCAGCTCCACCAGGCTCACGAATCGGCCTCCAACGGCGCCCAATTCGGAGTTCGCCTGTCCGCGAAGGCAAGCGGACCCTCGTTCTGGTCGGGATGCCCCCACATCGATGTCAGGTGCTTAGCGCCCTCGCGGCAGGCATCCGTCAGGCCGTATTCGAGCGCGCCCCACAGCGCACGCTTGGTGGCGCGCATCGCCGCGGGCGAGTTCCTGGCGATCTTTTCGCCCAGCTCCTGGGCGACCTCGCGCAGCTTTTCGGGCGGGTCGACGACCTGGCTGATCATGCCGAGCTGGTACGCACGCTGGGCGCTGAGCCGTTCATGGCTGCCCACCAGAGCCATCCGCAGCACGGCCTCGGCGGGCATCTTGCGCATCAGCGCGATGGTCTCGAGCGCACTGACCTGCCCGATCGACACATGCGGATCGACGAAGCTCGCATCTGACGACGCGAGGACGACGTCGGCGTCGGCCACCCAGTGCAGCCCGCCCCCGGCGCACACGCCGTTGACGGCGGTGATGACCGGCTTGTCGACGTTGCAGTGCCACGCCGTCAGCTTGAGGTCCAGTGTGCGCATGGTCTCCTGAAACTGCAGCACGGCCTCACCGTCGAGCTCCTCGACGTCGGCGCCCACCTGGAAGGCTCGACCGTTGCCGGTGTGCACGATGACCCGAACGTCGGGGTCAGCGTTCAACTGCGCCCACGCTTTGGGAAATTCCTCTCGCATCACCACGTCGTAGGCGTTGAGGCGGTCCGGCCGGTCGTTGATGATCCAGCCGACCGGCCCATGCCGCTCAACGATCAGCCTCTGGTAGGTCATGAAACCTCCGCCGCATCCGACAGCGGCTGCCACTGCGGCCGGCGCTTTTCCCGCCACGCCCTGGCGCCCTCGCCATGGTCGGGGTGATTGCGCAGCCGCCAGATCTCATCGGAGGCATCGGTGCGGGCCTGCGTCATACCGACCTCCAGCGAGTGCCACAGCGCCTTCTTGGTGGCGCGCATCGCGGTCGGCGAATTCGTGGCGATCGCGGCGGCGAGTCGCCCGGCCGCCGCGCGCAGCTGGTCGGCGGCTACCACCTCGGACAAGATGCCCAACTCGTAGGCGCGTTGCGCCGAGATGCGTTCGCCCTTGCCGCTCAACGCCATTCGGGTGATTGCCTCCATCGGGGACTTGCGAAGCAGGGTGATCGCCTCGTAGGCGACGGCTTGGCCGAGCGATACGTGCGGGTCGACGAACGAGGCCTGCTCGGCGGCGATCACGATGTCGGCGTCGGCCACCAGGTGCAGTCCGCCGCCCGCGCAAACACCGTTGACCGCCGCGATCACCGGCTTCCACACCCCGCACTGCCACGACGAGATCTTCAGCTCGGCGTCCCGGGTCCGGCGTGAATGCCTGCGCATTGCCGCCTTATCGCGCGCCACCTGCACCACGTCCATTCCGGTGCAGAAGGCGTTGCCGTTGGCGGTGTTGACGATCACGCGAATGGTGGGGTCGGCGTCGAGGTCGGCCCACGCGGATTCGAGTTCGTCGAGCATCAATGAGTCGAAGGCGTTGCCCGCGTCCGGCCTGTTCAGGATCAGCCAGCCGATACCATCAGATTTCTCCACCACCAGGCGCTGATAGTTGCTCACGAGCGCGGAATTTCCTTCCAGGGCTTGCCCTTCCATGGGTCCGGTTCCTTGGGCAACCCGAGCACCCGCTCGCCCAGGATGTTCTTGTTGATGTCGGTGGTGCCGCCCTCGGTGCCGTTGGCGAGGCTGCGCATCATTCCGTGGACGTCCCGCGGGAGGGCGTCCGGATCGTCGGTGGCCGGCCAGGCGACCGCGTCGGTGCCCAGCAGATCTACCATGAGGTCCTGGATTTGCTGGTTCAGGGTGGCCTGGTGCACTTTGCCGATCGAGGACGCGGCTCCCGGCGACTGACCGGCCGAAAGTGCCGCGCGGACACGGTCATTGGTCCAGCCGCGGATCTGCTCCTGGGCCCACAACCGCATGACCTTGTTCCGGACGACCGGGTCGTGCCATCGGCCGGTCTCGCGCGCCAGAGCTATCAGGCGGTCGGCGCCGGAGCCGCCCAGGCGGCCCATGCCTCCCGACCCGGAACCCGAAACCATCTGCCGCTCACTGGACAACGTAGATGCGCTGACACGCCACCCGTCGTGGACATCGCCCACGCGGTGCGCGTCAGGGATCCGCGCATTGTCGATGAAGACCTCGTTGAACTCCGCCTCGCCGGTGATCTGGCGCAGAGGACGCACCTCGACGCCGACTTGATGCATATCGAGCAGGAAGTACGTAATGCCTTTGTGCTTGGGTGCATCCGGGTCGGTTCTGGCGAGCAGGATCGCAAAGTCGGCCTCGTCGGCCCACGTGGTCCAGACCTTCTGGCCCGAGATCACCCACTCATCGCCGTCCCGGACGGCTCGCGTCGCCAACGAGGCGAGGTCGGACCCGGCGCCCGGTTCGCTGAAGAGCTGACACCACTTTTCCTCGTTGCGCACGATCGGCGGCAGGAAACGCAGCCGCTGCTCTTCGGTGCCGTGGCTGAACAACGCTGCGGCAGCGTTGTTGAGCCCCAACGGGTTCAGCCGGGACAACCGCAGCGGACGCAGCACCTGATCGATCGCCCGGGCCACCTCGTTGCCGATTCCCAGACCGCCGTATTCGCGAGCCCAGGTCGGCACGACGAGGCCGGATGCGGCGAAGACCGGGTACCACTGCCGGTACTCCGCGGGACTCCGCACCTCCCGGAGGGCGGCGGGGCTGTCGGCGGCTGCTGTGCGCCAGGAGACCGGTACCTCGGCGTCGACCCATCGCTCGACGGCCGCGACGGCGTCTGCGGTGCTGGTGGCCTCGGTGATCGGCAGCGGTGTCATGGTCCTCTAGCGCCCTTGGAACTTCGCCTCGCGCTTGTCGCGGAATGCCGCCAAACCCTCTTTGAAATCCTCACTGCGGCTCGACAACTCGAGCGCCATCGCCTCGTTCTGCAGGTGACGGTCGAGGTCGAGCCCGTTGCCACTGTGCAGCAGCCACTTGGTGAGGCCCAGCGCCACTGTGGGTGCGTCGCCAAGGCCGGTGATCAGTTCGCTTGCGACCGCGTCCAATTCGTCGGCGGGGGCCGCGGCGTGAATGATTCCCCACTCGGCCGCGGTGGTTCCGGAGATCTCGTTGCCGAGCATCAAGAGTTGCCGGGTGCGGACCATGCCGATGAGGCGGGGCAGCAGCCAGGCGGCGCCGCTGTCCGGCGTGAAACCGCGTGCCATAAAAGGTTCCCAGAACCGCGCGTCCTCGGCGGCGACGCAGAAGTCGGAAGCCAGTGCGATGTGGAATCCGAGGCCGGCGGCCCAGCCTCGCACCACGCACACGATGGGCACCTGCGTCTCGAGCATCAATGGGATGAGCCGGTTGGCCTTGTTCGGCAGTCTCCGCTGTGTGCTGCCCACCCGCGGCTTGCGCTCTGAGCGACTGTTGTTGGCGATCAGGTCGGAGCCTGCGCAGAAGTCCGGTCCTTGGGCATCGATCAGGATGACACGCACCGACTCGTCGGTGCCGGCCGCGACCAAATGCGAGATCATCGCGTCGAGCATCACGTCGTTGACCGCGTTACGGCGCTCGGCACGGTCGAAGTTCAGGTGCAGGACCTGACCGTGTTGTTCGGCGCCGAGGCCGGGCACGCTGTCGTAACTCATGGCCTCAGCGCTCGGCGAACCCTGCCGACACCGCGGTCAGCAGGTCGGCGAGGTTGGTCGCGCCGCCCGGCGGATCAGGTAGCCGGACGGGGCCGCGTTCGCGGCTCGGCAACAGGATCGTGGCGTGTCCGGGAGCCGTGACCTGGCCACGGTGGTTCGTCGCCGCAAGTTCGAGGTCGACGGCGGGCCGGTCGCTCTCGGCGAGATATTTGCGTACCACTTTGCCGGTGATCGTGTGCAGGTCGCTGACGTAGTTGAAGAGCCGAAACTCGCAGTCGAGCTTCCACAGCCAGGCGTCGTCGCCCATCCAGTCCGTGCACAGGTGGATCAGCCAGGTCTCGCGCATGCGGCCGTAGTCGAAGGTGGTGGGGTTGCCCGCATTGCGGGCCGCGTCCGGTTCCCAGTGCACGCGCTGCTGCACATCGGGGACACCGTGTTCGTTGGGCGTGTAGAAACGGGGAATGCGTTGCCTGTTGCGCCACGCCAGCCGCAGGGGCCGTACGCCGTACATCCCGGTGCCCATGCCGACGTGCCAGCAGACCATGTCGGTTACCGTCAGCGGGCCTTTGGTCAAGGGGCCGACGTCGTCGCCCTCATCGACGTCCTCCCACCATCGCGGTTCGCCGCCGCGCGGCGACTCGCGCGCGTATCTTTCGTCCAAATCGGCGATCTCGTCCGGCGTCCACGACTTCAGTTCGACGGTCTCGTACTTCTTGCGTCCGCGGGCCTTGCCGCGCTCGGTGCGGATCATGTTGCGGTACTGCGCACCCAGAATGATGCCCTCGTCGTCGCGGAACACCTGCGCCGACCATTCGTGCACGGCGCGCTCGGCGAATTCGCTGCTCTTGTCCAGCGCCGCAACCAGAGCGTTGCGCCGGAAGACCCGATGATTCGCCCGCAGCGGCGCCCACCATTCCCGTCCGGAGGAGGCGTAGAAGGCGTGGACGCCGCGCAGCGGGTCGCCTTTGGTCAGCGCTCGGTCCTCGTCGGAGAGCGTGGTCACCTCGTCCTCACCGATCAGCGTGTCGCCCCCCACGAGCGCCGGCGGCGCGATGGACTCACCCCAGATGGATTTGGCGGCGTACTCCGGATCAGCCCACAGCGGGTTGGCGTCGCCGTAGCTCTCCGCCACGTGGCGGAAGCAGTCCTCGTTCGGGCGGTAGTAGTGCGGCGGCTGGGTGTGTGGAACGGCGATACCGATGGTAGAGCGCAACCGGGCCAGTCCCTCGTCGGTAATCTGACCCGTCGCCGGCATGGAAATTAAGATACCCGAAAAGCGGAAACGCCGTTAACGCAGGGATGAGTCAGATGAGTGAAGAACGATCAGGCATCGTGGTAGGCGTCACCGACGGCGGGGTGCAACGAATCACCATCGACCGCGCCGATGTCGGAAACTCGCTGTCGCCCTTGGCGCGTGACGTGCTCACGGAGGCATTCACGCGAGCGAACGACGATCCCGCGATCCGCGCCGTGCTGTTGGGCGCCACGGGTGACCGACACTTCTGCACCGGCGCGGGCTTGGCGCCGCAGACGGGGGACGCAGTTGCACAATCGAAACCCGTCGCCGAGAAACGGCCCGGCGACATCGCTCGCATGCTCCAGCAGGGCTGGCAGCGGTTGGTGGCGTCGGTATTGGATTGCGACAAACCCGTGGTCGCCGCGGTCAAGGGCACCGCCGCGGGCGCCGGGGCCAGCCTGGTCCTGGCGTGCGACCTCGTCGTCATGTCAACGGAGGCAAAGCTTGTCGAGGCGTTCGTGCACCGCGGGATCCTGCCGGATTCGGGCGCCATTCACTTGCTGACCAGAATTGTGGGGCTGCGCAAGGCGACCGAACTGCTGATGCTCGGCGAGCCTGTCGACGCTGTCACCTGCGAAAGGCTCGGACTTGTCAACCGGGTGACCGCAGCCGACGAAACCGACGCCACGGCGGAAGAAATCGCTGGACGCCTCGCTGCTGGGCCGACCGTGATGCTGGCGCTCACCAAGCGGTTGTTGTCCGTTTCATCGGAGTCCGGGCGCGATCGCGCCTTCGAACAGGAAGCCTGGGCGCAGGAGGTGGTGTCGCGGACCGCTGACCTGCAAGAGGGCCTGCGGTCGTTCGCCGAGCGGCGCCCCCCACGGTTCCAGGGAATCTGAATGCTCAACCCTGCTCAACCCTGCTCAACCCGTTGGGGGCCACCGCGAATGGTAAACGCGGAGCTGTCGTCGATCTCGTCGATCGACGATGCCACCGACTCCGCAGTCAGCGACGTGTCCTCGATTCCCTTGGTGACACCGATGAACACCCGTGACACCTTGCCTGCGCCTACCGAGTAGATGTGCGCAGTGCGGTCACAGCTGCGGTGTGCCAGGTAGACGACCACGGGCGTAACGAGTTCGGGGTCCATCTTCTTACCGGCCTCACCCATGATGTCCTCGGTCATTCGCGTGCGCGCGATGGGCGCAATGGCGTTGACGGCGATGCCGTTGCGGGCGCCCTCGATCGCAAGAACGTGCATCATGCCGACGAGACCCATTTTCGCCGCGCCATAGTTGGCCTGACCGAAGTTGCCGAAAAGGCCGGTGCCCGAGGTCGTCTGAACGATCCGCCCGTAATTCTGCTCCCGCATGACCGGCCACACCGCCCGCGTCACATTGAAGGCGCCGGACAGGTGCACGGCGATGACCGCATCCACCTGCTCGGCGGTCATGTTTTTGAACGCGGCGTCGCGCAGGATCCCGGCATTGTTGACCAGTACGTCGATCCGCCCGAAGGCATCGATCGCCGCCGCCGCGATCGCGGCACCGCCCTCCTCGGTGGCGACCGAGTCGCCGTTTGCGATCGCGGTTCCCCCCGCGGCTGTGATCTCGTCGACCACCGCTTGAGCCGCTGACGTCGACGCGCCGCTGCCGTCCACCGAACTGCCCAGGTCGTTCACCACGACACGTGCACCACGCCGGGCGAGCTCCAGGGCGTGGCAGCGGCCGAGTCCGCCGCCGGCTCCGGTAACGATGGCCACCTGGTTGTCGAAAGTCATTGACTGCATGGGTGAGAGGTTACATTTACCTAATCGAGAGCGAACATTTGCATCGGAGGACAAACCCATGACCGGCCCGGCTGAGTTGTTACGACATGCGCGCCGGCGAGCCGAACGGGTGCGACCGGGGTACCGCGCGGCCGGATTCTGGTCGGCGGAACCGCTCGATGTGGTGAGATCCGCCGCGGCCCGACACGCCACCCGGCTGGCCGTGGCGGATCGCGACGCCGAACTGACCTACGCCGAACTGGACAGGCGGGTGGATGCGGCCGCTTTCGCGATGGCCGATTCCGGCGTGGTTGCGGGCAGCGCGATCGTGCTGGTGGTCGGCAACGACGTGGACTCGGTGGTGGCCGTTCACGCGGCGCTGCGAGTCGATGCGGTGGTGCTGCTCGTGCCGCGCAGCGCCGGGTCCAGGCAACTCGCCGACATCCTCACCCGCACCGGGGCGCGGTTCGGCGCGGCGCCGAACTGGACGGCGATCAACCAGCCGGAACTGTCCGTGGGTTGTCATTGGATCGAACTGGGTGACCGCGACCGAGTTGACGCCGACCCGCCGCACCCCGCGCGGTCAGCGGACGAACCGTCCTTCGTGCTCTACACCTCAGGCACTACGTCTCGACCCAAGGGCGTGATCCATTCGCTGAGCACGTTGGCCAAGGCGTCGGCGAACTACATCACCGCAGCGGGCCTCGGGTCGGACGACCGGATCTTTCTGATCAGTCCGCTGGCGTCGGTCACCGGGGTGCTGCAAGCGCTGTTCATCGCTCCGATGCTCGCGATACCGGTGATTCTCGAGGATCGTTGGGATCGGTCGGCGACTTCCGACTTGCTGACCAGCTCAGGCGCGACGTGGTACGGGGGCCCCGACCGGCTGCTGGCCCAAATGCTCGACGAGGCCGCAGCGCGCGGCGCTGACGTCGCGCTACGCGCGGTGTATCTGGGCGGCACGATGCTTGACCGGCGGATCGTCGAACGTGTCGAAGACGAATTCGGCATCGTCGTCATGCGCGCCTACGGATCCTCGGAGATCCCGGTCAGCACGTCGGGCCTGCGGACCGAATCCCGAGAAGCGCGTCACGCGGACGACGGAGTGGCGCTCGGCGACGTCGATGTGCGGGTCGGATCCGTGGCCGAACCCACCGAGTGCTGCGTCAAGGGCCCCCACACTTTTCTCGGATATACCGATGCCGCGGACGACGAGCACGGGTTCGAGGGTGAGTGGTTCCGCACCGGCGACGTGGCGGAGGTCATCGACGGGCGGGTGCGGATCATCGGTCGCATCAAGGACATCGTGATTCGCAACGGGTTGAAGATTCCGGCCGCCGAAGTGGAGGAGGCCGTTTCGCGGATGGACGGAGTCCGCGAGTGTGCCGCCTACTCGGTCGCCGACGACACCACCGGTGAGCGACTGGCGATGGCGGTCGTGCTCGAAGGGGACGTCGAGATCTCGCTGGCCGAGGTCGCCCGGGCGCTCGTCGCGCAGGGTCTGCCGAAATACAAACTGCCCGAGGAGCTGGTGCTCTGGGACGAGCCGCTTCCCGTCAACGCGAACGGCAAGATCGACCGCACCAAGCTCGACGCGCGATCGGCGGGGCGCCGGCGGCTCCTGGCCGACCGAGTTGCCACTACCCGGTAGCCGGATGGAAAACCGGGACCAGGAATCCGTCCTCGTCGTCGCGGAAGGCAAGGACCAATTCCATGTCCGCGCGCAGATCACCGACGCGGCAACGCTCCACGACCGTCATCAGCCGCGGCCCCTCCTCGAGATCCACCATTGCCAGCACGTAGGGCGTCCGCGCGTCAAAGGGTGCGCCATTCTGGTGAATGACGCTCCACGTGTAAAGCCGCGCGCGTCCGGTGGCCGGCACCAACTCCACGTCCTCACTCCAGCAGAGTGGACAGAACGGCCGCGCGTACAACGACGTCCGAGCGCAGGAGCGGCAGGCGTTGACCATCAGCCTGCGGTCCTGCGTGGCCGACCACCATGCTTGGCCGTCGGCGTCGATCGTGGGCCGGTCTGGAACCGTCACTACAGCCTCCCGAGGATCATCGTGGCGCTGTGGGTGAAGAAGCCTCCCATCGCGTGGACACACGCCAGGCGGGCCCCGCCGACCTGCCGCGGCCCGCATTCCCCCCGCAACTGCCGCACCGCCTCGACCATGAGGAACATTCCCCGCATACCGGGGTGACACGAGGCCAGGCCGCCGCCGTCCGTGTTAGTCGGGAGCGCCCCACCCGGGCGAAGCGCACCGGACTCGATGAAGGGCCCGCCTTCGCCCTTGGCGGAGAAGCCAAGGTCCTCCACGGTCAGCAACACGGTGGACGTGAAGGAGTCGTACAGCTGGCACACGTCGATGTCAGCCGGACTGATGCCCGCCCGCGCGAAGGCTCGCGGGCCCGAGCGCGCGGCGGCCGACGTCGTGAAATCGGCCCATTCGCTCATGCTGACGTGTGAGGTCGCGTCGGCGGCCCCGAGAATCCAAATCGGGTCCTTCGCACAATCCTTGGCCACGCGCTCGCTGGCGAGCACGACAGCGCCGCCGCCGTCGGTGCGCAGGCACACATGCTTGGTGGTGAACGGGTCGGCCAGCATCGGTGCGGCAGCAACGTCGGCTACGGTGATGCGGTCGCGCTCAAATGCGTTCTCGTTCATGGCCGCCCATTCATGGGCGGCGACGGCGACCTCAGCCAGTTGGTCGACGGTGGTGCCGAATTCGATCATGTGACGCCTGGCCACCATGGCGTATTTGGCGATCAATGTCGCGCCATAGGGCGCCTCGTACTGCAGTGCGCCACCGGTGCCCATCGCCGCAGCGGACTGGCGCACCCGGCGCTTGACGTCGGAGCGGGCGGTGGAGCCGTACGTCAACAGTGCGACCTCGATTTCCCCAGCCGCGATCGCGGCGGCGGCGTGAGCGGCCATCACTTCCCACGACGATCCGCCGACGTTGGTCGCATCGACCCAGTCGGGCCGCAGGCCCAGGTATTCGCTGACCTCCACCGGCGGAAGCAACGTCCCGTGGCCCCCGAAACCATCGATGTCCTCCTTCGTCAGGCCGGCATCGGCGACCGCCCGCCGCGACGACTGGGCCATCAGCGCCATCGCGGTCTTATCGGGAACTCGGCCGCAGTCGGACAGGGCAGCACCCACGATGGCGACGCGGTTCGACGGCATAGCTCATGGTTATCACATCGCCCCCGGGACTGATAATGGCCGTTCACGTAATCATGGAAACCATATTCTCGGTCCGCTACGGTGAGCCTATGACTCCGACGCTGCGGACCTCGTTGCGAGGAGAAGGGCTGGTGCTGTGCCTGGCGCTGCTCAACTCACGTACCCCGGACGTTCCCGCGGTCGCGGCAGCGTGCGGGTACGACGCCGTTTACGTGGATCTCGAGCACACGCCGACGTCTCTAGAGACGGCGCAGATGCTCTGTGTGAGCGCACTCGGGGCGGGAATTTCCGGTCTTGTGCGGGTCCCCTCCCACGATCCCAGCGTCATAGCGCGGGTATTGGATGCAGGGGCGGTAGGAGTCATTGTGCCGCACATCAATTCGCGAGAAGAGGCGGAAGCTGTCGTCGCGGCCGCGCGTTTTCCGCCGATCGGCCATCGGTCCATTTCGGGTCCCAACGCAGTCAGTGGATACCAACCGCGAACAGCGCCGCAATTGGTGGAGCTGCTCGAACAACGCACGGTTGTGGCTGTGATGATCGAAACCCCGGAGGCCGTCGAAGCCGCCGAGTCCATCGCCTCGCTCGACGGCATCGACATGATCCTTGTGGGACCAAGCGACCTGACCGCCGAAATGGGCATCCACGGCCAGTATGAGAATTATCATTTCCAAAGTGCAGTAGAATCTGTGGCGGCGGCTTGTCGTAGTCACGGCGTGGCGCTCGGTATGGCCGGAATAAAGTCCCTTGAGCTGCTGAATCGGTTCGTCGGACTGGGATTGCGATTCATCTCGGCGGGAACTGATGTCGGGATGATGACCGAGGCGGCCACAAGCCGTGCGCAAGCACTCCGCGGGCTGGTGAGTCACCCTGTGAAGCGATTTGACGAATGACACCGACAGCAGAAAAGCGAAGCCGAGACATCAGGAGGACCGGATGCCGACAGCCATCTACACCGAACCCGTCACCGATTCGATGGCGTGGACAGGCGCCGACTTCACGAGCAAGGAAGACTTCGCGTTCGACCTGTCGGCCCGCAATGTGGCTGCGCTGGAATCGATCCTGGCCAAGACCGCCAACAAGGACCGTGACGACATCACGCCCGAGGATGCCCGGCACCCCGATCTCGACGACGATCTAGCGCGGCTCTACCGGGAGCTGATGTTCGGCAGGGGCCTGGCATGCGTACGCGGCTTCCCCGTCGAACAGCACTCGATCGACGAGCTCGAACGCATCTACTGGGCGTTCTGCACCCACCTCGGATATCTTGTGTCGAACAACTCCTTCGGGCACCGGATGGTGCGCGTCCAGGAGGAGATCCTGCCCGGCGGCGTGCAACCCGCGCGCGGAACGAAATCCCGCGCAGAACTGGCAATGCACAACGACGCCGCCGACATCCTGTCGCTGTTGTGTGTGTATCCGGCCGCTGAGGGTGGGGAAAGCCAGTTCTCCAGCGGGCCCGCTGCGCACAATCGGGTTCTCGCCGAACGTCCGGATCTGCTCGAGGTGCTCTACCGAGGCTTCCCGCATCATCGGCGCAGTGAACAGCCCGACGACCAGCCGGACGTCACACCCTACGATGTCCCCGTCTTCTCCCAGATCGACGGACGGATCTGCATCAACTTCACCTACAGCAGCATCCTGCCCGCCATGCACGCGCTCGGCCGGGAATTCACACCCGAGGAGACCGCAGCGGTGGATCTGCTGCGCAACATCCTGGTCGAGCAGCAGGTCGAGTTCCGGCTGGAATCCGGTGAGGCCGCGGTAGCCAATAACTTCGCGATGTGCCATTCGCGATCGGATTTCGTCAGCAGCAATGACCCGAAGAAGGCGCGCTGCTTCCTGCGGGCGTGGATGGAGGTGCCGCGGGAAGATCGGCGGTTGCCGATCGGCAGGGAGTACTTCCACATGGAGAACAAGGATCTGCGGCTAGGGTACGACGTCGTCGAGGGCCGAGACGGAACCATCGCCCGGAACGACTATAAGAATGTCAACGCGGAACTGGCCGAGATGTTCAAGGCGGCTCAGGCGAAACCCAGAGTCAAGAACACGTGAGCGTTCGTCCGCGTCTGGTCTATGAACGGTGGACAGATTCGGTCGCCGGAGACATCCTCGAGGCCGGTGATATCGATCTGGTCAAGCTCGATCTGAACGCGGCCGACGAGAAAAGTTGGGCCGCACTGGAATCCGCGCACGGATACCAGGTCGCCACCCGGACCGACGTGGCTGGATACGCCGATGGTGCACAGTGGCTCGCAGGGCCGGTGTTGGTAAGGCGTTGTCAGAAGCTGCTCGCCGTGTGCTCGGCCGGCGCCGGGTATGACGTCATCGACGTCGATGCGTGCACGCGGGCCGGAATCGCGGTGTGCAACAACTCCGGCCCCGGCGCGGAGGCGGTCGCCGAGCATGCTCTGGGTTTCATGCTCGACCTGGCCAAGAAGATCACGGCCGCCGACCGGATGCTGCGGGGTGGTCCGCTCCGCGACCGGTTGGTCCTACGGGGGAGCCAACTGCTGGGGAAGACGCTCGGCGTCATTGGGCTCGGGGCCATCGGGGGCCGCCTCGTTGAGTTGTGCGCGCCGTTCGGCATGAAGGTCCTGGTCTTCGACCCCTACGTCGACGAAGCCAGCGCGCAAGCGCGCGGGGTGCAAATCGTCCCACTCGCCGAACTTCTCGAGCACTCCGACTTCGTGCAGGTGACCTGCCCGCTGACCAGTGAGACTAAGGGGCTCATCGGCAAGCCCCAGTTCGCGGCGATGAAGCCGACGGCATTCTTCATCACGACAGCGCGCGGACCCGTGCACGACGAGGCGGCGCTGCTCGATGCGCTCGTCAGTGGGGGCATCGCGGGCGCGGGCCTCGATGTGTTTCACGAAGAGCCGCCGCGCACGGACAATCCCCTCTTGCATCTCGAGAACGTGGTCGCCACACCGCACACTGCGGGCATCACCGTCGAGGCCGCCCGCGACATCGCCGTCGCCACGGCCACCCAATGGCAAACCATCTTCAGTGGCGGAATGCCGCCGCGCCTGCTCAATCCCGACGTCTGGCCGCACTACTGCGACAGGTTCCAGGGCACTTTCGGCTTTCGCCCCAGCGCCACAACGGTTTTGGAGAGTGAGGGCCACACGAGGTGACACGGTATGAAACGATCGAGGTCGAGGTCCGGGGTCACACCGCATGCGTGACCCTCAACCGTCCCGAAGTGCTCAACGCGATCAATGACGAGATGATCGCCGAATTGGGCATGGCCTACGAAGAAATCGAGGGATCGCAAGACATCTGGACGGTGATCATCACCGGTGCCGGCCGGGCATTGTGCGTCGGAGCGGACGTCAACAAGGCTGCCGACCACGACATGGAGAACGCGGCGGGAATCGACAACCAGGGCGCACCGATCCTGAGCTCCATGCGCCAGTGGGATGCACCGCAGGAGGCGACGCCGCCGTGGCTACAGATGACCAAGCCGATCATCTGCGCGGTCAACGGCATCGCTTGCGGTGCGGGGATGGACCTGGTGACGACGGCGGACATCACCATCGCGTCGGAGCGCGCGACGTTGATGGACCCTCATGTCAGCATCGGCGTGACCTCCGGGCGCGAAGGGGTCAGGCTCGCTCGGATCCTGCCGCTGCCCGTGGCGATGCGTCTGATCTTGATGGGCAGGCACGAACAACTCGACGCGCAGCGCGCCTACGACCTGGGTGTCTTCACCGAGGTGGTCGCGCACGACTCATTGATGCCCCGGGCGTGGGAAATCGCGGACATCGTGAATTCCAATGCGCCCCTGGCGGTCCGGGGATCCCGGCTGGCCGTGCGCAAGGGTCTGACGCTGCCGATATACGAGGCGGAACTGCTCGCCGAGAACTACCGCATGAAGGTCGCCCTGACCAAGGATGCCATCGAGGGACCCCGTGCCTTCTTGGAGAAGCGCAAGCCCGAGTGGAAGGCACAGTAGCGCTACGTGAGGCCAAAGAACCTTTTCGCGTTGGTGGACAACACCTTACGCTTGGTCTCCTCGTCCAAGCCTTCCGTCGCCTTATTGGCCACTTCGAGGCTTCTGGGCCAGTTGGTGTCGTTGTGCGGGTAATCCGTCTCGAACATGAGCTGGTCGGGCCCGACGAGATCGAGGATGCGGAAGGCGACCGGGTCGCCGAAGGTGGAGAAGTAAACGCGCCCAGGCACCTGGCTGCTTGGCGGTTCCGTCAGCAGCGGATGGATACCGCCCCATGCCCGACGGTCCTCCCACACCTCGTCGACTCGTTGCAGGTAGTAGGGGATCCAGCCGGCCTGTGCCTCGGCGAACGCGAGCTTGAGGTTGGGAAACTGAACGAGCTTGCCGGAGAACAGCCAATCGACCAGGGCGATGGTGCAATTGACCGCCATGAGTGCGCTGGTGACAACGTGCGGCGAATCCGGAGAGGACTTTGTCAGCGAAGAGCTCGAGCCGATGTGCAGCATGATGCCGACCTGGTTTCGCTCGCAGGCAGCGAAGAACGGGTCCCAGTAGCCGCTATGGATCGACGGCAGGTCCAGACGAGAGGGCAGCTCGGAGAAGCACACGGCGCGCATGCCCTTGGCGGCGACTCTTTCGACCTCTTTCGCGGCGAGTTCGACGTCCCAGAGCGGGATGATGCCCAGCGGAATCAGCCGGCCGTTCGAGCTACCTCCCCACTCGTCGATCTGGAAGTCGTTGTAGGCCTCGACACACAGCCTGGCGAGCTCCTTGTCCTTGCCGTACAGGAATCGTTGACCGCAGAAGCGGACAAGGGTGTTGGGGAAACATGCCGAGGCCTCGATGCCGGCGATGTCCATGTCGGCGAGCCGGTCCGCCGGACGGTAACAGCCCGGGCGCATTTCGTCGTACGTTATCGGATCGGTGGTGAGCTCGTCGAGGTCGTAGCCGGCAGCCGCGCTGATGAGCGGGATCGGGATGACTGCATCCTCGTAGCGCCAAATGTCCGCCTCGCGGCCCCCGTCGTCCTCGACGAACGCGACATCGGAAGTGACGCTCGGATCCATGCGCCCACGGGTGCGAACGATTCGCGGCCCGATGTCCCGGTAGCGCTCCGGCAGGCGGCTGGTCCACAGATCGGCCGGCTCCACCAAGTGGTCATCCGGCGAGACGATTAGGATGTCTGCACTCAACGCTGCGCTCCTTCGACCATCGCCTGCGGCTTCCGTTTGCGGCACACTGATTCAGAAAAGAGAATCACCGTTTCCACGGTACCGCATCATTCTGCTCCGAGATACCCGGGCATCCCCGGTAACCTGTGCACCGCCCGCGACGATCTGAAATACAAATGCGCCCTTGGGATGCCGGGTGCCGACCCGGATCCCCTCGAGGCGCCCCAAGTCGTCACGGAAGCTGCTCTGCCGAACGATGGGACTGCCGGCAGGCGCGGCAAGAGGACTGGAAATATGCACTTGCGCACAGTGACAATCAACATACACGCGTACGTAGACTGTCCACATGATTGATGTTGCTCGCGTATGCTTTAAGCACTATGTCTGCAAAGAGGCCCGCCGGCACCGAATCCAAAGCCGGCCTGGAATTGGTTGAATCCGAGGCCGAGCTGCCCGGCACATGGCAGCAGCGCACGATCGAGCGGCGCCTGAGCAGTGCGAGAGCGCGCGCTCTCGCCCGCAGTTCGCGGTTCCTGGCCACCGCGCTGGAATTGGTGGAAGAGTCGGGCAAGGCCGACTTCACCATCCAGACGCTCATCGACAGGTCGAATCTGAGCCTGCGGGCGTTCTACCAACACTTCGCCGGCAAAGAAGAACTGTTGTTGGCGCTTTACGAGAACGTCACGAGTCAGTTCACCGAGAACATCCGGCAGGAAGTCGCTGCGGCCGACGGCCCTATGGAGCAACTCGAGGCCTTCTGCCGCGGTGTGCTGTCCCGCGCGGAGTCGTCCGAAGCGGTCGGCGGCCGAGTCATGACGATCTACAATCTGAGCCTGGAGATCGAGCGGCCGGACGCGTTCGCCAAGGTGTGGGAGCCGCATCTGAAGCTGCTGACAAAGATCATCACGTCGTGCGCCCGGGCGGGGCTGGTCCGCACGGACATGACCCCAGCCCAGCTGACCACGTTGCTGAACACCACGCTCACCGCACTGGCTCAGATTGGGGTTTTCCACCTGGGCGGCAAGAGTTCCAGGCTGACTGAAGATCAATTGTGGGCGTGGTGCAAGCAGGCGGTCACACCGCCTGCTGCCGAAATCAAGGCCAGGCCGGCCCGCAAGGCGGCGCCGAGGGCGACGTCGAGCCGCCGGGCAAAGAAGCTAACGGGGTAGGCCGAGCCCACGCTGCGCGATGATGGTGCGGTGGACTTCGCTGGTGCCCGCATAGATCGTGGTGCCCAACGAGAAGCGGAGTGAGTGTTCGAACCGCCCACGTTCGGGTGCCGTCGGCTCGAGATAGCTGCGTAAGGCGTCCGCGCCGACGAGTTCGACCACATCCTGGCTGGCGCGTTCGAGCGCCTCGGTGCTGAACAGCTTGGACATCGATCCCTCGGCCACAGGTATGTCGCCGTGTTCGAGCATCCACACACACCGCCGCTGCAACAGCATCGACACCTCGGTTTCGATTGCGATTCGAGCGAGCCGGCGTCGGACGTCGGCATTCACGATGGAGCGTGAGTCATCGTGGGACACGGTCCCGGCGGCCCAGTGTTCGGCATGGTCCAACAGCCTGATCAGGTGTGGTCCCCAACCGGATGCGTGCTCGTCGCGCAGGGACAGCCCAAGCACCGCCCAGCCCCCGTCGACTTCGCCGATTCGCCACTCATCGCCGACGCGGACGTCGCTGTAGAAGGTGATGTTGGTGCGCTCGCCGGAAAGCGTCCACACGGCTTGTGCCTCATAGCCTTCGGAGTCACACGGGACCAGGAACATCGTCAGGCCCTTATGTTTTGGCTTTTCGGGGCTCGTGCGTGCAAGCAGGAACACGAAGTCCGCAACGTGACCGTTCGTGGTGAACATCTTGGAGCCGTTGATCACCCAGTCTGCGTCTTCTCCCGGGCCATCGCGAACGGCCTTGGTGGCAGCCGCCGCAACGTCCGACCCGCATTCTGGCTCGGTGAAGCCTAGAGCGATGGTGATGTCGCCGCTGATCGCGCCGGCCAGGATGCGTTCCTTCAACGCCGGGGTGCCGATCTCTCGGATGATCGAAGCCACCATCCTTGTCGTTTCGGAGAGGTACACGGGCGCGTCAAACCGCATGAGCTCCTCTTTGACGACCTGCTCGTCCCACGCGCCGCGGCCCTGCCCGCCGAGCTCCGCCGGCCAGCCAGGCGCGAAGTAGCCCTTTTCGACCAGCCCCTTGGCGAACTCGTCGTCGTGCGCGACGCCGCTGCGGTAGATGCGTTCCTCGAATTCGGGAGTCAGCACGTCCTGCAGGTGGGCTCGCACCGCGTCGCGGTAGGTGGCAGTGTCCGCATCGAGCTGAAAATGCATCTGTGCAAGCCAATCTGTCGTCAGGCGCGCGCGTGGTTGAGCGATCGATAATGCTACTCTCAAATCTGAGAGTATCCATATCCGCATTGGGATCGAGGATCGTGGACCTGAGCTTGACGAGCGAACAGAGACAGTTGGTGGAATCGTTCGCCGCACTGTTTGCGCGTGAGTCGACCTCCGAGCGTGTCCGGGCTGCTGAGCCGTCGGGTTTTGACCCCAAGCTGTGGAAGGCACTGCTCGAGACGGGCACGGTACAGATGGCGGCAGACGAGTCGGCCGGCGGATGGGGTGCGTCGGAACTCGAACTCGCCCTGATCGCCGAGCAGTTCGGCCGCGCGATCGGCTCCGCTCCGGTCATCGAAGCGCTCGTCGCCGCGCGAGTACTGGCCAAGTCCGGACAGGCTGGCGCAAGGCTGCTGGGCACTCTTCTCGCGGGCGATCAGCTCGTCACGTTCGCGCCTCGCGCCGCGCGCGGTGGGAAGCTGGGACTGGTGCCTGCCGGTGCCGTCGCCGACCACGTCATCGCCCTCGCCGAGGGACTGCTGCTGGCCGTGCCGATTGGCAACAATCGCAGTGCGGTGAAAAATCTTGCATCAATGCCGTTGGCGGACATCACGATTGGTGATGAGTTCGTCGTGCTCGCCGACGGAGGGCGGGCGAGCGCGCTCTTCTCCGAAGCGCTCGACGTATGGCTTGCGCTGACCGCTGTGGCATTGGCGGGTGCGGCCAAGAAGGCCATCGAGATCGGCGTCGAGTATGCCAAACAACGACGTGCCTTCGGAACCGCCATCGGCGCTTTCCAGGCAGTGTCCCACCCCCTGGCCGACAGTGCCACGGCTGCGGACGGGGCGCGCCTGCTCGGGCTGAAAGCAGCCTGCGCATTCAGCGACGAGCCCGGTCGCGTCCGCGAACTGGCCGCCATGGCCTTCGCGTTCGCCTACGAGACGGCGCGCGACGCAACGCGGCGCAGCCTGCATATCCACGGCGGATACGGATTCGGTATGGAAGGCGACATCCAGTTGTACTACCGCCGGATCCGGGGCTGGGCAATGGTATTCGGCGATCCCGCGGCGGCATTGGACCGCGTAGCCGACGCACGCTACGGGGCCGCCAGCTGAACGGGAGCCTGTCTCGAGCCACAGTCACGCCGACCCTGACGACTGTGACCCCGCTTTCTGACGCGGACCATCGAGGCAGGCCGTCAGAGGAAGCGATCGGTCACGCGTCGGACCGGACCTTGTCCTTGACCGCCAGGACAACCGGGGGAGCGGTCCGCCAATTCGGCACGCCCTGCTCCTCGCCCGCGGTGGGAACCTTGTCCTCTCGGATCTGCGCCCAGTGCGAGTGGTTGAGTTGATGCAACGCGAAACACGATTGCAGCGCGTTGTAAAAACCCATGTTGTCAACGGACTGGTTCACCGACTCCTTGATCAGCAGGGCCGCCATGGTCGGCACCTTCGCGATGCGCCGCGCCAGCTCGAGGGTGCGCTCGGCGAGTTCGCCACGCTTGAAGATCTTGCTGACCATGCCAAGTCGGTAGGCCTCCTCGATCGCGATCGCGTCGCCGGTGAGCATGAGCTCCTTGGTGCGCCGCGGCCCGAACTCCCAGGGATGGCCGAAATACTCCATCCCGCACATTCCCAGCCGCGTTCCCACCACGTCGGCGAAGCGCACCTCTTCGCTTCCGACGATGAGATCACACGCCCAAATCAACATCAGACCTGCCGAGAACACGTCACCGTGCACCTGGGCGATGGTGATCTTGCGCAGGTTGCGCCACCGCAGGTTGTTTTGGAAGAAGTAGTGCCACTCCTGCAGCATGGTCCTCTCGGCGCCGTCGCGGCTCCCGCCGGTGATCGTCACGGTCGGGTGTTGGCCCGGACCCGGGCTGAACTCGGCGCGCGCGTGCTTGGAACCGATATCGTGACCCGACGAGAACATCGGGCCCTCGCCCGCGAGGATGACAACGCGGACGGTGTCATCGGCCTCGGCGCGGGCAAACGCGTGATCGAGTTCGACAAGCATGCCGCGATTCTGGGCGTTGCGCTGATCGGGACGGTTCAGCGAAATACGCGCGATCCTCCCGTCGTCGAGCGTTTCCCACTTCAAGAATTCGTAATCGCTCACCGTTGCCCTCCAGTCTCTCGTCTGCATCTTGGTAATGGTGTTATCTCAATATGAGAAGCTATATTCTCACGGTCGGTCGGCGAAGACCGGAAGGGGTGCAGATGGCAGACGGCCAACGCAAGCCGCGAGTGATTCTGTGGGGTCCGGGCCAGGTCGGCGTCGGCGCGTTGCGTGCCCTCATCGCGCACCCGGGCTTGGAACTTGCCGGCGCGGTGGTCCACAGCGAGGCCAAGGCCGGTAGGGACGCCGGCGACCTGTGTGGAATGCCCGCAACCGGCGTCATCGCCACCCGGGACATCGCCGCCGCGCTGTCGGTGGATGCCGACGTGGTGGCCTACTTCGCGACGGGTGACTATCGCTACCACGAAGCGGCGCAGGACATCGCGCGCTGCCTGCGCGCAGGTAAGCATGTGGTGTGTACCTCGCTGGTGCCGATGTGCTACCCGCCCGCGGCCGACAAGGAAACGGTGAAACTGCTCGCGGCGGCGTGCGCGGAGGGCGGCACCAGCTTCTTCAATAGTGGTGTCGACCCCGGTTGGGCGAACGACGTGATCGCGCTGACGATGACAGGGTTCAGCAGCCGTGTCGACAGCATCACCATGCTCGAGATACTCGACTACGGCCCGATCAATCAACCCGACATCATGTTCGACTTCATGGGCTTCGGACACCGGCCGGACCATCCGGCGCCGCTATTCGACCCCGAACGCCTTGCGGCGTTGTGGGCACCCATCGTCCACCTCGTTGCCGACGGGGTCGGACTTCCGCTCGACCGAGTCGACACTTCCATCGACAAATGGCTTGCCGTGCGGCGGTACGAGGTTGCGTCGGGCTGGATCGAGCCGGGCACGGTGGGGGGTATGCGGTTCAGGCTCGTCGGCATCGTGGGCGGCGAGGAACGCGTGGTGCTGGAACACGTCACCCGCATGGGAGAAGGTTCCGCGCCGGATTGGCCGCGGCATCCGTCACCACATGGTGGCTACCGGGTCATCGTCGAGGGGCTGCCCACCTACTCCGTCGACATAGAGATGCACGGTCGCGGGAACAACATGCGCGGCCTGACCTACGCGACTGTCATGCGCGAACTCAACGCGATTCCCGCGGTAATGGCTGCGCCACCGGGATTGTTGTCGACGTTGGACCTACCCCTGGTAACCGGCCCGGTGCGCGGTGGGGCATGGCGGGGCGTCCTACCCACGACGGCGGCGCCGTGAGCGGGCAGCTGGTCCCGCGGACATCAGCGGACCTGTGGGAGGTCATGCGAACCGCGTCTGCCGTGCGGCGCTATCGCGACGAACCTGTCTCGGACGAGGCCATCGACACGTGCCTGCGCGCGGCGAGTTGGGCTCCGTCCGGGGGCAATCAGCAGCCGTGGAAGTTCGTCGTCCTGAGATCGAATGGCCTGCGCGACGTGGTCACAGCCGCAGCCCACCAGACATGGGACGTGATGACCGACTTCTATCGGTTTTCGATGCCGCAGGACGGGGCTGATGACCCCAAATCGCGCGTCTTGCGAACGATGGCTGAGCACATGCGCGTCGGTGGCGCGGCACCCGTGCTGGTGCTGTTCTGTGTCCAGCCGCAGCGAGGGACCACCGAACTGCAGCAAGGGGGTTCGATCTTTCCCGCCGTGCAGAACTTCCTGCTGGCGGCCCGCGCTCAGGGACTTGGTGCGGCGATCACCCTGTGGCACGGGTCTTGCGAGGACCAGCTGCGGCCCATGATTGGAATTCCTGACGACTGGAAGATCGCAACCCTGCTTACGGTGGGCTGGCCCAAGGGCGGGCACCACGCGGTGCGGCGCAAGCCGCTTGATGAGGTGGCGGCGATCGACCGTTGGGATCAGCCGTGGCCGCCGACAACCGCATGACGGTACGCCGGGTCCGGTAATTGGGGCGGTCCGCAGCGTTGAGACACGCCGGGCGACATGCCTCTCGGCAGAGCGGTACGCAGAGGCCAAAAGCGCATAATGGAAAGTGCGCCAGTGTCGCGGCGAGCGGAGTCTTTCGTGCAGCTGGTTTGCTGACCTGACCCGTCACGCGGCCCTGAGCTAGGGAGGCGTTGTGGCGGATATGTCTCGGATGCCGATGACCGTCGACCTCGAGCCGGTGCAACTGATCGCCGCGGACGGCACACCGACCGCCGAACGCCGATACAGCCGCGACCTTCCCGCCGAGACACTGTGCTGGCTCTACGAGACGATGGTGGTCACCCGGGAGCTGGACACCGAATTCGTCAACCTGAAGCGCCAAGGACAGTTGGCGTTGTTCGCATCGTGCCGCGGCCAGGAAGCCGCCCAGGTCGGCGCGACGGCCTGCCTGCGCAAAACCGACTGGCTGTTTCCCCAGTATCGCGAGTTGGGCGCGTTTCTGGTGCGCGGCATCCCGCCCGGTCACGTGGGGGCCGCATGGCGCGGAACCTGGCATGGCGGGCTGGAATTCACCAAGAAATGCTGTGCCCCGATGTCGATTCCGATCGGTACCCAGACGCTGCACGCCGTCGGGGCGGCGATGGCCGCACAACGCCTGGGCGAAGACTCGGTGACGGTGGCCTTCCTCGGTGACGGCGCCACCAGCGAGGGCGACGTGCACGAGGCGTTGAACTTCGCTGCGGTGTTCACCACGCCGTGCGTGTTCTATGTGCAGAACAACCAATGGGCGATCTCGGTGCCGGTCTCCAGACAGACCGCCGCACCTTCGATCGCGCACAAGGCGATTGGCTATGGGATGCCCGGTATCCGGGTGGACGGCAACGACGTGCTGGCGTGCTACGCGGTCATGGCCGAAGCCGCCGCGCGCGCCCGGGCCGGCGCCGGCCCGACGTTGATCGAGGCGGTCACCTACCGGCTGGGCCCGCACACCACCTCCGATGATCCGAGTCGGTACCGGACCCAGGAAGAAGTGGACCGCTGGGAGGCGTTGGATCCGATTCCGCGCTACCGCACGTACTTGCAAGGCCAGGGGCTGTGGTCGGAACGCCTGGAAGACCGCGTCGCCGCCCGGTCGAAGCGAATGCGGGCCGAACTGCGCGACGCGGTGTTCGACGCGCCCGACATCGACATCGACGAAGTCTTCACCACCGTCTACGCCGAGATCACGCCGGGACTGCAGGCGCAGCGCCAGCAGCTGCGCGCCGAATTGGGGAGGCTCGCATGACCCAGCTCGCCGACCGTCCGGCCGGTCCCGATGAAGCGTTGACGGCGACCGTCGACGAGGTCGCGCTGGGCGCACAACAGCTGACCATGGTGCAGGCGCTCAACCGCGCGCTGCACGACGCGATGGCCGCGGACGACCGGGTCCTGGTGTTCGGCGAAGACGTGTCGGTCGAGGGTGGGGTGTTCCGGGTGACCGAGGGACTGGCCCGGACGTTCGGCGAGGACCGTTGTTTCGACACCCCGCTGGCGGAGTCCGCGCTGATTGGGATCGCGATCGGACTGGCCCTGCGCGGCTTCGTGCCGGTGCCCGAGATCCAGTTCGACGGCTTCTCCTATCCGGCGTTCGATCAGGTGGTCAGCCACCTGGCGAAGTACCGCACCCGCACCCGCGGGGAGGTGAACATGCCGGTCACCGTCCGCATACCGTCGTTCGGTGGCATCGGTGCGGCCGAACATCATTCGGACTCCACCGAGTCGTACTGGGCGCACACCGCCGGTCTGAAGGTGGTGGTCCCGTCGACCCCGTCCGACGCGTATTGGCTGCTGCGGCACGCGATCGCCTGCCCGGATCCGGTGATCTACCTAGAGCCGAAGCGGCGCTATCAGGGTCGCGGCGCGGTCGACTTCGATCGGCCCGAACCCCCGATCGGCCGGGCGATGGTGCGCCGTCCTGGCACCGAAGTCACGGTCATCACCTACGGCAGCCTGGTGAATACCGCCGTCGCCACCGCGGAAGATGCTCAGCGCGAACACGGTTGGAGCCTGGAGGTCATCGACCTGCGCTCGTTGGTGCCTTTGGATTTCGACACCGTCGCCGCATCGATCCATCGCACCGGACGCTGCGTGGTGATGCACGAGGGGCCACGCAGCCTGGGCTACGGCGCCGGTTTGGCCGCACGAATCCAGGAGGAGATGTTCTACGAGCTGGAAGCGCCGGTGTTGCGCGCCTGCGGATTCGACACGCCCTACCCGCCGGCGCGGCTGGAGAGGTTGTGGCTGCCGGGCCCCGACCGGCTGCTGGACTGCGTAGAGCGCGTGTTGGAGCAGCCATGAGCGCCGACGAGCGGATCAAGTCGTTCCGGGTGCCCGACCTTGGCGAGGGACTCCAAGAGGTCACGGTGTCATGCTGGAACGTCGCGGTCGGCGACGAAGTCGAACTCAACCAGGTTCTGTGTTCGGTCGAGACCGCCAAGGCCGAGGTGGAGATCCCGAGCCCATACGCGGGCCGGATCGTCGAAACGCACGGCGCCGAAGGCGATGTGCTCAACGTGGGCGCGGTGCTGGTCCGGATCGACACGGTGCCGGCGAGCGGGGAGGCGCCGGCGGCCAACGGCCAGCCCGCGGTGCCCACGCTGGTCGGCTACGGCGCCGACGCCGACATCGACGTCAGCCGCCGACGGGGCCGGCCGCGCGCCGCTCCTCCGGTGCGCAAACTGGCCAAGGAGCTCTCCGTCGACCTTGCCTCGATCCAGCACCGCGGGGTGATCACCCGCGGGGACGTGCTGTCGGCCGCCAAGGCGTCCGAGGCTGAGTCCGATATCCGGCCTGTACACGGCGTGCAGGCGCGGATGGCGGAGAGAATGGCGTTGTCCCACAAAGAAATTCCGGCCGCAAAGGTAGCCGTGGGTGTCGACTGCAGCGAATTGCTGCGGCTGCGCGACCGTTTCCGTGCGGCGCACCAGGAGATCACGCCGTTCGTGCTTACCCTGCGGATGCTGGTTGTCGCGTTGACCCACAACAAGATTCTGAACTCGACGTGGGTCGATGCACCCGACGGACCGCAGGTACGCGTCCATCGTCACATACACCTGGGCTTCGGGGTGGCGACCAAGCGCGGCCTGCTTGTTCCGGTGATCACCGATGCCCAAAGCAAGAACACCCGCGAATTAGCAAGCCGGACGGCCGAATTGATCGCCGGCGCGCGCGGCGGCACGCTGGCGCCCGCCGAGCTGCGCGGCTCGACGTTCACCGTCTCGAACTTCGGTGCCCTGGGCGTCGACGACGGCGTGCCGGTGATCAACCATCCCGAGGCCGCCATCCTGGGCATGGGAGCGATCAGGCCGCGCCCGGTGGTCGTTGGTGACGAGGTAGTGGTCCGTCCGACGATGACGCTGACATGCGTGTTCGACCACCGCGTCGCCGACGGCGCGCAGGCCGCCCATTTCGTCTGCGAGCTCAGAGATCTGATCGAGTCGCCGCAGACCGCGCTGCTGGACCTCTAATTGCCAGGGACGAGCAACTCGATGGGAAACGAACTCGCACTAGACTTCAACGTCATCTGCTGGATCATGTTGGGCCTGTTCTTCGTGTGCCCCCTTTTGGGGCGCGGAGAATTGCGGCGCGCCCACGCCGAAGCGTTAGAGGCCGAAGCCGCGGCTGCGGCGGTGTCGGCGGCGGAGGCGGTGGTAGCCGCGGCTGAGGTGCGGTTACTCCGCGAGCATCCCGAACTATTCACGTAAACCCTGCCGGCGATCAGGGAATTAGGAGAGCATGGACGAATGAAGGCACTGATGGCCGCGTCGGCGGTGGCGGTGATGGCGCTGGCATCCCTCTTCATTCCACCGGCACAAGCACACGCCGACGATCCCTGTGTCAGCATCACCGATCCCGCTGCCCACCAGGCTTGCATCGACGCGCTCCCGGCCGATGACCCTGCGCGCGGATACCAGGGCAACTGCCACGCGAGCCCCGATTACGGAGCGGAGGGCCAGATTTGTCGGGACTTCTGGATGCGAAAGTCTGTGCCTCCCAACGGCATTACCGCGGTATGACCCCCGTCGTCACGGGTGGGGCGGCA
The DNA here is from genome assembly GCF_001954215.1 of Mycobacterium sp. IS-2888. Classification (NCBI taxonomy): domain Bacteria; kingdom Bacillati; phylum Actinomycetota; class Actinomycetes; order Mycobacteriales; family Mycobacteriaceae; genus Mycobacterium; species Mycobacterium sp. IS-2888. The sequence goes on from NZ_MBET01000067.1 coordinate 122,036, forward strand.
CGGGGCACCAAAACAGGCCGCAATTGAAGTTCGGCTGGTGGAACGGCGGTGGCGGCGGGTGCGCCGGCGGGTTGTCCGTGTCCCAACACTGATTCCAGTATTTGTTCTCACCCCATGCCGGGTTCCAGGGCTGGTTCGGGCACCAGTAAACCTGCGGCGCAAGGCCCGGCTGGGCCTGCGCTGCCCCTGCGGCCAATCCGAATCCAGCCATCGCGACACCGGTGGACAGCAGCGTTCCGGCGATGAGCCGCTTCAGAGTGCGGGCGGAGATCATGCTGCTTCCTTTGCTCGGGTGCGCCACCTCTTCGGTGTCGTCTTCGCAAGTCCACACGCGCCGGTTTGCTACCGATCCCAAAATTTCCCACCACAGACGGTTGGGCCCAACGCTATCTGCGGCGTGCCGCGGCCAATCGCGCGGCGAACTCCGGTGACTGGATGGAGTAGACCTGCGGGCCCAGTTCGGTGCGCATCGCGAGTTCGTGGTGCTCGGTGTCCAGCGCCCCGGGGCTGGCCGTGGCGCGCATCGTGGCCTTCGTTGCCAGCACCACGTCGCGCGGTGCGCCGGCGGGCCCGGATGCCAGCTCCAGCGCCGCGGCGACGGGGTCGTCGGCCACGCTGAGAGCCAGCCCGTGGCGCACGGCGGATTCGGCGTCGAAGCGCATGCCGAACAGCAGCGCGGCGCGCGCCACCTGCGGGCCAACCGCCCGCTGCAGCATCCATGTCGCGCCGCCGCCGGGGTGCAGTCCGAGCTTCTGGAAACGCGCGTCGAACAACGCCGCCGGCCCCGCAATGCGCACGTCGGCGGCCATTGCCAAGTTGAGCCCGGCCCCGACGGCGGGGCCGTTGACCGCGGCGATCGTGGGGAGCGTGCAGTTGCCGACGGCCATGAAGCCGTCGTAGATCCGCGTCAGCCCCGACTCCGCCGCCCCGCCGCCCGCGGCGCCCAGCGCGCTGAGGTCGGCACCCGCGCAGAATGCCTTGCCGGCCCCGGTGACCACCACGGCGTGCACGCCGGCGTCGGCTTCGGCCCGTTCCACGGCGCCGCGCAGCAGCGCCGACATCTCTGCGGTGAACGCGTTGCGCCGGTCGGGGTCGTTGACGGTGATGATTGCGACGTGATCGTTTACGCGGTAGAGGACTAGGTCGGACTGGGCCATCGCCAAAGACTACGTCGCGGCCTCGGCGGGCCCGCTCCTAGATTTCCGCCACCTCGTCGGCGTAGCGCCCGGGGCTGACCAGCGACGCCAACGCGCCGGTAAACGTCATCAGCGCCGCGGCGACGAACACCACCACCAGCCCGGCGTGGAATGGCCCCGAGATCAGCGCCGGGAAGAACGACTTGCCGGTGAGCACGCCCGCGTTGACCCCCGGTTGTTGCAGTGCATGCGAACCGGCGAGCAACTCCGCGATCGGGTTGTAGCCCAGGAACGCCGCGAACAGGCTGCCCACCGGGGGCAGTCCGGCGACATCCCGCGCCACCGCTGCCGACACACCCTGGGCCTGCAGCCCGCCGTCCAGTGCCTGCGGCAGCGTGTTCGCCAGCCCGACGACCATCAGCGAGAAGAAGACGCCGATCGACAGCGCCGAACCGGCGTTGAAGAACGTCGCCCGGACACCGGACGCCGCTCCGCGTTGGTCGGCCGGGACGCTCGACATGATCGTGGCGGTGTTGGGCGCGGTGAAGATGCCCCCGCCCAGCGCATTGAGGAAAATCAGCAGCGCGAAAACCGGGTAGTCGAAATCGACCGGAATCAGCACCAGGCCGATGAACGTGGCCGCCATCAGCAGCATCCCGGCGACCGCGAACGGCCGCGCGCCGAACCGATCCGCCAGCCACCCCGCCAGCGGCGCCGCGATCAGGAACCCGATCGTCGCCGGCAGCATATAGATGCCCGCCCACAGGGGCGTCGACTCGAAGCTGTATCCGCGAAGCGGCAACCAGATGCCCTGCAACCAGATGATGAGCATGAACTGCAAGCCACCGCGGCCGCTCGACGCCATGAGGTTGGCCAGGTTGCCCATCCCGAATCCCGCCGACCGAAACAGCCGGATGTCGACCATCGGCTGCGCCGCCCGCAGCTCGATGACGCAGAACGCGGCCAGCAACAGCAGCCCGACCGCGATCGAGCCCAGAACCAGTGGGTTCGTCCAGCCCGTCGCTCGGCCACCGTACGGCTGAATGCCGTAGGTGATACCAACCAGGACGACGGTCAACCCGACGGCGAACGTCACGGTGCCGGGCCAGTCCAACGGGCCCGGCGTACGCACGCCGATCTCGTGCAGCGAGCGCACGCCCCAGACGGTGCCCAGCACGCCGATCGGCACACCGACCCAGAAGATCGCCTTCCAGTCCCACTCCGCCAGCAGGCCCCCGAGCAGCAGGCCGAGGAACGAGCCGGCCACCGCGGCCACCATGTTGAATCCGAGTGCCATCCCGCGCTGATTGCTCGGGAACGCGTCGGTGAGAATCGCCGCCGACAACGCCATGAGGATCGCGCCGCCGATGCCCTGGATTACGCGCCAGCAGATCAGCCACATCGCGCCTGCGCCCTGGTGGAAAGGGTCGAACGACAGCGCGATCGCCGCGAACGTAAACACCGCGAAGCCCACGTTGTAGATGCGCACCCGGCCGAACATGTCGCCCAGTCGTCCGACCAACACCACCAAGACCGCCGTGACCACCAGATAGCCCATCAGCATCCACAGCAGATAGCCGATGTTCGACGGGGCCAGCGGCTCCAATCCGATCCCGCGGAAGATCGACGGCAAGGAGATCAGCACGATCGATGCGTTGATCATCGCCAGCAGCATGCCGAGCGTGGTGTTCGACAGCGCGACCCACTTGTAGTGGGGGTGGTCGACGTCCCATCGGAGGCGACGACCCTCCGGTTCGGCCGGGGCCAGCGTCGGGTTCGTCGAGGCGGGGCCCATCAACCCAAAACGCATAGGCATACAAACTAATGGAAGCCGTGCGGGCGCGTGTTCCCAGGGGCTGACACGCGCCGCCGGATTTCCCGGTACCTGTCGGTCGAGTTAGCTGGCGGCACCCCCGCGTCGCGCTCAGCGCGCCGCTCACCGCCTTCATGCCGCGTTCACCACACCGGCGACTCGAAGCGCCGAATTGTCTGGAACCCCGGCAAGGCGTTTGCCGGTGCCCCCGGCACGACTCGAACGTGCGACCTAGGGATTAGAAGGCCCTTGCTCTATCCACCTGAGCTACGGAGGCAATGTGCAGGTCAGTCTATCTAATCGGGCCGCAGATCCGATTAGCTGGCCGCCACGCACGCGAAAAGTCTTCCCGCGCCGGGCTTATCGGTTATGGTGTGAGCCTCGACACACGCACAACATCGGCTGGTAAACAGCCGTTAACCGCAACGAGGCGTGTGCATAACGTCGAGGGGTGGCGTTGCTATGAGCGTGGCCATGAACTTGACCTCGCGCTGGTCGTCGGCAGGTGCCCAGGCACTGCGCCTGGCGGCCGATGCCAGAGATACCTATCGCGCTGGCGCGCTGCTGCTGCGCGGCTCGCCCTTCGCGGTTGGCTGGTTTGCCGGCTGGCTGTCCGCGGAGTTTCCCCCGCACGTCGTGACCGGGCACGCCCTGTCTCGCGTATCGCGCCCATCCATCGGCCGCGTCGGCGCCAGCTGGGCCGCGCAGCGGGCGGATCAAGCGCTCACTGCCGCGCTCGAGGAGTCCTTCGGGCCCGACTTCCGCGAGCTGGTGTGCCATCCGACCTGCGAGCAGTCCGAGTGCGCGCCCCGCGACGGGCTGATCCGCATGCCGGGCCCGCACCGCAAGTACGCGCGGCACACTTCCGACATCTCCTATGGCCCCGGCGGGCGCCACCTGCTGGACATCTGGCGGCGTCATGATCTTCTCCCGGGGCGCCGTGCGCCGGTGCTCATCCAGGTTCCCGGCGGCGCGTGGGCCGTCAACGGCAAACGCGGTCAGGCGTACACGCTGATGAGCCGGATGGTGGAGCTCGGCTGGATCTGCGTCTCCATCGACTACAGCAGGAGTCCGCGGTCCACATTTCCGGCGCACATCATCGACGTGAAGCGGGCCATCGCCTGGGTCCGGGAAAATATCGCCGACTACGGCGGCGACCCCGATTTCATCGCGATCACCGGCGGGTCCGCGGGTGCGCACCTGGCGTCGTTGGCCGCCCTCACCCCCAACGACCCGGAGTTCCAGCCCGGCTTCGAAAACGCCGACACGACGCTGCAGGCGGTCGCACCGTATTACGGCGTCTACGACTTCACCAGCACGGAGAACATGCACGAGCTGATGATGCCGTTCCTCGAGCAGATCGTGATGCGTGCTCGCTACGCCGATGCCCCCGAAAAGTTCAGGGCGGCATCGCCGATTTCATACGCGCATGCCGAGGCGCCCCCGTTCTTCCTGCTGCACGGCGAGAAGGACGAACTGGTTCCCTGCGGCCAGGCCCGCGCGTTCTGTGCGGCCCTGCGTGCGGCCGGGGCGCCGACGGTGGCCTACGCCGAGCTGGCCAATGCCCACCACGCGTTCGACATCACCCCGACGGTTCGATCACGGCTGGCCGCCGACGCCGTCGCCGACTTCCTGGGCGTCGTCTACGGGCGGCGCACCCACTCGCTCGTGGATTCGTTGCCGCTGACGGCTTCTTCGGCCAGCTGAGCCGGGCCACCCGCACGCGATCCCCGCGCCGGGGTCGCGCCTTTCACCAGCGCGTCGAGCCGACTAGCGTTGTGTTGGCTACTGGATGGCAAGTCCGAGGCAGGAGGCTTGGTCGGCGGTGAGAAGGTTGGCGCGTCGAGTTGACGATCATGGCTGAGTCCGTCGAGGCGGTTGGATTGTCCGACGAACTTGGACCGGTCGACTATCTAATGCACCGGGGGGAGGCGAACCCCCGGACCCGCTCGGGAATCATGGCGCTGGAGCTCCTCGACGCGACGCCGGACTGGGAGCGGTTCCGGTCACGGTTCGAAAACGCGTCACGACGGGTGTTGCGCCTGCGGCAGAAAGTTGTGGTGCCGACACTGCCGACCGCGGCGCCGCGGTGGGTGGTCGATCCCGATTTCAATCTCGACTTCCATGTGCGCAGGGTGCGCGTGTCAGAACCCGGCACGCTGCGTGAGGTATTCGATCTGGCCGAGGTGATCCTGCAGTCGCCGATGGACATATCGCGCCCGCTGTGGACCGCCACCCTGGTCGAGGGTCTGGCCGACGGCAAGGCTGCGACGCTGCTGCACGTCAGCCATGCCGTGACCGACGGCGTCGGCGGCGTCGAGATGTTCGCGCAGATCTATGACCTCGAGCGCGACCCACCCGCCAGACCGACAGCGCCGCAACCCATTCCGCAGGATCTGACGCCCAATGACCTGATGCGGCAAGGCATCAACCACTTGCCCTTCGCCATCGTGAACGGTGTCTTGGGTGCGGTATCGGGGGCCGTATCGGCCACCGGGCGAGCGCTTTTGGACCCGGTGTCCACGGTTTCGGGGATCGTGGGCTACGCCACGTCGGGCATGCGGGTGATCAACCGCGCCGCCGAGCCCTCGCCGCTGCTGCGGCGGCGCAGCCTGGCCACCCGCACCGAGGCCATCGACATCCGGCTCTCCGATCTGCACAAGGCCGCAAAGTGCGGCGGCGGATCGATCAACGACGCCTACCTCGCCGGCCTGTCCGGCGCGCTGCGGCGCTACCACGAGGCCCTCGGCGTCCCGATCAGCACGCTGCCGATGGCGGTGCCCGTCAACCTGCGGGCCGACGCCGACACCGCTGGCGGCAACCGATTCACCGGCGTCAACCTGGCGGCCCCGTTGGGCACCGCCGACCCGGTCGCCCGGATGAAGAAGATCCGCGCGCAGATGACGCAGCGCCGCGAGGAGCCGGCGATGAACATCATCGGTTCCATCGCGCCGGTGCTGAGCGTCTTGCCGACGGCGGTCCTGGAGGGAATCACCGGTTCGGTCATCGGCTCCGACGTGCAGGCCAGCAACGTCCCGGTCTATCCGGGGGACACCTACATCGCCGGCGCAAAGATATTGCGGCAGTACGGGATCGGCCCACTACCCGGGGTGGCGATGATGGTCGTGCTGATTTCCCGCGGCGGCTGGTGCACGATCACCGTGCGCTACGACCGGGCCTCGGTGCGAAACGAGGCGTTGTTCGCCCGGTGCCTGCTCGACGGTTTCGACGAGATCCTGGCGCTGTGCGGCGACCCGAAACCGCGCGCCGTACCGGCGTCGTTCGCCGAGCCGGCCGGGTCGGCGCCTCGATCGGTGGCCGGCTCATGAGCCCCGCCGACGAGCGGGACATGCGGCTGCCCGGCTCGGTCGCCGAGATCCTCGCCAGTCCGCCCGGCCCGAAGATCGGAGCGTTCTTCGACCTCGACGGCACCCTGGTTGCCGGGTTCACCGCCGTCATCCTCACCCAGGAGCGCTTGCGGCGCCGCGACATGGGCGTCGGCGAACTACTCGGCATGGTTCAGGCGGGTCTGAGCCACACGCTCGGACGCATCGAGTTCGAAGACCTCATCGGCAAGGCCGGCTCGGCGCTGACCGGACGGCTGATCGACGACCTCGAGGAGATCGGCGAGCGCCTTTTCGCCCAGCGGATCGAGTCGCGGATCTATCCGGAGATGCGCGAGCTGGTGCGGGCTCATGTCGCCCGCGGCCACACCGTGGTGCTCAGCTCGTCGGCGCTGACCATCCAGGTCAATCCGGTGGCCCGCTTCCTCGGGATCACCAACATGCTGACCAACAAGTTCGAGACCAACGAAGACGGGTTGCTCACCGGCCGGATAGTGAAGCCCATCCTGTGGGGCCCGGGCAAAGCCGCTGCGGTGCAACGGTTTGCGGCCGAGCACGACATCGACCTCAAAGACAGCTACTTCTACGCCGACGGTGACGAGGACGTCGCCCTGATGTACCTGGTCGGCAATCCGCGGCCGACGAACCCCGAGGGCAAGATGGCCGCCGTCGCCAAGCGTCGCGGCTGGCCGATCCTGAGATTCAACAGCCGCGGTCGCGTGGGACTGCGGCGGCAGGTGCGAACGCTCGCCGGCTTCGGTTCGATGTTTCCGGTCGCGGCCGGCGCGGTGGGCATTGGTCTGCTGACCGGTAGCCGGCGCCGCGGCGTGAACTTCTTCACGTCCACTTTTTCCCAGTTGTCGCTCGCGATCGCGGGTGTGCACCTGAACGTCGTCGGCAAGGAGAACCTGACCGCGCAACGGCCCGCGGTCTTTATCTTCAACCACCGCAACCAGGTTGACCCCGTCATCGCCGGGGCGCTGGTGCGCGACAATTGGGTCGGCGTGGGCAAGAAGGAGCTCGAAAAGGACCCGATCATGGGCACGCTTGGCAAGCTGCTCGACGGGGTGTTCATCGATCGCGACGATCCGGTCGCCGCGGTGGAGACCATGCACGCGGTCGAAGATCGGGCCAAGAACGGGCTTTCGATCGTGATCGCACCCGAGGGCACTCGCGTGGACACCACCGAGGTCGGTCCCTTCAAGAAGGGACCCTTCCGCATCGCGATGGCGGTGGGAATTCCCATCGTGCCCATCGTGATTCGCAACGCCGAGATCGTCGCGGCCCGAAACTCGACAACGATAAATCCGGGCACGGTCGACGTCGCGGTGTTCCCGCCGATCCCCGTCGATGGCTGGACATTGGACACGTTGCCGGAGCGCATCGCCGAGGTGCGCCAGCTCTATCTGGACACCCTGGCCAATTGGCCCGTCGACGAGCTGCCCGAGGTCGACCTGTACGCGGAGAAGAAGGCGGCAAAAAAAGCCAAGCCGGCCGCCAAATCCGCCGCGCGCAAGGCCCCGGCGAAGAAGGCTACCGCGAAGAAAACCAGCAGCGGGAAGAAATCCGCCGCGAAGAAGGCGGCCAGTAGGGCCAAGCCTGAGCCGCATGCGTCCAAGGTCGCTCTCAAAGACGGTGAGGTACAACAGCCTTCACGTCCCAGAGGGCGGCCGTGACGCAACCGGTCGCAGATACCAGCGCGGTATTGGCCGCGCAGGACTCGCTGGTATTGGCGTCCATGCACACGGGCGTCGAACGGGAGCTGGTGATGGATTGGCTGGGCAAGCAGCGCGCCCGGCACCCGGAGACCAGGTTCGACGTACTGAAATTGCCGTCGCGTGATGCGCCACCGGCGGCACTGACCGCTCTCGCCGAGCAGCTCGAGTCCGGCTCCGAATCCGCCGACGACCGGTTGGTCGTTCCGGTGCGGGTGTTCTGGCTGCCGCCCGCGGACCGCGGCAGGATCGCCAAGGTGGCCGGGTTGCTACCCGGCCGAGATCCCTACCACCCCAACCAACGTCAGCAACGACGCATCCTGCGCGATGCCCCCCACCGGGCGCGCGTGGTCGCAGGCGAGCCCGCCAAGGTGTCCGAACTCCGACAGCAGTGGCGCGACACCACCGTCGGTGAGGATAAGCGCGACTTCGCGCAGTTCGTCACCCGCCGCGCGATCTTGGCGATGGAACGCGCCGAGTACCGAATCCTCGGGCCGCAGTACAAGTCTCCGCGGTTGGTGAAGCCGGAAATCCTGGCGTCCACACGGTTTCGCGCCGGCCTGGAGAAAATCCCGGGTGCCACCGTGGAGGAAGCCGCGGGGGTGCTCGACGAACTCGCCACCGGCTGGAGCAGGGTGTCCGTCGACCTGGTTGGCGTCCTCGGCAGGGCACTCAGCCGCGGCTTCGACCCGGAGATCGACTACGACGAGTATCAGGTCGCGGCGATGCGCACCGGGCTGGAAGCACATCCGGCGGTACTGCTCTTCTCGCACCGGTCCTACATCGACGGCGCGGTGGTGCCGGTGGCGATGCAGGAGAATCGGCTGCCGCCCGTGCATGTGTTCGCCGGCATCAACCTGTCGTTCGGGGTGATGGGGCCGCTGTTGCGCCGTGCCGGCACCATCTTCATCCGCCGCAACATCGGCGATAACCCGCTATACAAGTACGTCCTGCGCGAATATGTCGGCTACATCGTCGAGAAGCGGTTCAACCTGAGCTGGTCCATCGAAGGAACCAGATCGCGCACCGGAAAGATGTTGCCGCCCAAGCTCGGTCTGCTGGCCTATGTGGCCGACGCCTACCTCGACGGCCGCAGCGAAGACATCCTGCTGCAGCCAGTGTCGATCAGCTTCGACCAGCTACACGAGACCGCCGAATACGCCGCGTACGCCCGCGGCGGCGAAAAGACACCCGAGGGCATCCTGTGGCTGTACAACTTCATCAGGGCGCAGGGCGAACGCAACTACGGGAAGATCTACGTTCGCTTTCCCGAAGCCGTATCGATGCGCGAGCACCTCGGTCCGCCGCACGGCTCGCTGGCCCAGGATCCGGACGCCAAACGGCTTGCGCTGCAGAAGATGTCGTTCGAAGTGGCGTGGCGGATTTTGCAGGCGACGCCGGTGACGGCGACGGGATTGGTGTGCGCGTTGCTGCTGACCACCCGGGGCGCGGCGTTGACGCTCGATCAGCTGCACCACACCCTGCAGGATGCGCTGGACTACCTGGAGCGCAAGCAGACCCCGATGTCGACCAGCCTGTTGCGGCTGCGCTCCCGCGACGGGGTGCGTGCGGCGGTCGACACATTGTCCAACGGTCACCCGATCACCCGCGTCGACAGCGGCCGGGAACCGGTGTGGCGCATCGCGCCCGAGGAGCAGCACGCCGCGGCGTTCTACCGTAACTCCCTGATACATGCCTTCCTGGAGACCTCGATCGTCGAGCTCGCGCTCACGCACGCTAGGCGCGCGAAAGGCGATCGCATGGAGGCGTTTTGGGCCCAGGCGATGCGGTTGCGCGATCTGCTGAAGTTCGATTTCTACTTCGCCGATTCCGCGGCATTTCGGCACAACATCGCCGAAGAGATGGCGTGGCACGACGATTGGGAGGCCCACGTCGCCGCCGGGGGTGACGAGATCGACGCGATGCTGTTCTCCAAACGCCCGCTGATGGCGGACGCCATGTTGCGGGTGTTCTTCGAGGCCTATGAGATCGTCGCCGACGTGTTGCGTGACGCGCCGGCCGACATCACCCAGAAGGAACTGACGGAGCTGGCGCTGGGGGTGGGCCGGCAATACGTGGCGCAGGCCCGGGTGCGCAGCGGCGAATCGGTGTCGACATTGCTGTTCGCCACCGCTTACCAGGTGGTCGCCGACCAGGATCTGATCGCGCCCGCTGCCGACCTCGCCGAGCGACGGATCGCGTTCCGGCGGGAATTGCGCGACATCATCCGCGATTCCGATCATGTCGGGCGGATCGCGCGCGATCAGTTCGTCGCCCGCGAGACCAGGGCCCGGTCGGGCCGCCTGGACAGCCAACCTCTGTAGTCGCAGCGCCCGCCCATACCCTGGGTACATGACGGTTGCCTGGCCCGCCGGCAAGCCCGCCGCGCTGGCGTGGCCGCTACTCGCCGGCGTCGCGGTGCTGGCCGGCTGCACGGCGGCCGGAATCGGGGCGCTGTCGCTGGCGGACGCGCTGACGCTGACGGGTCTGCCCAATCCGGGCCCGGCGACCACGGTGGGGCTGCCGTTCGTCCGGGCGGCCGGTGAGATCGCGGCGGCGCTGGCCGTCGGATCGTTTCTTTTCGCGGCGTTTCTGGTGCCCCCGCAGGGCAGCGGCGTGCTCGACGCCGGCGGGTACCGCGCGCTGCGGCTGGGGACCGTCGCGTCGGGCGTGTGGGCGGTGTGTGCGGCCCTGCTGGTCCCGCTGACCATTTCCGACGTGTCCGGGCACCCGTTGGTCGAGCACCTCAACCCGGTGACGATCTGGAGGCTGGCCGACCTGATCTATACCGCGTCCGCGTGGCGCTGGACCGCATTCTTGGCCGCAACGGTGACGTTGGCCAGCGTGGCGGTGCTGCGCTGGTCCTGGACGCCGGTGCTGCTCGCCGGGGCGTTGTTGACGCTGGTTCCGCTCGGGCTGACCGGTCACTCGTCGGCGGGCGGCTCACACGACCTGGCCACCAACAGCCTGCTGATCCACCTCGTCGCCGCCACGCTGTGGGCCGGCGGGCTGCTGGCGCTGTTGACCCACGCGTTGCGCGCCGGTGAACACATCGGCCTGGCGGCGCGGCGCTTCTCGGCGATCGCCCTGTGGTGTTGGGTGGCGATGGCGCTCAGCGGTTTGGTCAACGCCGCGGTGCGGCTGACGCCTGCCGAGCTGTTCACCACCGGGTACGGGCGGCTGGTGGCCGTCAAGTTCGTCGCGCTGTGCGTGCTGGGTGTCGTGGGTTGGCGCCAGCGACGCGCCGGAGTTGCTGCGCTGCAAGCGGATCCGGGTCCCGCGGTCCCGGCGCGCGGTGTCTTGATCCGGCTGGCCCTGACCGAGGCGGTCGTTTTCGGTCTGACCTTCGGCGTCGCCGTCGGGCTGGGGCGTACCCCACCGCCGCCACCGCCGTCGCGGTTGCCGTCGATCTCCGAAGCCGAGATCGGCTACGACCTCGACGGTCCGCCCACTCTGGCGCGCGTCCTGTTCGACTGGCGCTTCGACCTGATCTTCGGCACGGCCGCAATAGTTCTCGCCGGTTTGTATGTGGCGGCCGTGGTGCGGCTGCGTCGCCGCGGCGATCGGTGGCCGCCGGGGCGGATGGTGGCCTGGCTGCTCGGCTGCGTGGTGTTGCTGTTCGTGACGTCGTCGGGCGTGGGGCGCTACATGCCCGCCATGTTCAGCATGCACATGGTCGCCCACATGGGGCTGTCGATGCTGGTCCCGATCCTGTTGGTGCTCGGCGCGCCGGTTAGCCTGGCGTTACGGGCGCTGCCGGCCGCCGGCCGCGGCGATCCGCCGGGTATGCGGGAATGGATCCTGGCCGCGCTGCACAGCCGGGTCTCGCGGCTGCTGACCAATCCAGTGGTCGCCACCGCGTTGTTCGTCGCGGGGTTCTACGGGCTGTACTTCTCGAACCTCTTCGACACCACGGTCAGCAGTCACGCCGGCCATATGGCGATGAACCTGCACTTCCTCATCAGCGGCTATTTGTTCTACTGGGTCGTGATCGGGGTGGACCCGACGCCGCGGCCGATCCCGCCGATAGCCAAGGTGGCCGTCGTGTTCGCCTCGCTCCCGCTGCACGCGTTCTTCGGCGTGGAGTTGATGGGCACCCGAACCGTGCTCGGCGCCGCCTATTACCGGTCATTGGGCCTGCCCTGGCACACCGATCTGCTGGGTGATCAGCGACTGGGCGGCGGAATCGCTTGGGCGGCAGGGGAAGTGCCCCTGGTGATCGTCATGATCGCGCTGCTCGTGCAGTGGGCGCGCAGCGATGCGCGCACCGCGCGGCGGCTGGACCGCGCGGCCGAACGCAACGACGACGCCGACCTGACTGCGTACAACGCGATGCTCGCCGAGCTGGCGCGGCGCGAAACGCCAGGATCGCCGAAGACACGGTAGACGGATTTTGTGGGTCCGACCGAATTCCTTGATGGCCCAGCCCGTTTGAGTTTCGGTGTGTTGCCGGCAGGCGACCGGCTCCGCGTGCGGACCTAGTTGTTTGTGGGTGGTGGTTGGGGTTGGAAGGGGTGATACCACCGCCAGTTGGCGCGTTCGCCGAGAGGCCCGGG